>NZ_JAVROT010000612.1:0-3156 GCF_032162605.1 Mycobacterium sp. | reverse complement strand
GTGCTCACCTGACAAGATGACCGGGTGACCGAGAAGCCCGGGAAGCCCGGCGGAGGGCAGGAGCGCAGCGACCGGGGATTGGTTACAGGATTCGCACAGATCGGCTCGGCCTATTACCCGATCCTCGTCGCGGTGTTCACGGCCCTGGTCATCATCTCCAACGTCACCGCCACCAAGGGCGTGGCCTTCGGGCCCGTCATCACCGACGGTGGCTTCATCGTCTTCCCGTTGACCTACGTCATCGGAGACGTGCTGTCGGAGGTGTACGGCTTCAAGGCGGCCCGACGCGCGATCATCCTCGGCTTCTCGATGAACGTGCTGGCCGCACTCGCGTTCTGGGTCACGATCTACCTGCCAGCGGCAGACTTCTACGAGAACCAGGCCGCGCTCGAGAACGTCGTGCACGCCTACACACAGCTGATCATCGCCGGACTCGCCGGCTTCATCGTCGGGCAGACCATCAACGCCTGGGTCGTCGTGGCGATCAAGGAACGCACCAAGGAGAAGCACCTCTGGGCCCGTCTCGTCGGGTCGACGTTCGCAGGCCAGCTCGGCGACACCCTGGTGTTCTGCAGCATCGCTGCGAGCGCGATCGGCATCACCAGCTTTCGCGACTTCGCCGTCTACACCGCACTGGGCTGGTTCTACAAGACCGCGGTCGAGATCGTCATGCTGCCCGTGACGTACCGCGTGATCGCCTACATCAAGCGCAAGGAGCCCACGTACGAGCCCGCCGTATGAGGCATCTCTGAGGCTCCTCTGGCGAGGTCCTAAAGTTTGCGGAAAACTAGCTACTCATGGGTAGCTTGGGTAGATGACGGTCTCGGCTGAAGTGATTAACGCGATGTCCCTCTGCACGGTGCACGACTACGGTGACCAGGCCCTGCTGCTGGAGTTCGACAGTACTGCCGAAGTGCTGGCCTGGTGCGAGGCGTTGCGGGACGCCGATCTCCTCGGCGTCGTCGACGTCGTCCCGGCCTCCCGCACGGTGTTGCTCGAGCTCGCTGGTCCGCGCTATCAGGCACCGACGCGGGCGCGCCTCGACGACCTCCGCGTCGAGCGGGAGGCGGTGGCGGCCGACACGCCATCCGACCTCAGAGCTGACGTGACGATCGACGTGGTCTACGACGGCGAGGACCTGGACGAGGTCGCACACCTGGCGGGCCTGTCCCGCGACCAGGTGGTCGCCGCCCATACCGCCGCCCCGATGCGCGTCGGGTTCGGGGGGTTCGTACCCGGTTTCGCCTATCTGGTCGGCGGGGACGAGCGACTGCACGTACCGCGCCGAGCCGAGCCCCGCACCAGGGTGCCCGTCGGATCGGTCGGGCTGGCAGGCGAATTCAGCGGCGTCTACCCGCGTGAGTCGCCGGGTGGGTGGCAGCTGATCGGCCGTACCGATGCGGTGCTCTGGGATGTCGAACGCGATCCGCCCGCGCTGCTGACCCCCGGCCTGTGGGTTCGATTCCGGGCGATCGGATAGGAGCCGCTGATGACCACCATCGAGATACTGAAGACGGGCCCGCTGGCCCTGCTCGAAGACCTCGGAAGGCCGGGACTGGCGCACATGGGCGTGTCCCGCTCCGGGGCGGCGGACCGTCGTTCCCACACCCTGGCCAACCGGCTGGTGGCCAACCCGCGGGACAGGGCCACCGTCGAAGTGACCTTCGGAGGCTTCTCGGCACGGGTGCGCGGTGGCGGTGTCGCCATCGCAGTCACGGGTGCCGACGCTGATCCGTCGGTCGACGGTCTTCCGTTCGGCACCAACAGCATTCACTACGTCCACGACGGTGAGGTGATATCCCTCGGGGCTCCCCACTCCGGTCTGCGGAGCTATCTCGCGGTCCGTGGCGGCATCGACGTCGAGCCGACGCTCGGCTCCCGCAGCCATGACGTGATGTCGGCGATCGGCCCGAAGCCGCTCAAGCCCGGCGACGTGCTGACCATCGGCGAGCACACCGCCGACTTCCCCGAGTTGGACCAGGCCCCGGTCGCAGCGATCGTCGAGGACCTGCTCGAACTCGTGGTCGTGCCCGGCCCACGCGACGATTGGTTCACCGACCCCGACGCGCTGGTGCACACCGACTGGGTGGCTTCCGATCGCAGTGACCGCGTCGGGATGCGGCTCTCGGGACGTCCCCTCCAGCACCGCTGGCCGGACCGGCAGCTGCCGAGCGAAGGCGCCACCCGCGGCGCGATTCAGGTGCCGCCCAACGGTTTACCGGTGATCCTCGGCCCGGACCACCCGGTCACGGGTGGCTATCCGGTGATCGGAGTGGTAGCCGACCGGGACCTCGACGCACTGGCTCAGGTGCGCCCCGGCCAGCACGTGAGGATGCGCTGGTCCCGCCCACGACGGTCGTCGTAAACCCGGTTGCAGCTGTCCTGGGGATGTCGTGGTCCCCTTAACCCTGGTAGGAACGAGGGGTGCTCCACACCGCACGCCTGGTCCATACCTCCGATCTCGATGCTGAAACCCGTGAGGGCGCCCGCCGCATGGTCATCGACGCGTTCGGCGGCGGCGAGATCGACTTCACCGACTCCGACTGGGAGCACTCGCTCGGCGGCATGCACGCACTGATCTGGGTCCGCGGCGCACTGATCGCGCACGGCGCGGTGGTGCAGCGTCGGATGATCCACCAGAACGTCGCACTGCGATGCGGTTACCTGGAGGCCGTCGCGGTACGGGAGGACTGGCGCGGACAGGGCCTCGCGTTGGCGGTGATGGACGGCCTCGAACAGGTCTTGCGCGGCGCGTACCAACTGGGCACACTCAGCTCGTCGGAGGCGGGCAGACACATGTGCGCGGCGCGAGGCTGGCTGCCGTGGCAGGGAACGACGTCGGTGCTGGCACCGTCGGGAATGACCCCGACCCCCGACTCCGACGATTCGGTCTTCGTGTTGCCGCTGGGATTACCCGACGGAATCGAGCTCGACACCGCTGGCGAACTCACGTGCGATTGGCGTGATGGCGACGTCTGGTGACTTGCGCCTCACGGGGCGATCGCGATGGTTCCGCTGCCCGACGACGAGGAACTCCACGATCACACCGAGGCACTGATCGCCACACCGCCCGACGTGGTCATCGCGACGACGGGCATCGGCTTCCGCGGCTGGACCGCCGCCGCCGACGGCTGGGGACTGGCAGGTGACCTGATC
>NZ_JAVROT010000611.1:0-33062 GCF_032162605.1 Mycobacterium sp. | reverse complement strand
GTCGGCGAGGCCACCACCATCGAGCTGGCCGGTACGTTCGGCCGCTACCACGCGCCGCTGGCCCGGACCGTGATGCTCGGCGATCCCCCGCGCCGGCTCACCGACACCGCGAAGATCATTGCCGAGGCCATGCACGCGACGCTGGAAGCGATCCGCCCCGGCGTCACCGGCAGCAGGGTGCACCAGGCGTTCGACGATGTGATCAGGCCCCACGGTTTGACCAAGGATTCGCGGATCGGGTACTCGATCGGCATCGGTTACCCACCCGATTGGGGCGAGCGGACCGTCAGCCTGCGCCGCGGGGAGACGACCGAATTGGCCGCGGGCATGGCCTTCCACATCATCCTGGGGATGTGGATGGACGACTGGGGCTACGAGCTGTCGGAGCCAATCGTGGTCGGCCCCAACGGGGTTGAACGCCTGACCGATCTGCCCCATGAACTCACGATTTGGAGGTAGCACATGAGATCCGTAACCCTCCCATACGCTGCGCGAGCCGCCGGGCTGGTCGGGTCGGTCATCGACTCGAGCACCTCGTTGTTGCACAAGCAGACGCACGACATAGTCCGGTTCGCGATGGGCAGTCCCGCGGCCGAGGCGGTGCCGTCGGAGATCCTTGCCGCGATCGCGGCGGTCGAGCTGGGTCGGCCCGACGCCTACGACTACGCCGCCACCGAAGGCGATCCGCCGTTGCACGCCGCCCTGCTGCAGGCGTTGAGCGGCACCAGCGACGAGACCACCGCAGACCGGTTGACGATAACCGCAGGCGGCATGCAGGGCCTCGACCTGTTCTGCAAGATCTTCGTGGATCCTGGCGACCTCGTGGTGGTCGAGTCCCCGACCTATACCAACGGCAGCGCGACCGCACTCTCCTACGGCGCCACCCTGCTGGAGGTACCGGTCGACGACGACGGCATGGACGTCGCCGCACTGGAGAAACTGATCGCGGCGGCGGGCCGTACCCCCAAGGCCATCTACACGATTCCGACCTTCCAGAACCCGTCCGGCGTAACGCTTTCGCTGGAACGCAGGCACCGGCTGCTGGACCTCGCTCGCGATTGGGGGTCGATGGTGATCGACGACGACCCGTACGGTCTGCTGCGCTTCGCGGGCGAACCGCTGCCGACGCTGCGCGAACTCGGCGCCGGTGAGCCCCTGGTGTTCTCCGTGCGGACGTTCTCGAAGATCGTCGCCCCGGGCCTGCGCGTCGGGTGGGTGGATACCGTGCCCGAGCTGCAGCCGCTGCTGATCAACGCCAAGCAGGCGATGGACACGTGCACCAACCTTCCGGCCCAGCGCCTGCTTGCGGGGTTCCTCACCGGCGGACACCTGGAGAACCATCTGGTGACCCAGCGGGCGGAGTACAAGCGCCGCAAGGAGGCCATGCACACAGCGCTGCAGGAGCACTTCGGCGACATCGCGCGGTGGACGGATCCCGAAGGCGGCTTCTTCCTGTGGGTCACACTCGATGACGGCACCGATACGAACGAACTGTTCGACACCGCGCTCGCCGAGGGCGTCGCGTTCATCCCCGGGGCGGCCTTCTCCCCGTCCGGGCGGTTCACCGACGCCCTGCGTCTGTGCTTCGCCTCCACCCCGCCGGACCGGATCCACGAAGGAGTCGCCCGGCTGCGACGGGCGGTCAACTTGTTGGCGAAGGGCTGACCTGATGGGCGTGTCAGCCGCGGAGCAGGCCGTGCTGGACAGGATCGACGAAGCATCGCTGGTGGACCTGACTACGGCGCTGGTGCGGGGGGCCGGGCAGAATCCACCCGGCGACGAGGCGGCGACGGTGAACGTGCTGCGCTCGGCCGCCGTCGAGCTGGGACTGGATGTGGTCGAGACCGCGGTGGAGCAGGGCCGCAACAACTTACGCGTCACCCTGGCCGGCGGCAGCGGGCCCGGCCTGCTGCTGCTCGGTCACACCGACGTCGTCCCCGTCGGCGAGGGGTGGACGACGGACCCGTTCGGCGGGGTGGTGCGGGACGGCCGCATCTACGGCCGCGGCGCCTCCGACATGAAGGGCGGCCTCGCCGCGTCTCTCGCCGCCTTGGCGGCCCTGCGCGGCGTCGGGCTGAGCGGCCCGGTCGAGCTGGCCGCCCTGGTGGACGAGGAGGAGACCGGCAAGGGGATCCGCGCCTATATCGAGGCCTATACCGAGTCCGCGCAGCAGTCCTTCCTGGGCTGCCTCACCGCGGAGCCCACCGACCTGCAGACCATCATCGGCGCCCGTGGTGCCTCCTACCTGCGCGTCGAAATCCACGGAAAGGCCTGTCACGCAGGCAATCCCGATGACGGCGCGAACGCGATCTACGGCGCGGCCGCGGTGGTCGCCGAGATCGAGCGCCTGCATGCCGAGCTCGCGCGGCGGCCGCACCCGCTGGTGGGGCCTGCCACCTGGAGCGTCGGGCAGATGCACGGCGGTGCCGGCGGCTCCATCGTGCCCGCCGAATGTGTGGTCGTCGCCGATCGCAGGCTGCTGCCTGGCGAGTCACCCGAGTCCGTGCTCGACGGTCTTCGCGAGCGGGTGGATGGTCTGCGGCTGACCGACCGTGGTTTGACGACCGACGTGGCGATGCCGATGGAGATGCCCGCCTTCCAGACGGCCGCCGACTCGGAGCTGGCCCTGGCCGCCGACGCCGCGCTGGCCGACGTGGGCGGACCCCGGCTGCCGATGGGCGGTTGGACGGCCGCCTGTGACGGCGGATTCGTGGCCCGCGATCTCGGGATCCCGGTGGTCGTGCTGGGCCCAGGCTCGGCCACCAGCCAGGCCCACCGCGCCGACGAATCGGTCGAGGTCTCGGAGCTGATCGTTGCGGCCCGCGCCTACGCGTTGAGCGCCCTGCGCTTGTTGCGCTGACTCAGCGCCCCCGCCGCAGCGCGCCGGCCAGCAGCTCGGCGAGGTGCACCGGTTGCCGAGAGGTCCCGTGCGTGATCTGAGTGCGGCAGCTGAAGCCATCGGCGACGATCGCCGTGGTCGGCGCGGCCTCGCGCACGGCAGGCAGCAGAACACGTTCGCCGGCTGCCTTCGACACCTCGTAGTGGCCGCGTTCGAAGCCGAAATTGCCTGCGAGTCCACAACATCCGGAGTCGGGAATGGTCGCTTCGATGCCGGCGGCCGCCATCATCGAGCGATCGGCGTCGAAGCCCATGACGGCGTGCTGGTGGCAGTGGGTCTGCACCAGCGCCTGCCCACCGACTTGGGGCGGTTCCCAGCCGGACTGGTTCAGGAATTCGGCGAAGGTGTGTGTCGCGGCCGCCGCCGATGCCGAGAGGGGGTTGTCCGGCAGCAGCGCAGGAGCATCGTGCCGCAAGGCCGCGGTGCAGCTCGGCTCCAGCCCCACGATCGGGGTGCCGGCGGCAAGGGCCGGCGCCAGGGTCGCCAGCGAGCGCTCGAGCACCTTCTTCGCCCGATTCAGCTGGCCGGTGGAGATCCAGGTCAGCCCGCAGCACACCGACCTCTCCGGCAGCGCGACCTGATATCCGGCGGCTTCCAGCACCTCGACGGCAGCCTTGCCGACCTGAGGCGCGAGGTGATTGGTGAAGGAGTCGGGCCACAACAGGACCTTCCCCCGCACGCCTTGGGCTGCCTGGCCGCGCCCGGCGAACCAGGAGGTGAAGGTCTGCTCGGCGAAGGCGGGGATCTCCCGCTCCGGCGTGATCCCGCCCAGTCGCTTCGCCAGCGGGAGTCGAGCCAGACGGTTGACCAGCCGCGGCGCCCGCGAGGCGAACCGCGACGACACGGGCAGCCAGCCCATCGACCAGTGCGACAGGGGGCGGGCCCAGGGCCGGCGGGCGTAGTGGTGATGGGTGAACTCGGCCTTGTAGGTCGCCATGTCGACGTTCACCGGGCAGTCCGACAGGCATCCCTTGCACGACAAGCACAGGTCCAACGCGTCCCGTACTTCGGTCGACCGCCAGCCGTCCGTGACCACGTCGCCCTGGAGCATCTCCCAGAGCAGGTGAGCCCGCCCCCGGGTCGAGTGCAGCTCTTCGCGCGTCACCTGATAGCTCGGGCACATCACCCCGCCGGAGGACTGCCTGCACTTGCCGATACCGACGCACCGTCGTTGCGCCTGTGAGAAGTCGTGGTTGTCGTCGGCGTAGGCGAACAGGGTCAGCGGCTTGCGGTCCTTGGCCGGGCCGTCGTGCCGAATCGCGGCGTCCACCGCAGGCGGGTCGACGATCACGCCGGGATTCATCACCACGCTCGGATCCCAGATGTCCTTCATCCCGTTCAGGAGCGCCACGCCGTCCGCGCCGTACATCCGGCCGAGCAGGGCCGAGCGCGCCCGCCCGTCGCCGTGCTCGCCGGAAACGGAGCCGCCGAGTGAGACCACGAGATCGGTTGCGTGCTCTACGAATTCGCGGTAGGTCGCGATGCCGCTGCGGCTCAGGAGGTCGAAGTCGATCCGCATGTGCATGCAGCCCTCGCCGAAGTGCCCGTAGGACGCGCCGGAGAGACCGTGCCGGCCGAGCAGCTCGTCGAGCCCGCGCAAGTAGTCGCCAAGGCGCTGCGGCGGAACCGCGGCGTCCTCCCAGCCGCCCCAGGCCTCGGCGCCGTCGGCCCGGCGGGTGGCGAGCCCCGCCGCATCCGTCCGGCACCGCCACAACACCCGCTGCGCCCCGGGATCGGTGACGAGTGACGCGGTGGCGGGTGAGCCGGAGTCGCGCAGTTCCTCGAGCATCTTCTCGGCGGCCACCAGAGCCGATGCGTGGTCCTCGCCGCCCATCTCGACCAGCAGCCACGCGCGTCCCGTGGGAAGTCCGGCCTCGGTGGCGGCGGCCCTGATCTCGGTTGGAAGCCGGTCGACCAGGTCGACGTTGATCGACTCCATCGTCAGCGGGCCATGCCGCAGTACCACCGGCACGCAGTCGGCCGAGGAGACCGAGTCGCCAAAGCCGAGCACACACAGCACTTTTGCCTTGGGCAACTGCGTCAGCGAGACCGTCGCCTGCAGCGTCGTTGCGAAACCACCCTCGCTGCCGCACAACAGCCCGGCGACGTCGTAGGAGTTCTCCGGCAGCAGCCGGTGCAACGCATAACCCGAGATCTGCCTGGTGAATTGCCCGAACCGTCGCCGGATCACCAGCTCGTGTCGGTCGACGAAGCTCTGCAGCTGCCGGTGGAGCTCGCCCTCGCGGCCCGGCCTGCGGCCAAGCTCCTCGCGGTTGCCTGCGGCATCCACCGTGCAGCGCGCGCCGTCGGCGAGCATCACGTCGAGAGACCGGACGTTGTCGGCGGTCGTGCCCCAGGCCACGGAGTGCGCACCGCACGCGTTGTTCGCGATCATCCCGCCGAGCGTCGCCCGACTGGCCGATGACGGGTCTGCCCCGAACGCCAGCCCGAGCGGCAATGCCGCGGCCAGCAGATCGGTGAGAACCACCCCCGGTTCGACGATCGCGGTCCGGGATTCGTGATCGATGGCAAGGATCCGGTTGACGTGCCGCGAGGCGTCGATGACCACACCGCCGATCGCATTCCCGGCCATCGACGTGCCGCCGCCGCGGAGGGTCACCGGCGCGCCCGCCGCCGCGGTAAGCGTGACTGCTGTGGCGAGGTCCTCCTGATCGGCCGGGACGACGACCAGATCCGGCATGGCGCGGTAGTTCGACGCATCGGCCGCGTAGAGGGCGCGAGTCCGGGGATCGTCGCCGACCGACCCGCGAACCTCCGCCCGCAGCGACTTGGCGAGCCGGTGAACGTCGTACGGGGAGCGCGTTACCATTGTCAACAATCTACCGATCAGGGAGACAGCATGGTGACAGTAGGCCTCCTTTACCCCGGTCACAGCGCGGAGGACGACTTCCCGGCGCTGGAGTCCCGGATCGGCGGAATGGTCCGGCTTCCAGTCGTGATCACCTCGGTCGGCGAGGACGCGCACCGGGTGGACGCCCTCCTCGACCTCGGCCGTCCCGAACGGCTCGCCGATGGCGCCGCGCTGCTCACCGCCGAGAACCCCGATGCGGTGATGTGGGCCTGCACCTCCGGCAGTTTCGTCTTCGGTTCTGACGGCGCCAGGGATCAGGCCTCGGGTGTCGCCGCTGCGGTCGGCGTGCCTGCGTCGTCCACCTCGATCGCCTTCGTCGACGCGCTGCGGCACGTCGGCGTGCGCCGGGTCGCCGTGGCCGCCTCCTACCCCGACGACGTGGCCCAGCATTTCGTCCGGTTCCTGCGCGCAGGCGGTGCCGACGTGGTGTCGATGGGCAGCCACGGGATCGTCACCGCGGCCGAGGTCGGCACCCTCACCCCGGAGCAGGTGATCGCGATGGTCAAGGCGGCCGACCACCCGGACGCCGACGCCGTGCTCGTCCCGGACACCGCGATGCACACGCTGGCGATCGTCTCCGAACTCGAGGCGGCCATCGGCAAGCCGGTCCTCACCGCGAACCAGGTGACCGTGTGGAAGGGCCTGCAACTCCTCGGTCCGGTACCTGCGCTGCCGGGGTTGGGCACGCTCTTCGGAGACCGACGGTGACGGACATCATCGCGCCACTCGTGCAGCAGTCGACGCCGAGCATCATCGCGGACAAGCTGCGCCAGGCGATCGGTCAAGGGGAACTCAAGCCCGGCGCCCAGCTGAGCGAGGCCGACCTGGCCCGCAAACTCGGGGTCAGCAGGGGCCCCCTGCGAGAAGGCATGCAGCGGCTCACCCAGGAAGGCCTGCTGGTGTCGATCCGTCATCGCGGTCTCTTCGTGATCGAGATGACGCCCGACGACGTCCGCGACATGTACCTGGCCCGCGAGGCGATCGAACGCGCCGCCGCACGCAAGATCCTCGAGGGCGACTTCACCGCGGCAGGCGACGCGCTGCACGAGATCGTCGAGTCGATGGACGCCGCCACCACGCCCGCGGAGGTCAGCGAGCTGGACATCGGGTTCCACGTGCGTCTCGTCGCGCTGGCCGATAGTCCGCGCCTGACCCGGATGCACCAGACCTTCATCACGGAGACACGGTTGTGCATTCACGCACTCGAGGAGTCCTATTCGGTCTCGGAGGTGCGGGGTGAGGAGCACCGCGCGGTGGCCACCGCGATCAGGTCTGGCGACCGCAAGCTCACCGACGAGTTGTTGATCGCGCACATGGACGACGCGATCAACCGGCTGACCCTTCCCGATGCCGCGGGCGCTTAATTCATCGCGATCCCGACGTATTTGGTCTCCAGGAACTCGTCGATCCCGACCGTGCCGCCCTCACGACCGAGGCCGGATTGCTTGATGCCCCCGAACGGCGCGGCGGGGTTGGACACGACGCCCTGGTTGAGTCCGACCATGCCGGTCTCGAGGGCCTCGGCGACGCGGAGTGCGCGGCGCAGGTCGTTGGTGAAGACATACGACACCAGTCCGTACTCCGTGTCGTTGGCCGCCGCGACCACGTCAGCCTCCGAGTCGAACGGGGTGAGTGGAGCGACCGGGCCGAAGATTTCCTGGTCGGCCATCTGCGCCTCCCGCGGGACGCCGGTGAGGACCGTCGGCGGGTAGAAGTAACCGCCACCGGGGGCGGCCGATCCCCCGGTCAGCACCTTGGCCCCGCGCGCCACCGCATCGGCGACCAGGGACTCCACCTTCCGCAGTGCCGCCTCGTCGATCAGCGGTCCGACCTGCACCCCGTCGTCCGTCCCACGGCCGACCGACATCGCCGCCATCCGCTCGGAGAGACGACGGCCGAACTCGTCTATCACCGAAGAGTGCACGTAGATTCGGTTGGCCGCGGTGCAGGCCTCGCCCATGTTGCGCATCTTGGCCGCGATCGCGCCGGTGACGGCCTCGTCGAGGTCCGCGTCCTCGAACACGATCAACGGGGCGTTGCCGCCGAGTTCGAGCGAGGTCCGCAGGATCTTCTCCGCACACTGCTCGAGCAGCAGCCGGCCAATTCGGGTCGAGCCGGTGAACGAGAGCTTGCGGGCCAGACCGGACCGGATCAGCGGCTCCATCACCGCTCCTGCGTCCATCGCGGTGATGCAGTTGACCGTGCCGGCTGGCACGCCGACCTCGGTCAGGATTTCCACGAGCGCGAGCATCGACAGCGGTGTCTGGTGGGCCGGTTTGATCACGCTCGTGCAGCCGGCTGCGATCGCGGGGCCGAGCTTGCGGGTGCCCATCGCCATCGGGAAGTTCCACGGGGTGATGAGTAGGCACGGACCGACCGGTTGCCGGGCGATCAGGAAGCGTCCGCCGCCGGCCGGTGCGGTCTGGTAGCCGCCGTCGATCCGTACTGCCTCGCTCGCGAAGTGTCGGAGGAACTCTGCGGCGTAGGCGATCTCACCACGGGCTTCGGCGAGTGGCTTGCCCATCTCCAGCGTCATCAGCAGGGCAAGGTCGTCGATCCGTTCGTGCAGCAGCTCGAACGCCCCGGTGAGCATGTCGGCCCGCTCGCGCGGTGAGGTCGCGGCGAAGGCCGGCTGGGCGGCGACGGCGGCGTCCAACGCGGCCCGACCGTCCTGCGGCGTGGCATCGGCCACCGCGCACAGCGTCGTCCCCGTCGCCGGATCGACGACGTCGAAGGTGCCTCCGTCTGCGGCGTCGACCCACTTGCCGTCGACGAGAAGCCGTTTCTGGACGGCATTGACAACTGGGACGATAACTGGGACCACCCTGGCCTCGTGCTCACTCATCCGTAAACCCCTTCCACTGGCGCGGCACACTTAGATACCCTGATTGTTGACAATCTATCAATCCATAAGCAAGGGGATGACGTGGCCGAGCTCTCGCAGGTTCTGAAGCAGGCGACCGGCGTGGTCGCCGCCCGTGGTGAGGGTGTTCTGCTCTACGACGAGGACGACCGCCGATACCTGGACTTCACCGCCGGTATCGGCGTGACGAGTACCGGGCACTGCCACCCCAGGGTGGTCGCGGCGGCCCAGCGGCAGGTGGCGACACTGATCCACGGGCAGTACACGACCGTCATGCACCGTCCCCTGCTGACCCTGGTGGAGCGACTCGGTGAGGTTCTCCCGCCGGGTCTGGACCGGATGTTCTTCGCGAATTCCGGCAGCGAGGCGATCGAGGCGGCGCTGCGGCTCAGTCGCCAGGCGACGGGCCGCCCGAACGTCATCGTCTTCCATGGCGGCTTTCACGGCCGGACGGTGGCGGCGGCCTCGATGACCACCTCCGGCACCAAGTTCCGGTCCGGATTCAGCCCGCTGATGGGCGGCGTGCACGTGTCGCCGTTCCCCGACCCCGGTCACTTCGGCTGGCCGGTCGAGCAGGCGACCGATTTCGCACTCACCCAACTCGACTACGTGCTGCAGACCCTGAGCGCCCCGGCAGACACGGCCGCGTTCTTCGTCGAGCCGGTGTTGGGTGAGGGTGGGTACGTGCCCGCTAGCGAGCGCTTCCTCGCCGGGCTGCGCGAACGTGCCGACGCACATGGCGTCCTGCTCGTGCTCGACGAAGTCCAGACCGGGTTCGGCCGGACTGGAAAGTTCTGGGGCGGGGACCATTTCGACGCGCGACCCGACATTCTCGTCACTGCGAAGGGGTTGGCGTCCGGCTTCCCGCTGTCCGCCATCGCGGCGTCGTCGGCGCTGATGGGGCAAGCGTGGCCGGGTTCACAGGGCGGCACGTACGGCGCGAACGCGGTCGCCTGCGCCGCCGCGCTTGCCACACTCGACGTGATTCAGGACGAACGCCTGGTCCAGAACTCGGCCGAACGCGGCGCCCAGTTGAAGCAGGCGCTGCAGACCGTCGCGGACAAGCGCGACCAGATCACCGACGTCCGCGGTCTCGGTCTGATGATCGGCAATGAGTTTCGTGGTGCTGACGGCAAACCCGACCCGGTCACGGCCGCCGCCGTCCAGCAGGAGGCGGCCCGGCGTGGGCTGCTGCTGCTGACCTGCGGGGCGTGGGGGCAGGTCGTCCGCTTCATCCCGGCGCTCGTCGTGACCGCCGATGAGATCGACGAGGCGGCCGGGGTCTGGGCCGATGCCGTAGACGCCGTCCTCACCTGACGACGGCGAGTGGCCAGTCATGCCACGCGATTTCGCAGAACGAGTGCAATATCTGGCCACTCACGCGATTGGCTCAGGCCGGGGTGGGGTGGAGGTCGTAGTCCACCGGCGGCGGGGCGCCCGCGGTACCCGGGACGGTTCTGCCGTTGATCGGGCACCGGGTGGTCTCAGGGACCGTGATCAGGGCGATCGCGCCGACCACGCAGGCAGCCATCATGTAGTACGCCGGAACGAGGCCGTCGCCCGTCTTACCTATGAGCCATTCGTTGACCGCGGGCGCAGTGCCACCGAAGATCGAGGTGGACACGTTGTACGCGATCGCGAAACCGGCGTACCGCACATGGGTGGGGAACATCGCCGGGAAGCTTGCCGAGATCGTCGCCAACTGGGGCACGTAGAGAAGACCGAGGACGGCGAAGCCGATCACCGCCCCGGCCAGGCCAGTGCCCATCAGCAGGAACATCGGTATGCCTGCGATGAAGAGGCCGGCCAGCGAGAACCACCACAGAGGCTTGCGCCCGATCCGATCCGACAGCGCGCCGGCGAACGGCAGGAACACCATCATCGTGAGCATGCCGATGATGGGAACGACCAGCGACGAGTCGGCCGACAGGCCGATCTCACCCTCCAGGTAGGTCGGCATGTAGCTGAGCAGGGTGTAGTTCACCACGTTCAGCGCGACGACCAGGCCGGCGAGCCGCAGGATCGGCCGCCAGTAACCGGCGAGAAGGTCCCTGAACTGGGTGGAGGTCTGCTCCTCCCTCTCGCCCTTCGCCTCCAGCTCACGGAAAATCGGCGTGTCCTCCAGCCGTGTGCGCAGGTAGATCCCGACCAGGCCGAGCGGCGCGGCGACCAGGAACGGCAGCCGCCAGCCCCACGAATGCATCTGGTCGTCGCCGAGCAGCAGCGAAAATCCGAGCATCAGCAGCGCACCGAGCGAGAACCCGGCCAACGTGCCGAACTCGAGGAAGCTGCCAAGGAAACCGCGCCTGCGGCACGGCGCGTATTCGGCCATGAACGTCGCCGCGCCGCCGTATTCGCCGCCGGTGGAGAAGCCTTGGATCATGCGGAGCAGCACCAGCAGGATCGGCGCCCACAGCCCGATCGTGGCGTACGACGGCACCAGCCCGACGCACAGGGTCGCGCCGGCCATCATCAGGATGGTGATCGCGAGCACCCGCTTGCGGCCGACCCGGTCACCGAGCGGGCCCCAGACGAATCCACCGAGCGGCCGGACCAGGAACGAAACGGCGAACGTCATCAGCGCGAGCAGCGTCGCGGTGCCGGTGTCCCCGGGGAAGATCGCAGCAGAAATATAGGTCACGCCGTAGGCGTAGATGCCGTAGTCGAACCACTCGGTGGCGTTGCCGATCGCGGATGCGGCGACCGCTTTCCTCACGACATCCGGCGACGACACGATCTCGGGCGGATGAGCCTGTTCGGAACCCACGGGATCCTCCTCGTCTCCATCGACTCTGAGTCCCGTGGGCCACCGTACGGAGGAACAGGCGGTGACTTACGCAGCCAAGGTCGTAGTTTTGTTGACAATCCGTCACATTTCCACGGTTGAACGTGAACGGCAAGGGTTGACGGTTACCTCTCGGTTAAACCTCCCGCCGCCCATCGAGCAGGTGGCCGGTCACAAAGGAGAAGCCCAGCGGGTGTGGTCGTCGCGTCGCGTCTAGCCTCGGAACGGTGAGCAACGGTCGCACGAAGGTTCTGGTCATCGGGGGCGGCTTCGGCGGCCTTTTCTGCGCTCGCCGCTTGGGCGGTGCCGACGTGGACGTCACGCTGCTCGACCGTGCGGCGTGCCACGTGTTCCAGCCGCTGCTCTACCAATGCGCGACCGGGACGCTCAGCGTGGGACAGATCAGCCGTTCGCTGCGCGAGGAACTGGCAAAACACCGCAATGTCACCACCCTGCTCGGCGACGCGATCGATCTCGACGCCGACGCCCGCCAGGTCACCGCCCGTCGCCCCGACGAGACCACGTTCTGCCTCGACTACGACGTGCTGGTCGTCGCGGTCGGGATGCAGCAGTCGTACTTCGGCCAAGCGGAGTTCTCCCAGTGGGCGCCGGGAATGAAGACCCTCGATGACGCACTGTCGGTCCGCCGGCGGTTGTTCGGCGCTTTCGAGATCGCCGAGACGCTGCCTCCCGGACCGGAACGGGAGGCCTGGCTCACCTTCGTCGTAGCCGGTGGCGGCCCAACCGGAGTGGAGCTGGCCGGCCAGATCCGGGAGATGGCCACCAGAACCCTGGCCAACGAGTTCCACAGCATCGAGCCCGAAGACGCCCGGGTGCTGCTGTTCGACGGCGGCGACCGCGTGCTCAAGAGCTTCGCGCCCGCCCTAGCGGGCAAGGCCTCAAGGACCCTGGAGAAATTGGGCGTCGAACTGCACATGGGCGTGCACGTCACCGATGTGCGTCGCGACGGCGTGACCATTTCACCGAAGGGTGATTGCCCTTCCGAGGACTACGCGGCGCGGACGGTGCTGTGGACGGCAGGCGTCGAGGCCGTGCCGTTCGCGCGGCGGATCGCCGAGGTGCTCGGGGCGACGTCGGACCACGCGGGACGGATCGCAGTGGATGCCGACCTGACCGTGCCCGGTCACCCGGAGATCTTCGTCGTCGGCGACCTCGTGGGCCGCGACCACCTGCCCGGGGTGGCGGAGAACGCCATGCAGGGCGGCCTGCACGCAGCCAATTCCGTCCGGCGCGACCTCGAAGGCAAGCCCCGCAACGCCTACCGCTACCACGACGTCGGCTCGGCGGCCTACATCAGCAGGGGGCATGCCCTGCTCCAAGCCGGCCCCGTCAAACTCACCGGCTTTCTCGGCTGGCTGGGCTGGGGGTTCATCCACATCGCGTTTCTCACCGGGGTGCAGAACCGGATCAGCACCCTGACAACGTGGTTCAGCGCCATCGCCCGTGCGAACCGCACCGACCGGACGTACCTGCTCGGCAACACGACCGCGGCCGAGCAGCCCTACACCTGGACGAACTGCGACCTGTCCGCGTTGAACTCCAAGCCGACCGACGCCATCCCCGACGCGGCCGCCAGCGGTACCGCCTAGCGCTGGCCGACCAGGTCGAGGCGCACCAAGGGGCCGTCGCGTGGCCGGTCCGGCCGCCGCTCCAACTACGTCGGCCATCGACGAACTCGTGGCGAGCCGGTAGCCCGTGGACTCAGCCGGCCGACCGTTACGCGGTGCGGCGCCTGCGCAGGAACGGCTCGGCCAGCGATGGCGGCTGATAGCCCTGGTCGGAGCGCGAGACCGTCACACCCGGAGGCACGATGGCGTCGATCTCGTCGAGCAGTTCGACCGACAGTGCGACGTCGGCGGCGCCGATCTGTGACTGCAGATGCTCCAGGGTGCGCGGGCCGATGATCGGCGCCGTCACTGCGGGATGCTGCATGACGAACGCCAGCGCCAAGTGGATCAGCGACAGTCCGGCCCCATCGGCCAAGGCGCCGAGTGCGTCGGCCGCGTCGAGCTTGCGCTGGTTGTCCGGGTTCTCGAGATCGAACCGGGCTGGCATCCGATTGCGGCGCTTCGACTCCGGCAGATCCTTGCCCTTGCGGTAGCCGCCGGTGAGCCAGCCGCCTGCCAGCGGGCTCCACGGCAGCACTCCCATGCCGTACTCCTCGGCGACGGGCAGCACGTCGGCCTCGATACCACGGGTCAGCAGGGAGTAGGGCGGTTGTTCGGTCACGAAACGGCCCAGTCCCCGCCGTTCGCTGACCCATTGCGCCTGGACCATCTGATGAGCGGGGAAGGTCGATGAGCCGAAGGCCCGAATCTTGCCCTGTCGCTGCAGATCGGTGAGCGCGGCCAACGTCTCCTCGATGTCGGTGTCCCGATCGGGACGGTGGATCTGATAGAGATCGATCCAATCGGTGTCCAGTCGGCGCAGGCTGTTCTCGACTTCGCGGACGATCCAGCGCCGCGAGTTGCCGCGGTGGTTGGGGTCGCCCTGCGTGCCGACCGGCGATTCGACCGGGACGCCCATCTGGATGTTGACCTTGGTGGCCAGCACCACGTCGTCGCGCTTGCCTCCTGCCAGGGCCTTGCCGACGATGACCTCCGATTCGCCCTGCGAGTAGACGTCGGCGGTGTCGATGAAGTTGATGCCGGCGTCCAGCGCGGCGTGGATGGTGTTGACGGACGTGTCGTGGTCGGGCTCGCCCCAGGCGCCGAACATCATGGCGCCGAGACACAGTGGGCTGACTTGAATTCCCGTTCGACCGAGGCTGCGGTATTCCATCAGTCGATGGTAGGCCGAGGCCTGGCGCCGACTCCGCGGCGTGACGAAAACCACTGAAGTCAGGAGGATCTCAACACTCGTCGAACGATGCCGCCGTAGACGGCCTCTTCGTGACGACACCCGCGGGGGCCAGAGGACGAACGCGGGGATGGTTGGAAGAGCTTTCCGTGCGACTGCTTCCGGTGCACACTTGAACGCGAGTCACTGGGGGAGGTCGGCTTGACGACCGGGGGGACGCGCACGAGCATCGCTGCCACCGTGATGGCGGTCCTGACGTTCGCGGCGCAGGTGCTGACGACGGCATGCGACTCCGACCACGACGCGACGCCAACCGGATCACCGTCGACGACGCTCGCCGAGCAGGCACCGGTCGCCCGTCCGTCCTGTGAGGCCGCGCTGCCTGCGGCTTGGCGGCAGGCGATCGAGGGCAGCGCGGTCAGTACCGGCGGAGTGTCCACCGACGTGCTCGCCGTGGGACCGGCCGGCGAGGTCGTCGCCGTTCGCGACAACGGTGACACCCGCGACCTGCTGCTGATCGGAGCCGACAAGACCGTCACCGAGATCTACGAGGTTCCCGAGCCCGACCGAAACGACGTGGGGTCCGTGGCGATGGACGACCGCTGGATCGTCGTAGGCGTCGACCGCATCCCCCGAGGCGCCAACGGCGTGCTGAACAGCATCATCCGCATCGACGTGATCGATCGCCAGAACGGCTCGGTGCGGACCGTCGCGCAGCGGTCCGACGATGACTACCTGGTCGGTGACAACGGCATCGACACCGTCGCCCTGTTCGACGGCAAGGCGTATTGGACCGCCTTCGTCTCCGACGAGTATGGCCGCGGCACGGGCATCGTCAGATCGTTCGACCTCGGCACCGGCGCCGAGGCGGACGTGGCATCGGGCGACATCGGCGACGTGCGGGCCACCGCGACCGGACTGACGTGGACTGCAGGCGGCAGGCGGGGCTACCCGGACGTCAACATGTGGGGACGCGCCAAGGTCCAGATCGCCGCCCCGCTGCCGCTGCCCGTAGCCGACGCGCTCCACACGGGTCCGGACCGGCTCAGCCTCGCCACCGACGGCACCGTCTACGCATGGCTCACCGGGGTCGATCGGGGTGGCACCGGCGTCGCGTGGTGGTCACCGGAGTCCGGTGTGGTACGTGTCAGCGGTGACGTCGTTCGGGTGACCGACGTGCTGCCGCCGGTGTACGTGGTGGGTTCCTACGTGGTCATCGACAAGCACCGGCAGGGCGACACGGCTGATCAGGACACCCTTGCGACGGTCGTCGACGTCCGCTCGGGGGCGGTCACATTCCTGAACCAGTACGTCGCCGGTGTCGACGGCGGGACCATCGGGATACGACTGCGGACGGGCCCTGGCAAGCTCGCGGACTCGATCGCCGGTGTCCTTCGATCGGACGCCCTGCCTCCGATCTTCTGCTGACCCCCACGGCGGGCGTCTCCCGCCGGTCTTAGGCTGGTGTCCCTCGGGAAGGTGGTGGCTGGTTCGATGAGTTCGATGGACACCGGGGCCGACGTCATCGTGATCGGCGGCGGCATCGCCGGGTTGTCGATCGCCTACGAGCTCTCCCATGCTGCGCGGGTGTCGGTGCTCGAGATGGAGTCGACACTGGCCTATCACACCACCGGCCGGTCGGCGGCGACCTTCCTCGAAACCTATGGAGGAGAACAGGTTCGAGCGCTCACGACGGGGAGCCGCGCGTTCCTGGAGCAACCGCCGGATTGCTTCGACGCGGCGTTGATGAGTCCACGTCCGCTGCTGCAGTTCGCCGCCACCGGACGGGAGCACGTCGTCGAACGGATGCACGCGTCCGTGGTGTCGCTGGTGTCTGATGCCGAACTGCTGAGCGGCGCTGGGTGCTGCGAGGTCTTTCCCCTGCTGAGACCCGAGGTGGCCGAGTGCGGGCTCTATGAGCCGCGGGCGATGGCCCTCGACGTGGCAGCCATCCATCAGGGTTACGTACGCGGTGCGCGCGCCAATGGCGCCGTCGTCTACCCTGATTCCAGGGTGGTGGGGCTGGCCCAGCGTTCGAACCGCTGGGCCGTGAGCACCGCCGACGGACGGTTGCATCAGGCCCCCGTCGTCGTCAATGCCGCCGGAGCGTGGGCCGACGTCATCGCCGCGGCAGCCGGCGTGAGCGGGGTCGGCTTGACGCCGCTGCGCCGCACGATCTTCATGGTGGCCTCGCCAACGGGTGAGCGAGGCGACGGCCTGCCCACCTGCAGCGACGTCGACCAGTCGTTCTACGTCAATCCCGAAGGGGCACAATTTCTTTGCTCACCGGCTGACGAGACTCCCTGCCCGCCGAGCGACGCCAAGCCCGATCAGCTGGAGATCGCGCGTGCCATCGAGGCGATCAATACCGCGACCACTCTCGGCGTCCGCAGCATCGGCTCGTCGTGGGCCGGTCTGCGCACCTTCGCGCCCGATCGCAACTTGGTGATCGGCGAAGATCCCGGGGAGTCGGGTTTCTTCTGGCTAGCCGGCCAGGGTGGATACGGAATTCAGACGGCACCATCGGCCGCCCGGTTGGCCGCCGCGTTGGTTCTCGGGCAAGCGGTGCCTGCCGATCTCGTCGCCCGCGGACTGGACGTGACGCAGCTCGCGCCGCGGCGCGCGGGCACGTCGGCCTGATCGTCAGGCCGCCAGCCGGGTCCCAAGCGCGGAACCCAGCCGATGCCCGGACAGCCAGGCTGACTCGATGCGCGGCGCACCGGATGGACACCACGAGTCGCCGCACAGCCCGAGCGGACGGCCGCCCCACGTCGTCAGGCCGAACGCGTCGTCACCATGGGTCCCGGTGGGCTTGGCGAACGTCCAGCGGTGGGCGTGCGTCCACTCCGGATCCATCGAGACGCCGAGGACCCGCAGCAGTGCTGCCCGCACCGGCCTCACCGCGTCGCCAGGCGACTCGAGATGGGCGCGGGCACGCTGCGCCGTCGTGTGGGCGACGAGGACGGCGGCGCCGTCCCCGCGCCGCGACCCGTCGTCGGCGATCAGGGTGAGATCGTCGTCGTCGTTCACGAACGCCGCGTCCTCGACGGGCCAGCACCGCTGCGGCCAACCCGCCGCGACGGCGATCACCGGCTCATAGGCGACCCAGTCGACCGCGTCCGGCGCCAGCCGTGCGGCCTGCGGATCGGGCATCGCCAGAACGACCGCGTCGTGGTCGAGCTCTTCGAGCGCACCGACCGCCTCGCCGATGCGTACGTCATCGGGCAACGACGCCCGCACGAGCGCGCGCAGGCCGCCGGGTGCGGCATGTCGCATCGGGCCGGACGACCGGTGGTGCCCGTCGGCGGAGAACACGTCGAAGGTGTCGGTCCAGTTCCGGACCAGGCCATGGGCGGCCCATCCGTCGACGATCGCGCTGAAGTCCGGCTCCTTGACGGTGAAGTACGCCGCACCGATGTCGACCCGGCGGCCGTGCAGCGACGGTGAGGCCATTCGCCCGCCGGGGGACCGGCCGCGTTCGATCAGGTCCACCTCGATTCGATGCTCGCGCAACGCTCGAGCGCACGCCGCCCCGGAGAGACCGGCTCCGACGACTGCGACTCGAGGGGACACGGTTCCACGCTAGTCAGGGAGACGCCGCGAACTAGGCTTCTCGGTAGACGTCGACGCCCGGAAGGACGTGCATGTTCTTCGCCATTCTCAGCGGACTGCTCGGGTTGATGACCCTCTACCTCTGGAAGCGACTGGTCAAGGACACGACCGGGCCGGGACGCACACGGTGGGTCCTGACCGCCGTCCTGGTAGTCCTCACGGCGCTGTTGGTGGCGACTTTGACTTTGCCGCGTGTCATCGGGGTGACCGCGTCGACGTGGTTTGCCTGGCCTGGCTACCTCTGGTTCGCCCTGGTCGTCTACCTGTTTCTGATCTTGCTCGTACTGGAACCGGTCCGCCTCGCGCTGCGGGGCTGGACGAGGCGGCCGCCGTCGGTGGAATCGGATGCCGAGGATTCGCCAGCGGCGTCGTCGGCGGTGAACCGGCGGGTGTTCCTTGCCAGGGCGAGCGCTGCGGCCGCAGGCGCAGCCTCGGTGGGCGTGGTCGGGTTCGGGGTGGCCACTGCGCTCGGGCCGCCGGATCTGCTGCGGGTGCCGGTGCGCCTGCGCCGACTCGACCCAGCGTTCAACGGATTCCGGATCGCCGTGGTGTCGGACATCCACCTCGGCCCGCTGTCGGGTCGCGCGCACACCGAGCGGATCGTCCGGATGATCAACGAAACCGAGCCGGACCTGGTAGCCATCGTGGGCGACCTGGTGGACGGAACCGTCGAGGAGCTCGGTCCGGCCGCGGAACCGTTGCGGGACTTACACTCCCGGGAAGGAACGTTCTTCGTGACCGGCAACCACGAGTATTTCGTCCCGGACACGCTGTCCTGGCTGCGTGAGCTGGAGCGGCTCGGTGTTCAGTCACTGCGCAACCAGAACACGCTGATCCGGCGTGGCACTGGGGCCTTCAACCTCGCCGGCGTGAACGACCTCGCCGGTGTGTCGAGGTCGGACCCACCGGACTTCGACCGCGCCCTGGCTGGGCTGGCCCCGTCCCGGCCGACGGTTCTGCTTGCGCACCAGCCGGTGCAGGTGGCGCAGGCCGCGGCGCGTGGGGTGGATCTGCAGTTGTCCGGGCACACCCACGGTGGCCAGATGTGGCCGCTCCACTACATCGTCCGCGCCGTTCAACCGTCGCTCGCCGGACTGTCCTCCGTGGACGACACGCAGCTGTACGTCTCGCGCGGCGCCGGGTTCTGGGGTCCTCCGGTACGCGTCGGAGCGCGACCGGACATCACGGTGTTGTCCCTTCAGGGCTAGCCGCGGCAGGTGTGACGGGAAAGACTTAGCTAGTGCACTAATTATTGGCGTACTATTTAGTTGTGACCACATCGACTCGCTCCGACCTTGATCCGCTCGCTCTCGAACAGCAGGTCTGCTTCGCCCTGGCGGTCACCAACCGGGCGGTACTGGCCGTCTACCGGCCACTACTCGAACCCCTGGGCCTGACCCATCCGCAGTACCTGGTGATGCTCACGCTCTGGGACCACCAGAAGGCAGCCGTCGATGGCCACCCACCGCTGTCGGTCAAGCAGATCGCCGCGGCGTTGCAACTGGATTCGGCCACGCTCTCGCCCATGCTCAAGCGCTTGGACTCACTCGGCTTCATTACCCGTACCAGGAGCGCCGCCGACGAGCGGTCCACCCACGTCGTCCTGACCGAACGCGGGACGGCGTTGCGCAACCGTGCGCTCGAGATCCCTCCCGCCGTCGTGACGCGTCTCGGCGTCGACCTGGCCGAGCTGGACGAGCTGCGCCGGGTGCTGACCCGCGTCAACTCCGCCGCCCTGGCCGCAGGCGCACTCGACTGAACCCCCATTCCGACCTGAAGGAGGCCGCCATGTCCACCGCTCGCCCCACCCCACTGCAGTACGTCAGGTACGCATACGGCCGACGACTGCCCAAATCGATGCACACGTGGGTAGCGGAGGACCTGGCCGGTCAAGGGGCCGTCCGTAGGCACCTGATTCGGATGGCGATCCCACCGCTTCTGGTACTCGCTCCGCTTTGGCTGATTCCCGCTTCGTTCTACGTGCACTTCGAGATGACGGCGCCGATCTACATCTGGGCCGTGCTCATGTCGCTCGCATTGAACAAGGTCTGGCGCCGATACCGGTTGGCGCAGCACAATCTCGACCCGAATCTGGTCGACGTGATCAAGCGCAAGAGAGACGCCCGCCTCCACGAGGACTACGCCCGCCGCTACGGGCCGCGCCCGGAAGAGGCCAGGTGGCAGTCGAACAGCAGCCCGTTCTAACCGCTCGGTAGGGCCGAGGCGAAAGTCGTTGCCTGGGGCTCGAAGGCCGGTGCGACGAAGCGATCCAAGATCTCGCGTTCCGTTCGACTGTTCCCGATGGGCTGATGCACCAACGACAACACCAGGTGGACGATCCACTGGGCAGCCCGGGGATCGTCGGCGCCGATTCCGGTCAACTCGGTGGCCAGACCGGCGATCACCGGTGATGCGGGTAGGTCGGTGCGTCCGAACATGATCGGGTGGCTGGCCATCAGTTGGCCGATGCGTCCTGCGCCGCGGACGACGACCGCATCACGGATTTCCGCCTTGCCGTCGACGTGACGGTAGGCCTGACCGCCGGTTCGCGCTTGCTGCTGTTGTGGGGCGCCGCCAACCGAGACCCTTCTCACTTTTACGACCCCGACCAGTTCCGCCTCGATCGGCTCGATGGCAAGGGGCACATCGCCTTTGGCAGGGGAGCGCACTTCTGCGTCGGGGCCGCGCTCGCTCGCCTGGAGGCCAGGATCGTGCTCGGTTCCCTGCTGGACGGCACGTCGACGATCGAGGCAGCGCACATCGGGGGCAATGGCTGCCCAGCCTGCTGGTACGGCGCCTCGAGAGTCTCGACCTCACCTGTGGTGCACGCCGCTGATTCGTCGTGGTGCACGCCGCCGCTCGATGGGTAGGTTGGGTGCAGCCGCAAAACCTACTATCGAGTGAGGGTACGCAATGCCTGCTCCGTCCGCCGCTACGTTCGCGCGCCTCGCCGACCTCGTCGCCATCCCGGCCGCGAAGGACCGTCCAACCCGCGCCGTCGTGGAGGTTTTCACCGGCCGCGAGCTCACCACCATTGCGGTCGGCACCGCGCAGGACGCCAAGGACGCGATTGCGCGCGCCAGGGTGGCGCAGAAGGTGTGGGCCCAGCGCCCGGTTGCCGAGCGGGCCGCCATCTTTCACGGCTACCGCGACCTGGTGCTCAAGAACCTCGACTCCCTGATGGACATGGCGCAGGCCGAGACCGGGAAGTCGAGGGGCGCAGCTCAGGAGGAGATTCTCGACATCGCGATGACCGCGCGCCACTACGCCCGCGTCGCGCCCAAATTGCTACGCCCACAGCGGGTAACCGGGATGCTGCCCGGACTGACGAAGACGGTGGTGCGCTACCAGCCCAAGGGTGTCGTCGGCGTCATCTCGCCGTGGAACTACCCGATGACGCTCGCGGTGTCCGACGCGATCGCGGCCCTGCTGGCCGGTAACGCAGTGGTCCTCAAACCCGACAGCCAGACCCCTTACTGCGCGCTGGCCTGCGTCGACCTTCTCTACCAGGCAGGCCTGCCGCGTGACCTCTTCGCCGTGGTCCCCGGCGCGGGATCGGTGGTTGGCACCGCGCTGGTCGAGAACACCGAGTACCTGATGTTCACCGGCTCCACCGCCATCGGACAACTGCTTGCGGAACAGGCAGGCCGGCGACTGATCGGCTTCTCGGCGGAACTCGGCGGCAAGAACCCGATGATCGTGATGGCAGGCGCCAACCTGCGCGAGGTCACCGACGCGGGGGTCCGCGCGTGCTTCGCCAATTCGGGTCAGCTGTGCATCTCCATCGAGCGCATCTACGTCGAGCAGTCCATCGCGCCCGAGTTCATCCGCATGTTCGGCGAGCGCGTCCGCAGCATGACCTTGCGCGCCGGTTACGAGTTCGGCATCGAGATGGGCAGCCTGATTTCGGAGGAACAGGTCAAGGCGGTGTCCAGCCACGTCGACGACGCAGTGGTGAAGGGTGCCACCGTCGTCGCGGGTGGCAGGGGCCGCCCCGATCTCGGCCCGCTGTTCTACGAGCCGACGGTCCTCACCGGTGTTCCCGAAGACGCGGAGTGCTATCGGGAGGAGACCTTCGGACCCCTCGTCTCGATCTATCCGGTGGGAGGCGTCGACGAGGCAGTCGAGCGCGCCAACGACACCGACTACGGGCTGAACGCCAGTGTCTGGGCGGCCACGAAGAGCGAGGGTGAGGCGATCGCGGCGCGGATCCACGCCGGCACCGTGAACGTCGACGAGGGCTATGCCCCGACCTGGGGCAGCACCGGCGCGCCGATGGGCGGCATGGGGGTGTCCGGGGTCGGGCGGCGCCATGGCCCCGAGGGCCTGATCAAGTACACCGAGCCTCAGACCGTCGCCACGACCCGAGTCCTCAACCTCGGAGGGCCGCGCGGCCTCCCGCCAAAGGTGTGGGCCAGGATCATGCCGCCGTTCGTCAAGGCATTGCAATGGATTCCGGGTCGCTGATCAGCGGGACATCGTGTAGGCGCTCTGCTCCGTGCCGAACCGAATTCCGGTGGCGTCCTTGCCGATCAGCGTCAGGACCGCGACAGCGATCAGCACTGGGACGATGGTGACGACCAGCGCGAACGGATAGGAATGCGTGGCCGCCAAGTGCTCCTGGATCGGCAGGTTGAAGGCGGCCAGCAGGTTGCCCAGTTGGTA
Organism: Mycobacterium sp.; assembly: GCF_032162605.1. Taxonomy (GTDB): domain Bacteria; phylum Actinomycetota; class Actinomycetes; order Mycobacteriales; family Mycobacteriaceae; genus Mycobacterium. The sequence continues at coordinate 10,546 of NZ_JAVROT010000611.1, read as the reverse complement.
GGTGACGCCCGGATAGAAGCCGCGAATCGCGTCGGGGGACATCTCGGTCAGATGGGCGGGGATGGCACCCCAGGCGCCCTGCACCGCGACCTGCATCAGGAAGGCCCCGAGGCAGAGCATCGCCGCGGTGTGGGACAGCGCGAACAACGGCACGATGGGCAGACCCAGGACGGCGCAGAAGACGATCGTGTATCGGCGGCCGAAACGCTGCGAGAGCGCGCCGAACGTCAACCCGCCGATGATGGCGCCGACGTTGTAGATCACCGCGATCAGCTTCGCGGTCTCGCTCGACAGTCCGGCGCCCCCGCTGTGAGTGGCCTGCAGGAACGTCGGATAGACATCCTGCGTGCCGTGGCTCATCCAGTTGAATGCGGTCATCAGCACCACCAGGTAGACGAAGCGGCGCACGACGACGGGATTGACCATGACGTCGCGGATTCTGGTGCGGGTCAGTCGCATCCGGTCCTGCGCGGCCTCCCAAACCTCGGACTCGCGGACCCGGGACCGGATGATCAGACTGATCAGTGCGGGGATGATCGACAGGCCGAACAGCCATCGCCAGGACAGGTCCAGCCAGTCGATGACCACCAACGACGCGACCGTCGCCAGGAGGTAGCCCATCGAGTAACCCGCCTGCAGCAGACCGGAGAAGAAACCACGCCGTTCGATGGGGATCTTCTCCATCGCCAGGGCGGCACCCAGCCCCCACTCGCCACCCATCCCGATGCCGTACAGCAGGCGAAGAACCACCAGGACCGTGAAGTTCGGCGCGAAGGCGCAGAGGAATCCGACGACGGAGTAGAAGGCAACGTCCACCATCAGTGGGATGCGGCGACCGACCCTGTCGGCCCAGAGCCCGAACAGCAGAGCGCCGACCGGTCGCATGAACAGCGTGGCGGTGGTCAGGAAAGCGACCTCGGTCGTGGAGATGCCAAACGTCTTGGCTATGTCCGCGTAGACCAGCACCACGATGAAGTAGTCGAAGGCGTCCATCGTCCAGCCGAGCTGGGCAGCTATGAAGGAGTTGCGCTGATCAGAGGTCAACGGTGTGGTCGCCACCGCAGGCGAGTTCCCCGTGACCCGGCTCACCTACCTGCCAATGTCCTGTGTATCGGTGGCCGTGGTCGTCATCCCGCGTTCGCGTGGCGGACGGGAGCCCGATATATGTTCGCGAGTTCGTGGCCGGCGTCGGTCCGACGGAGATGACGAGGGAGCCGGAGTTGAACCAACCGATGGACGCGGTCGACCAGTTGCGCGCCGACTACGACGCGACGCCGTATCAATCGGATGCGTTCCCGCAGTCAGCGCCGGGACGGTTGGCCGCGATCGCGCACGTATTCGGGCTGGACGTTCCCGACGTGTCGCGCGCACGCGTGCTCGAGATCGGCTGTGCCGCAGGCGGCAACCTGCTCCCGTTCGCCGTGGGGCACCCCGCGGCGCGCGTCATGGGCATCGACCTCTCGCAGGTGCAGATCAACCAGGGGCGCACGCGGGTGGCGGATCTGGGGCTCGACAACCTCGAATTGGTGGCGGGCGACATCGCGCGGATGGACCTGGCGTCGCTCGGGGAATTCGACTTCGTCATCGCTCACGGCGTCTACAGCTGGGTCCCGCCGAACGTGCAGGATGCGTTGCTTGCCGCGCTGCGCAGGTTGTTGGCTCCGCACGGCGTGGCCTACGTCAGCTACAACGTCTACCCGGGTTGGAAGTCCAAGGAGGTCATGCGCGATGCGATGCTGCTCGCCAGCGGCGTCAGCACGGCCCCCGACGAGAAGGTGCGCGAGGCGCGTGGCATGGCCGACTTCCTCGAGGAGGTGGCGCCGAATGACGGCGTGCTGGCCAGGGTGCTGGCCGAATTCCGGGCTCGAGAAGAGGGTTTCGGCGACTCGTATCTGTTGCACGACGAACTCGACACGGTCAACGCGCCCTGCTACTTCTACGAGATGCTGGGACGCGCACGCGGGCACGGCCTCGAATACCTGGCGGAGGCGCGGCCAGAGACCATGTTCCCCGCGAACCACGGTCCCAAGGTGGCGGAGTATCTGCGCGAGAAGTGCGGCGGCGTACAGGTCTTGGTGGAGCAGTACCTGGACTTCGCGGTCAACCGCACGTTTCGGGAGTCTCTGCTCGTGCACGCTGAACGCGCGCCGCAGATCCGGTTCGACCCGGACCCCGGTCGTTATGGCCCATTGCACTTCGCCGCGTGGACCCCACCCGTCGGCGGACCCACCGTGATCGATCACTCGCGCCAGGAGTACGAGGTCGCCGACGGTGCGACCCTGTTCACCAACGATCCCGGCCTCAAAGCGACACTGGAGGTGCTCAACGCCCGCTGGCCGTGGACACTGTCACGACGGGAACTCGTGGATGCGTTGCACGCCCGGTTGGTGTCCGCGGGTTTGCAGCCAAGCGCGGATCTCGCGGGCCACGTCGACAACCTGATGGGAGTTCTGATCGTGCAGGGACAGGTGCGCTACCGCCTCGACCCCGTGCTGCCGGAGCCGACGTCCGCCGCGTCGCTGCGACTGGACGAGCCGCTGCGGCGTATGGCGGAGCTGACGTGCTCCGACGGCGACGCGTCGATCTTCAACCTCTGGCACGAACCGCTGATCCCGTCCCCGGTCGACCGGCACCTGCTGCCGCTGCTCGACGGCACTCGCGGTCGCGACGCCCTGTTGCAGGCCATCCTGAGGATCGACCGAGACGACCCGATCGGGATCGAGCGTGAAGCCCTGGCCGAGCACGTCGACGGGCTGGCAGAACGCCTGACCGAGATGAAGCTGTCGTGGGTCCGTTGACGACGATGCTGCCTGCCGACAACCACGTCCACTCCCAATTCTCTTGGGACACCGGCGCGGAGGCCTCGATGGAGCAGACCTGCGCACGCGCGCTGCAGGTGGGGCTGCCGGCCGTCGCGTTCACCGAGCACGTCGACTTCACCAAGTGGGGCGCACACGACAATCCACCGTCCGACGCGGCGCACATCGCCACGCGCGAGCGGGTACGGCCGCTCGACGTCGAGGGCTACCTGGCGAGTATCGACGTGTGCCGTGGCCGATTCCCAGAGTTGCGCATCCTGTCGGGCATCGAGGCCGGCGAACCGCACCACTTCGCGGGCAGTGTCGCCGCCGTGCTCGGCGACGGACGGTTCGACCGCGTGCTGGGTTCGTTGCACTCGGTCGTGCACGAGGGACGGCTGGTCGGGGTCGACGGGGTGCTGAGGCGGCTGCCCCCCGACGTCGTCATGCGCGGCTACTTCGCCGAGTTGCTGCGCCTGGTCGAGAACTCCGATGCCTTCCAGGTCCTTGCCCACTGCGACTACCCGCGTCGGTCCTGGCCGACCGCGCGGGTGGGGGAGTACCTGGAAGCCGACTTCGAGGAGGAGTACCGCACCGTCTTCCGCGCGCTGGCCGGCTCTGGTCGCGCACTGGAGCTCAACACCAGGAGCCCGCTGGTCTCAGCGACGCTGATGCGTTGGTGGTACGAGGAGGGTGGCGACGCGGTCTCGTTCGGTAGCGACGCGCACGTACCCCTGCGGGTGGGGGCGTTGTTCGACGTGGCGGTGGACGTCGTCGCGGCCGCGGGCTTTCGGCCCGGTCGCGATGAGTACGACTTCTGGCGCCGCTGATGTCGTCGACCGGACCGTCCGCTTCCGCAGCCCCGTTCCCGAGGGGGATGGCGCTGTTGGTCGCTGGCGCGTTCTTCATGGAGATCCTGGACGCCACGATCATCACCCCCGCGATTCCCTTGATCGCTGAGTCATTCGGGGTCGGCCCCGTCGACGTCAACGTGGCCATCACGGCCTACCTCGTCACCGTCGCGGTGCTCATTCCGGCCAGCGGTTGGGTGGCCGACCGGTTCGGCCCGCGGCCGGTGTTCGCCGCCGCGATCGCCGTCTTCACGCTGGCGTCGATCGGGTGCGCATTCAGTGTCACGCTCCCGATGCTCGTCGCCATGCGCGTCCTGCAGGGCGTGGGCGGCGCGATGATGGTGCCCGTCGGCCGCCTCGCGGTCCTGCGGTTCAGCGGGAAGGCCAATCTGGTGCGGGCCATCGCCTTGCTGACGTGGCCCGCGCTTGCGGCGCCCGTGGTCGCGCCGGTACTCGGCGGTGCGATCGCGACCGTCGGGTCGTGGAGATGGATCTTCTTCGTCAACATTCCCATTGGGATCATCGGATTCCTGTTGGCTCTCAGACTGATCCGCGGCGATGCCGATCCTGCGCCACGGCCACGGGACTGGCGTGGCCTCCTGGCGCTCGGCACCGGCATCGCCGCGGCGTTGATCGCACTCGAGGGCGTCCGGCTCAGCGAGTCGAACTGGCTACTGGTGGCTACGGGTTTCGCGTTGGCGGTCGTCCTGCTGGCGGCTGCGACGTGGCACCTGTTGCGCTACCGGTATCCGCTGGTGCAGCTGCGGGTGTTGCGGGTTGCGACCCTGCGAATCACGGTATCGGCCGGATCGCTCTACCGTCTCGTCATCAGTGCGGTGCCGTTCCTGTTGCCGCTGCAGTTCCAGCTGGTGTTCGGATGGACGCCGCTGGCCGCCGGGTCGATGGTCGCGGTGTTGTTCGCCGGCAACCTCGCGATCAAGCCTGCGACGACACCACTGATGCGGCGGTACGGAATTCGGCGGGTGCTTCTGGTCAACGCCGTGCTGTCGGTCGGCTGTTTCGGGCTCCTGGCGACCTTCCACGCCGGCATGCCGGTCGCCGTGATGGCCGCCATCCTGTTCGTCAGCGGCGCACTGCGGTCGACGGGGTTCACGGCCTACAACAGCCTGGCCTTCTCTGACGTGGATGGCGACGAGCTGACCAATGCCAACACCCTCAATGCCGCGGTGCAGGAACTGGCCACCGGTCTCGGCATCGCCGTCGGCGCGCTCGCGCTCAGCACCTTCACCCCGCTGGCCACGAGTCTTGGCCACGCCGCAGGCGCAGCATACTCATGGACGTTTCTGGCACTCGGAGCGCTGATGGTGGTGACCATCGTCGAGACGCTGAGGCTGCCGCACGACGCAGGCGCCACGGTCACCGCCGCGAAGTGAACGCAGCGTCCTTCAACCCAGCAGCTCGGACCGCCGCTGCTCCTCCCACAGCGCCATCCGGGTGCGGGCCGGCTCTCCGATCGCATCCATCACTGGCGGGATGAGGAGTTCGGTCAGCAGAAATCCGGCTGCCATGCTCTGGTAGGTGGTGCCCACCGTGCTGGAGGCGGCGAGCACGACTTCGGCCTCGGGCGCCACCGGGCAGGCCAGGTCGTCGGTGATGAGCACGACGGTCGCACCCGCGCGGTGCACCCGGGTCGCCAACTCAGCGACGCTGCGCTGATATCGGTGATAGTCGAACAGCACCACCACGTCCCGGCGGGTCAGCTCGATCATGGCACCCAGATCGCGGCCGCCGGGGTCGGCCAGCAATCGCACCCCAGGGCGCAGCTGTTCGAGGTGGGCAGCGAGGTGCATCGCCAGCAGGTGCGAGAACCGGCCGCCGTGCAGCTGGAGCGGGCGGCCGGTGTCGGACAGCAGCGCCACTGCAGCATCGACCGCCGAGGCCGGTAACTCGGCGAGTGTTGCTGCGGCACGGTCGTTCTGGGCGCGGGCCTGCTTCAAGAGGGCGTCCAGCGGACTACCTGCGGTGGGCGCAGTGGGCAGGCGGGTGATCGGACCGTTGGAGCGCGCCGTCAACTCGGCGCGCATTGCGACCTGAAGATCGGTGAACCCGTCGTAGCCGAGGGACTGCGCGAACCTCAGCACGGTCGGTGGGCTGACCTCGGCGCGTTCGGCGAGGCGGGCGGCGCTGGCCAGGCCCGCGCTCGGGTAGTCGGCGAGTAGCGCCCGTCCCACCCGCCGTTCCGCCCTGCTGAGCGTCGGCAGCGCAGCACTCGCCCGCGCCGACACCGTGGCTGCGGTCATCAATCCTCCACGAGGGGCAGTAGCGACACCGACAGATCGCGCAATGAGATGGATGCCACGCACTCCGGCGGCAGGGGCTGCCAGTCGAGGTCGCCGAAGCCGGTGGATGCGATGACGACCGTGTCGCCATCCGGGCGTGCCGTGCGCAACGCGAAGTAGTCCTCGAGGTGTTCGGCGGGCAGGTCGGCGGCGGTGATCTCATCGACGTCCTCGGCCGGCAGGAGGCTTCGGGCGTGCGCATGGACGACGATCATCTGGTCCTCCCCGAGAACGAGCGCGTTGAGGCAGGCGTCGGGGTAGATCTGCCGGAGCTCGGTGACCGCCCCCCGCACGGCCTGGGCGAGACTGGTTGCGGTGCGGCGGTATTGACGGATCACCGCAAAATACCGCTCGCTGTCGGTGGTCCCGCGGAGCGACGCGCCGACATCCTCCTCGAGGAGGTCATCCAGCGGACCCATCGGCTTCATCGACCCGTTGTGGGCCATCGCCAGCCCGTCGGCGACGAAGGGATGGGAGTTCTCCGGCTGCACCGCGAGCCCGCTCGTCGCCCAACGCAGGTGCACCAGCGTGGCAGCGGACCGCCGGTCACCGGTGGCGGCGGCGAAGAGCGGATCGTCCAGTGCGGTGCCGGCAGACACCTCCACGTCTGGGGAGTCGCCCACGTGGTCGACGGTTGCGACACCCCAGCCGTCACCGTGCACCTTCGTCAGGGCGACGAAGTCCTTGAGCACGTCCTCGCCGACGGCATCGGCGACTGACACGGGTGCTGCGGACACGACACCAAGCAGTCGGCACATGAAGGCATCCTCCGTTCTGGAATCTTATGAATCAATCCTAAAGCGTCGAATTTAGAGATTCTGAAACATCCATGACATAGCTTTCCAGAAGACTCACGCGTCGAAGGAGGTTGCATGCCGGTGGTGCAAGACCGCATCGAGGAACTGCGAGCCGACGGCGTCGAACTCGTGGCAGGGTCGGTCACCGACCTTGCGGGCGTGACCAGGGCCAAGTACGTCCCGCTTCGCAGACTGGGTGACTTCCACCGCTCCGGGATGGGCGTGTCGCCGTCGTGGAGCGTCTTCTGCGTGGACAGTGGCATCGCCTTCACGCCGACCATCGGTGTCACAGGAGACCTGCGGATCCGCATCGATCCGGTCGACGTGCACGTCATCGATGCCGGTATCGCTTGGGCGCCGGGCAATCTCACCGACCAGCAGGGCGCATCGGCGCCACTGTGTCCGCGGTCCCTGTTGGCGCGGGCCGAACGAACGGCAGCCGATCGTGGCCTGAGCGCCCTCGTCGGCGCGGAACTCGAGTGCACGATGCTGGCACCCGACGCCAACCAGGCCACGACCGACCCGTGGTCGCCCTACGGCATCCGCACGTCGCTGGACCGCTCGGCGTTCCTGGTCGACCTCGCCATCACCGCCGAACGGGCCGGGGTGAGCGTCGAACAGATCCATACCGAGTACGGCCACGATCAACTCGAGGTTTCGCTGGCGCCCACCACGCCCGTCGCCGCGGCCGATGCCGTGATCCTGACGCGGATCGTGCTTGGCAGGGCGGCGGCGCGCCACGGACTGCGAATCTCGTTCTCGCCGGCGCCCTTCGAGGGAGCCGCGGGTAACGGGGCCCATCTGCACCTGTCACTTGCCGACGATCGAGGCCCGCTCTTCTCGGGTGGAGACGGGCCCCATGGCGTTCGGGCCGCCGGTGGGTCCGCCATCGCAGGAGTCATCGACACTCTGCCGGACCTCATCGGCGTCTACGCGGGTTCGGCGGTGTCGGCCTTGCGGCTCAAGCCCGGCAACTGGGCGGGTGCGTCGGCGTGCTGGGGCCTGGAGAACCGCGAGGCGGCGGTGCGGTTCATCGCGGCCACCCCTGGCAGCCCGCACGGCGCCAACGCCGAACTGAAGCTGATCGACCCGAGCGCCAACCCCTACCTGGCCGCCGCGGCGTTCCTCGGCAGCGCGCTGCGCGGTGTCGACCACGAACTCGACCTGCCGCCCGAGATCCCCGAAAACCCCTCGCAGTCGGCCGCACCGCCGCCACCGCTGCCGACCGAACAGCGGGCCGCGATCGAGGCTCTTCGGGGTTCCGCGGCCGCCGCGGAGCTGCTGACACCGGCGGTCGTAGACGCGTTGGTCGCGGTAAGAAGCCACGAGATAACCACTTTCGGCGACTCAACGCCGACCGAGACCACCAGGGCACTGCGCCTTGCGTGGAGTTGTTGACCCATCCCGAGAGGAGACATCGATGAGTACGAGAACGTCGTCGGCCGGTCCATCCGAGGGAGCCGACCAGCTGCCCCACCGCCGCTTGCCATTCTGGGTGGCGCTGGCGATGTCGGTCGCCCTGGTGGGGCCGACGCTGGCCATGTCCGGGAACGGTCAGGGCCTGATCGCCACCGTCGGCAAGGCCATTCCGCTGGTGTTCGTGATCGGCCTGATCGGGGTGTCGCTGGTCGGGTACAGCTTCGTGCGGTTGACCCGCCACCTCAACCACGCGGGGTCGGCGTACGGGTTGGTCGGCGGCACCATCGGGCCGCGCGCCGGATTCTTCTCCGGTTTCGCGATGCTGGGCGCCTATGTGGGCTTCGCCATCGGCACCCTGGCCTTGACGGCGGCCTTCGTCAATGCCTTCATCGCCAAGTTGCAACCGGGCAACGACAACCCCTATCAGCTGCCTTGGCTCGCCGTCGTGGTGGTGGCTGCTGCGATCTCGCTCCTGCTGTCCGGCCGAGACGTCCGGCTATTGGGCAAGATCCTGCTCGTCATTGAGGGCATCGGCATCGTGTCGATGATCGTGCTCGTGGTGGTGATCTTCGCGCGCGGAGGCGCGCCGACGACCGGCGTCGACTTCAGCGCCTTCTCCTTCGACGGGGTCTCCGCCTCCGCGGTGATCAGCGCTGTGGTGGCGGCGTTCCTGTCCTGGGCGGGGTTCGAGGCCTGCGCGTCGATGGGCGAGGAGACCGACAACCCCGGCCGCAACATCCCCCGCGCGCTGGCCGGAACACTGATCCTGACCGGTGTGCTGTTCGTCGTGGTGATGTTCGCCCAGGTCGTGGGCTTCGGCACCGACGCGGCGGGTCTCGAAGCGTTCGGCAGTTCGGGTAACACGTTGGGCGATTTGGGTAATACCTACATTGGCCAATGGTTCAGCCTGCTGATCATCTTCACTGCGATCGTGTCGGCGTTCGGCTGCCATCTGGCCTGCTCCGCGACCTCGGGACGGATGCTCTACGCGTTCGGGCGCGACGGTTTCGGCCCGAAGGCATTGGCTCGGATTCACGAGGGCACCGGCGGTCCACGCTTCGCCACGTGGGTGGTGGTCGGCGTCGCGCTGGTGGTCGACCTGATCTGCGGCGCCATCGGCTGGCCTGACATGGGCACGGGCAACCCCGCCATCAACACCTACTTCCTATTCGCGGTGGCGGGCTCGGTGTGCCTGATGGTCTGCTACCTGCTGGTCGAGATCGCCGCTGCCTGGTTCACGGCCGCGCCGAAATTCACCTCCGTGCACGGCGGCAAGGGCAAGGTACTGGGCTTGGCGCTGCCACTGCTGGGCGCCGTGGTGATCGCAGTGGTGCTGTGGTTCAACGTCAAGGACGCCGCGGAGTGGTTGGCGGCTCCACTGCTCGGACTGTACTGGTGCGCAATCGGATTGGTGATCGCCATCGCCGCCTCGCGTATCGCCAAGCGGGTCGGTGAGTCGCTGACCCGGGAGCTGGACCTCACCGCGGCCGACCCGTCAGTCGCAGAGTGAGCACGCTCTACGCCCGCGACGAGGCGGCCATCGCCGGCATCGAGAAGCTGCGCTTCTTCCCGCTGGAAGTGGTCTCTGGCCATGGCTCGACTTTGGTCACGCCCGAAGGTCGCGAACTGCTGGACCTGTCGGCGACGTGGACCGCGAGCGGACTGGGCCACGGGCACCCGGCCATTGTCGAGGCGGTGAGCCGAGCCGTCCGCACGGCTCCGGGTTCAGGCGGCCTTTCGGCGGTCCACCCCGATTCGGTGGGCCTGGCCGAAGACCTACTGGCACTGGTCCCCGGCACCGGCGAGCGGCGGGTCTATCTCGGACACGCGGGCTCCGACGCCAACGACGTGGCGTTGCGCGCCTGCAGACACGCCAGTGGCCGACGCACCATCATCGCGTTCGAGCACAGCTACCACGGCGGCGTCGGTGTCGCGATGGGCGTGTCGGGCGTGCACGTCGACGCTGGTGTGCCCGCGGACCCCGACGCAGTGTTCCTGCCCTACCCCAACCCCTTTCGGCCGACTCACGGTGACGGGGAGGCGGACGCCACCGCCTGCCTCGACATGGCCGCGCAGCACCTCAGCGGCGGCACGATCGCGTGCCTGATCGTCGAGCCGATTCTGTCCGACGGCGGTCTGGTCGTGCCGCCGCAGGGTTTCCTCGCGCGCCTGCACGAGCTGTGCCGCCGGCACGGCGTGCCGATGATCTGCGACGAGGTCAAGATGGGGCTCGGCAGGCCGGGAACCCTGCACGCCTTCGAACACGACGGAGCGGTGCCCGACATCGTCACGTTCGGCAAGGTGCTCGGCGGCGGTCTGCCATTGTCGGCGGCCGTGGGGCCTGCGGAGATACTCGACAATCCGCCCGCGGCGGCTCTACT
>NZ_JAVROT010000610.1:0-4376 GCF_032162605.1 Mycobacterium sp. | reverse complement strand
CCAGTGCAACGCGCTGCGCCTGGCCGCCAGACAGTTGGCGCGGCTTGCGGTCCGCCAGGTCGTCGGCCTCCACCTCCGCGAGCCAGTGCTCCGCAGTGGCTCGGGAAGCCTTGCGCGACAGCCCCTTTCCACTGCGAGCACCGAACGCGACGTTGGCGACGACGGACAGATGGGGAAACAGCAGGGGATCCTGCATCAGCAGTCCGACCCTACGGTCGTGGGTGCCGACGTGGGTGCCGGCGGTCGTGTCGGTGAGGGTTCGGTCGCCGACGCGGACGGCTCCGCAGTCGGGCCGCACCAGGCCGGCGATGACGTGCAGCACGGTGGACTTGCCCGCGCCGTTGGGGCCGAGCACCGCCAACACCTCGCCGGGCGCCACGGTGAACCGGACGTCCAGGCCCCTGGTTTCGACGACGGCCCGCACGTCGACACCACTCATGGGTTACTGCCAACCACTGGCTCCACCCGCCCTGATCCTGCGACTGCCGAGTCCGACCACGACGACGGCGGCAACCGCGACGAGCAGCACCGACAGTGCCACCGCAGCGTCCGCATCGACCTCACGCTGGAGATAGATCTCCAGCGGCAGGGTGCGGGTCACGCCTTCGCGCGAGCCGGCGAACGTCAGCGTCGCACCGAACTCGCCCAGCGCGCGCGCGAAGGCGAGCACCGCGCCCGACGCCAGCCCGGGAGCCAGCAGCGGCAACGTGACCCGCCACCACACCGCGGTCGGCCTTGCGCCCAGCGTGGCGGCCACCACCTCGTAGTCGGCTCCGACCGTGCGGGCAGCCCCCTCCAGCGCGATGACCAGGAAAGGAAGCGACACGAACGTCTGGGCCAACACCACCGCGGTCGTCGTGAACGCGATCTGAATTCCCGCCGCGTCGAGGTACCTACCGAGGAGCCCGAGGCGGCCGAACGCGTACAGCAGCGCGATGCCGCCGACCACCGGCGGAAGCACCAGCGGCAGCAGGATCAGCGGCCTTGCCCAGCGCACCCCGCGGGAGTTGCTGCGGGCCAACACCATTGCCATCGGCACCCCGAGCACGATGCACATCGTCGTGCTGGCGGCGGCAGTCTTGAAGCTGAGCACGAGCGCGGTCAACGACGACTGACTGGTGATCAGAGACCAGAACTGCGACCAGTCGACCCTCGCCGCCACCGCGACGAGCGGCAGCACCACGAAGATCGCACCGATCGCGGCAGGCACGTAGATCCAGCGTGGCAGGCTCCCCGAACTTCTCAAGGCTTGACGAAGCCCGCCTGGACGAGGACCTTCTGGCCCGCTTCGCTCGTCACCAGGTCGACGAACTTCTTGGCCGCCGCGGCGTCCGCCGCGCTCTTCAGCACGGCGATCGGGTACGTGTTGACGGCCGTGGACGACTCCGCGAAGTCGACCTCCGTGACCTTGTCGCCCACTCCGAGCGCGTCGGTGACGTAGACGATCCCGGCGTCAGCCTGCCCACTGGTCACCTTGGTCAGCACATCGGTCACCGACGATTCCTCGCTCACCGGGTTGAGCTTGACCTTGGTGGCGTCCTCGACCTTCTGCGTCGCCGAGCCACACGGCACCTGCGGTGCGCACACGACGACGCTCAGATCCGGCTTGGCCAGATCCGCGAAGGACGTCACCTTCTTCGGGTTGCCCGGCGCGGTGACGATGACGAGGGTGTTCGACGCGAAGTTCACCGGGTCGCCCGCGACCAGTCCGGCCTGGCTGGCCTTGTCCATGTTCTTGGTGTCCGCGGATGCGAACACGTCGGCCTTGGCGCCCTGGGTCAACTGGGTGACGAGGTCCGAGGAACCGGCGAAGGTGAAATCCACTGACCAGCCGGGCTCGTCGGTCTTGAACTGCTCGCCGATGTCGGTGAACGTCTTCTGCAGCGAGGCCGCGGCGAAGACGGTGAGCTTGCCGCCGGCAGGCGCGTCGCTGCTGCTCGAGGTGCTGCTTTGCGTGCCCGACCCGCAAGCCGTTAGAACGAGCAGGGGGAGCGCCGACAGCGCGCAGACGAGCTTCGGGGTTCTTGCCACGGTTCCAAACCCTAAGTCACCCCTAATGAGCATGTCTCTCGTTCCCCGCGTGGCGCGTTTCCCCTGCTAGCTACCGTCCAGTAACATCATCGGCGACTCGCTGGGTTCAGCGTCGAACACGAGGAGGTCGTGGTGAAGGATGTGCTGCTCACCGGCGGCGATACCGAGCTCGGACGCGTCATCGCCGAGGGGTTCCGCGACGCGGGGTACCACGTGATGATCGCAGGCTCCCGCCGTGACGACCTCGAGGTCGCCGCCAAGGAACTGGACGTCGACTCGATCGTCTTCGACAACACCGATGCGGCCAGCCTCGAAGAGGCTCGCGCCCAGATTCCCCATCACCTCGACACCATCGTGAACGTGCCCGCGCATCGCTGGGACGGTGGCGATCCCCGCACCTACACGTTGGCCGAGCGCGCGGCAGCGTGGCGCACGGCACTGGACGCCACCGTGCTGTCCGCCGTTCTCACGGTCCAGATCCTCGGCGACCAGCTGCGCTCGGGCGGGTCCATCATCAACGTCGTTGGCGACAACTCAACCGAAGGCAGCCCCGAGGCAGCCGTCAAGGCGGCGTTGTCGAATTGGACTGCGGGACAGGCCACGCACTTCGGAATTCGGGGCATCACACTCAACGCCGTCGCTTCGGGCCGGGGTGCCGAACCGGGTTACGACGGCATCGCCACGACCTCCCCGTCGGTGGCGGCCGAGATCACCCGGCTGGCGTTGTTCCTCACCACGCCCGCAGCCAGGCACATCACGGGGCAGACGCTGCACGTCAGCCACGGCGCGCTGGCAAGCTTCGCCTGACCACTAGTCTTATTCCCGCTTCGCGGTCAGCGAAACGGGGTACCGGTTCCGTTTAGTCGTGGCTAGGGTCGGATTCGTGACGATTCGACTTGGACTCCAGATCCCCAACTTCTCCTACGGCACCGGAATCGACCAGCTCTTCCCCACGGTCATCGCCCAGGCGCAGGAAGCCGAAGCGGCCGGCTTCGACTCCGTCTTCGTGATGGACCACTTCTATCAACTGCCCGGGCTCGGCACCCCCGACCAGCCGATGCTCGAGGCGTATACGACGCTCGGCGCCCTCGCGGTCGCGACCGAGAAGGTGCAGCTCGGCACCCTGGTCACCGGCAACACCTACCGCAACCCGACCCTGCTGGCCAAGGAGATCACCACCTTGGACGTGATCAGCCAGGGTCGTGCGATCCTCGGCATCGGCACGGGCTGGTTCGAGCTCGAGCACGATTCACTCGGGTACGACTTCGGCACCTTCACTGACCGGTTCAACCGGCTCGACGAGGCCCTGCAGATCATCCTTCCGATGCTCGAGGGCGAGCGCCCGACGTTCTCCGGCAAGTACTACCGCACACAGGAGGCCATGGCCGAGCCGCGCTTCCGCAAGCACGTCCCACTGATGATCGGTGGCAGCGGCGAGAAGAAGACGATCCCCTTGGCGGTCCGGCACTTCGACCACCTGAACATCATCGCGGGCTTCGACGAGCTGCCGCGCAAGTTGCAGGTGGTCCGCGAAAGCTCCGAGAAGATCGGACGCGATCCGGCCACGCTGGAAACCAGCATGCTGGTGATCGCGATCATCGGCGAGGGAATCACCGCCGACCTGATTCCCGAGGACTTCAGGCAGCAGGCCGTCTTCGGCAGCCCGGAGCAGGTGGCCGACCAGATCAAGACCAGGGTCCTCGATGCTGGGATCGACGGGGTGATCCTGAGCCCGGTCACCAGCCTGGACGGCTACCACCCCGGTGTCGTCACAGAGGTTGCCGAGAAGCTCAAGCCACTGCTGGCCGGGTGAACTTCCTGAGGGCTGGGGGTCCCCGCGCTTGCGGGGGAGAGCGGAGCGACCCGGGATGGCCCTTGACTGGGGTGGGTCATCTCACCGCGCTCCGGGGAAGCGCGCCGACTAACCTAGGGGTTGTACTGACTAGGTTTTCGCACGCGAGGAGCAGCAATGAGCCACCCCGGAGCCACGGCAACGGATCGGCATAAGGTCGTCATCATCGGTTCCGGGTTCGGTGGGTTGAACTCTGCCCAGAAGCTCAAGAAAGCCGATGTCGACATCAAGTTGATCGCTCGCACGACGCACCATCTGTTCCAGCCGCTGCTTTACCAGGTCGCAACGGGCATCATCTCCGAAGGGGAGATTGCTCCCCCGACCCGGCTCATCCTGCGCAAGCAGGAGAACGCTCAGGTGCTGCTCGGCGACGTCACACACGTCGATCTCGACGCCCAGACGGTCACCTCGGAGCTGCTCGGGCACGACTACACGACGCCATACGACAGTCTGATCATCGCGGCCGGTGCAGGACAGTCGTACTTCGGCAACG
>NZ_JAVROT010000609.1:0-40459 GCF_032162605.1 Mycobacterium sp. | reverse complement strand
CACGCATCGGTTCGGTCATCGCAGCGAATCATCTCAAACGCTCGGTATACGTTGACGCGGTGGGAGACGAGGTCGACATCGAATCGTCCGGCCTGCTCGACGGCCTCGATGGCACGGCGCGGGTCGAACGTGCGGAGCTGGTCGAGTGGCTGCTTGCGGAGGAGTTCACTGCCACGCAGATCGGTGAGGCGTTCGCGCCGATGCTCCTGGCGACACGCCGTGCCATGGGTGACGATGGCACCCTGGTGTCGGCTCGTCAGATCAGCGAAGAGGCTGGCATCGATCTGGAACTGCTGGAACGCATGCTGCGGGCGGTGGGCCTGCCCAGGGTGGATGATCCCGAAGCGCCCGTCCTGTCGAAGTCCGACGGGCAGACCTTCGCCAATGCCCAGAAGTTCCTCGAGTTCGGAATCACCGCCGACCACCTCGTGCTGGTCCTACAGGTGCTGGCCGAAGGTCTGACGCGGGCTGCGGACGTGATGCGCTACGCGGCGCTGGCAGCCGTATTGAAACCGGGCGCCACCGAACTGGACACCGCCAAGGCCTCCGAGGCGTTGGTCCAACAGGTCGCGCCGATGCTCGGCCCGCTGATCGAAGACACGTTGCGCCTGCAGTTGATGCACATCATGGAAACCGAAGCGGTGACCACCACCGAACGCGCTGAGGGGCAACCCCTTCCGGGCGCCCGCCTCGTGACGATCGCGTTCGCCGATCTCGTGGGTTTCACCCGCCTCGGTGAGGTCGTCCCTCCGGAGGATCTGGAGAAGCTCGCGCACCGGCTGGCCGATCTGGCCCGGGAGGTCGCGGTGCCCCCGGTCCGGTACGTCAAGAGCATCGGTGACGAGGTCATGCTGGTCAGCAGCGACCCCGTCGCGATGCTCGAAGCGGTCCTGGATCTCTTGGACGCCACCGAGTTGGACGAAGACTTTCCCAGGCTGAGGGTGGGCCTCGCCACCGGGATGGCCGTCAGCAGGGCCGGTGACTGGTTCGGCAGCTCGGTGAATCTCGCGAGCCGCGTCACCGGGGCAGCGCGTCCCGGTGCGATCCTGGTGTCGGAGTCCACCCGTGACGCGATCGGCGAGGTCGACGGGGTGACGTGGTCGTTCGTGGGGGCGAGGCGCCTCAAGAACATCAAGGACGAGGTGAAGTTGTTCCGGGCCCGCAGGGCCGAGAAGGCCTAGCCCCTACCTCTACGCTTAGGTGCACCGTCTCGATCCCGCCGCACTTCGCGAGACGCTCTGCACGACGATTGGAAGACTCATGCCGGAACGGCAGCTCGACCCGGGAGTAGCGAGTTTCCTTGCCGCCCGACCATATACGCGTGAAGAGGTGTTCGCCGAGCCCTGCCCCGTCCCGAACGCGCCTGGCGCGTTCGGCTGGTGGTTCCGTGCGCTTCCCCCGGCCATCGACGTTTCGGGCTGCGAACAACGCGACGGTCTGACGCTTCTTTACATCGGCAGCAGTCCGGGCCCGCCGCCCGCAACCGGGGCGCGGCCGATCGCCCAGGACCTGCACAAGCGCATCAGGTACCACTTCGGCGGCGGCGGCGGCGATGCGCACGGTTCGACGCTGCGCAAGTCACTCGGGCTCCTCCTCGCCAAGGAACTGGGCCTCCAGTTGCGCCGCGTCGGCTCGGGCAAGCGGCAGACGTTCGCAGGGGGAGAGGCGGTCCTCACGCAGTGGATGGCCGAGAACGCGCTGGTGTCATGGGCGATTCGTCCGGAGCCGTGGCTCTTCGAGGACGAACTGATCACCACGTTCGAGGCTCCGCTCAATCTGAACGACAAGTCGCGCAATGCGTTTTATCCGGAGTTGACGAAGATCAGACGCGACGCCGCGAAGAGGGCGGGCAAGATGCGCGTGCTCGCCGAGTGGTGATTAGCGCGATGGCGTGAACCGCCGCAACCGCAGGCTATTGCTCACCACGAAGACCGAGCTGAAAGCCATTGCTGCGCTGGC
Organism: Mycobacterium sp.; assembly: GCF_032162605.1. Taxonomy (GTDB): domain Bacteria; phylum Actinomycetota; class Actinomycetes; order Mycobacteriales; family Mycobacteriaceae; genus Mycobacterium. Next base: position 38,500 of record NZ_JAVROT010000609.1, on the reverse strand, counting down.
GATCATGGGATTTAGCAGCCCCAGTGCAGCCAGCGGTATCGCTGCCACGTTGTAGGCGAACGCCCAGAACAGATTGACCTTGATGGTGCCAAGGGTGGCGCGGGACAGCCGGATCGCGTCGGCGGCGGCCCGCAGGTCGCCCGTGACGAGCGTCAGGTCGGATGCCTCGATCGCCACGTCGGCACCGGTGCCCATCGCCAGCCCGAGATCGGACTGGGCCAGCGCCGCCGCGTCGTTGACACCGTCGCCGACCATCGCCACGACCCTGCCCTCGGCCTGGAGGCGCTTGACGTGGTCGACCTTGTCCGCTGGAAGCACTCCCGCGATCACGCCGTCGACCCCGGGGTCGATACCGACCCGGGCGGCCACCGCCAGTGCAGCGCGCTCGTTGTCACCGGTCAATAGAATCGGAGTCAGCCCGAGCCGGCGCATGTCGGAAATCGCCTGTGCGGCAGTGTCCTTCACCGTGTCGGCAACGACGATGACGGCGCGGATCGCATCGTCGACGGCGATCCACACCGGAGTCTGCCCCAGTGACTCGGCGTCGTCGGCGCCCGCGAGCAACTCGGCGTCAGGTTCGAGCCCGCGCTCGTCGCGCAGCCAGGCCAACCGTCCGGCCGCCACGCGTCGGCCCTCCACCACGCCGGTCACGCCCCTACCTCCATGGTTGGCGAACTCGCCGACGGCCGGCAGCGCACCTGCGTCGACCGCACGAGCTGTCACGGCACGGGCGATCGGATGCTCCGAACCGCTCTCCAATGCGCCTGCCAGTCGCAGAATGTCGTCGTCGCCCACCACCTTCACCACGCTCATCCGGCCGGTCGTCACGGTGCCGGTCTTGTCGAGTACGACGGTGTCGACACGCCGGGTCGACTCGAGCACCTGCGGGCCCTTGATCAGGATTCCGAGCTGGGCGCCTCGACCGGTACCCACCAGAAGTGCGGTCGGCGTCGCGAGACCGAGCGCGCACGGGCAGGCGATGATCAGCACCGCGACGGCGGCGGTCAGCGCGGCGGTCGCGGATCCGGTTGCCAGCAGCCACCCCGTGAACGTCAGCACGGCCAGCGCGATCACGATGGGAACGAAGACGGCAGACACCCGATCAGCCAGCCGTTGGACCTCCGCCTTGCCGCTCTGCGCGTCCTCGACCAGTCGCGCCATCTGGGCGAGTCGGGTGTCCCCGCCCACCCTCGTCGCGCGGACCTGCAGCAGCCCGCTGACGTTCACCGTCGCTCCCGTCACCTCGTCGCCGAGGCCGACCTCCATCGGCATGGACTCGCCGGTGAGCATCGACGCGTCGAGGGCCGAGGCGCCACCGATGACCACGCCGTCGGTGGCGACCTTCTCGCCCGGTCGCACGACGAAGACGTCGCCGACGGCGAGTTGATCCACGGGGATGCGCCGCTCGACGCCGTCGCGCATGACGGCCACGTCCTTGGCGCCGATGTCCAGCAGCGCGCGCAGTGCGGCGCCCGACTGCTTCTTGGCGCGGGCCTCGAAGTAACGGCCCGCGAGGATCAAGGTGGTGACGACCGCGGCGACCTCGAGATAGAGGTGGTGGTGCGGTTGTCCCGCGAGCACCTGGTAGGCCGACCAGAGGAACGACGCCAGCACCCCGACGGACACCAGCGTGTCCATCGTCGCCGCGCCGTGGCGCAGGTTCGTCACGGCGGCGCGGTGGAACGGCCACGCCCCCCACGCCACGACGGGGGTGGTCAGTGCCAGGGCCAGCCATTGCCACCCGGTGAACTGCCACGCCGAGACCATCGACACGGCGAGCACCGGCAGGCTGAGCACGGCGGACCCGACCAGCCTGCGCAGGTATCCGCTGTCATGGCCGTGCTCGTGGCGATGAACCGTCGCGGTGTAGCCGGTGGCCTTGACCGCGGCCACCAGGTCGTCGGCAGTCACGCCGTCGGGGAAGTCGACCGACGCCTGTTCGGTCGCGAAGTTCACGCTCGCGTGAACCCCGTCGATTCGGTTGAGCCGTTTCTCGATTCGGGCCGCGCAGGATGCGCAGGTCATCCCGTCGACGGCCAGGGTGAGATTGCTCATGAAGATGTTGCGACGTCGTACCCGGCGTCCTCGATTGCGGCGGCGACCGCTTCGGCGTCCGGCGTGCCGTCGACGCGTACCGTACCCGTGGCCAGTGCGACGTCGACGGCGGTGACCCCGGGGAGTGGCGAGACGGCCGACGTGATCGACGAGACGCAGTGCGCACAACTCATGCCGTGCACTTCCAACAAGACGCTCATGACAACCACTATATACCCGTAGGGGGTATGGGTAGTCGCGCCCGTCAGTTCGCCCCGAACGATCGCGCCAGCGACTTCTTGTCGATCTTCTCGCCTGCCAGGGTCGGCAGCGGCTGCGCGCGGATCTCCCATCGCGTGGGGATCGCGAAGTACGACAGCACGCCCGTCACGTGAGCGGTCAGGTCCTCGGCGGTGGGCGGTTCGGCGTCGGCCTGGTGCACCACCACTGCAACGAGTTCCTCACCGAGGTCGGGGTGCGGGATGCCCAACGCCGCCACCTCCACCACGGTGGGATGCGTGGCGATCGCGGCCTCCACGTGTGGGCAGGCGATGTTCTCGCCACCTCGGATGACGACGTCCTTGCTGCGGCCGTCGATGTAGAGGTAACCGTCCTCGGTGAGGTGGCCCAGGTCGCCGGAGTGCAGCCAGCCGTCGGCGTCGACGGTCTCCGCCGCCTGTACTCCCAATACTGCCGCATCGACCCCGACGTAGCCGTTCATCACCGTGGGCGAGCGGGCCAGCACCTCTCCGACCCCATCGTCGTCCGGGTCGGCGATGCGGATCTCCACGACGGGGTACGGCCGGCCCACGGTTCCGGGATGACGGCTCAGGTCCCGCGCGTCGGCCACCGTGAGGAAACCGCCTGCCTCGGTCATGCCCCAGGTGTTGCTCAGCCCGCGCTCACGCAGCCTGGGCAGCTTGGCCCTGATCCGATCGAGCAGAGCGGTGGTGACGGGCGCCCCGCCAAGGGGCCACGACTTCAGGCTCGACAGGTCGAACGAATCGAAGTCGGGGTGTTCGAGGATGCGAATTGCCATGGTGGGCACCGCACCCCAGATCTGAATGCCCTCCCGCTGAATGAGCGCGAGGATCTGGCCCGCATCGAAGCGTCCCTCGGTCATCACGATCTTCCCGCCGGTCAGGAAGTGGGTGAGCAGGCTCGACAGCCCGCCGACGTGGAACATCGGCGTGGTGGCCAGACTGACCACCTGCGTGGAGTCGTCGTCGAGCAGATGGGGCAGCCGGCCGGTCCGCTGCATGATGTCGTGCTGGTTGTAGATCACCGAGCGGCGCGACAGCTCAACGGCTTTCGGCATCCCCGAGCTGCCTGAGGTGAAGAGAATCAACGCAGGGTCGTCGGCGTCGGTGTCGGGTGCGGGGGAATCGTCGACGTCACCGGCGTCGAACGCCGCACATAGGTCACCGAGGGCGCTGCAGGGGGCGGTGACCGCGAGGTCGCCATCGGTCAGGACGTGCCGGGGTGCCAGAACCTCTACGGCGTGGTCGATTTCGGCGCTGCTCCACCATCGGTTGGCCAGGACGGGCACGGCACCCGACAGCCACAGCGCCCACAGCGCCACCACCCACTCGGGGCTGTTGTATCCGGACACCATGACGCGGTCGCCGGATTCGATGCCAAGGCCGGCGAGGTGCGCCCTGGCCGCGTAGGCCGCGGTGCGAAACCCCGTGAAGGTGATGCGCCGGTCGCCGTGGACGAGGAAGGGTCGGTCGGTCCACACCCGAGTCCCGGAGACCAGGTCGTCGAACGTGGACGGGCCACAGTCGTACACGAGACCGTCGTGGCCGCCGTAGGAACCCGCGCGGACCTCCGCGCTCCACACCTTGCTCGACGTGTGGGTCACTGCGTCGGGATCTGGATGCCCTCCGAGGGCTGGACGATGACGAATCCGTGGCCGTGGAAGGCGACCTGCAGCGCCTCGCCCGAACCTCGTCCGATCAGTGCGCCCGCCTTGAAGCTGGTCTTCAACTGGGTCTGCAGGTTCGCCGACCACGCCACCACGGCGTTGGTGTCGGCGAACGTCGGCGCCTCGGCGGCGTCGAGCACCACCGGCGGGCCGTCGGTCGTCAGTGCCACCCAGCCGGTGCCGCGCAGCGTCGTGTTGAACAGTCCGCCCGTCGCGATGCTGCCGCCCTTGACCCGTTCGATGTTCCAGTCGAGGTTGGCGGAGAAGGCGAGCACGTTCTTGCCGCTGATCGACAGGCCCGAGTTCGTCAGGTTCAGCAGATGCACGTCGTGGGCCTGCTCGGCGAGGAACACGTCACCCTGGCCCTGGCAGCGCATCAGCGGCAGGCCCTCGCCGGTCAGCGCCTTCTTGAGGAACTTGCCCGCGCCGCCGCCTTCGAACGCGAAGTCGACGTTGCCCTGGTAGGCGACCATCGAGCCCTGCCGCGCCATGAACGGATCGCCGAGGCGCACGCGCAGCAGCTTCGCGTTCTGGTTCGCGATCGGCTTGGCTTCCTTCTCGCTGAACCGGCCGTCGACCAGGTCGCCGCTGATGCCCGCGAAAGCGTCACCGGCGGGTTGACCGGGGTCGCCGCCCTGGACCGACGCCTGCGGGCTCGGCGTCTGCTGCTGAGCCTGAGGTGGCGCCCCGCCGAGCGGCGCCCTGCCGGCCTGGCCTTGATGGGACACGTGGTCGGACCAGCCCTGGCCGTCCCACCAGCGATAGTCGTAGCGGCCCTCGGGGTCCGGTTGCCAGCTGCCAGGTCCAGGTCCAGGTCCAGTCACCGTTTCGCTCCTCGGCTCGATTGCGGCGTGTCCACCAAGTCTCGCAGGAAGACTATGGCAACCGTCCGAAGTTCAGGTTGTCTCGCCCTCGGCGAGCCTTCCGACCTGGCATGCTGGGCAGATGTCCAAAGAAATCGATCCGGCGCGGGCGCGCAGTGCCCTCGAGGTCGTCAAGCAGCACCCGGGAATGGTCCTGTTCGTGGCTTCGCCAGGGATCATCGCGGTCGGTGTGGTGTGGGCGCTCGCCGGCGCGGGATGGGCGGTCCTGCTCCTGATCGCCATGGTCGTCGGCGGCAGTCTGGCGCTGGTTCGCAAGTTGCGCTGACGGCGTCGCGCTTTCGCCCTCGGTGAATTTTGCCCCAAACCGGCTGTAACAACGTAATCATGTAATCATGAAACAACATCACCGCGGCCGCCCCGGCGGCTGGCATCAGTCACAGCAACCCGACGCGAGTGACGCGTCTGAGTGGATCGCCGGACGCCTGCCCGAGAGCTGGTTCTCGGGCGATCCGACGGTCGTCGTCGATCGTGAGGAGATCACCGTCGTCGGCCGGCTTCCTGAAATCGATGGCGAGGAAAGCGACGCCCGCGCGTCCGGTCGGGCCGCACGCTTTCGTGAGGAGACGCGATCGGAGCGCATGCGCATCGCCGACGAGGCCGAGCACCGCTACGGTCGCAAGGTCGCCTGGGGCATAGAAATCGGGGCGGTCGGTGACCAAGGATACGAGCGAATCCTGTTCACGCACATCGCCGTTCCGGTGATGACGCGCCTGCGCCAGCCCGAGCGTCAGGTGCTCGACACGCTGGTCGACGCCGGTGTGGCGCGGTCGCGCTCCGATGCCCTGGTGTGGTCGGTTCGGCTCGTCGGCGAGCACACCGACGAATGGCTCGGCAAGCTGCGCGACGCGATGTCGAAGGTCGACGACGTGCGCGCCGAGGGCCCCGAGATCTAGGCCACCTTGCGATTTCGGCGCGTTTGTCCGCGCTCACCGCGGGTCAACGCGCCGAAATCGCACTAATAGCGAGGGGCTCGACTCCGACGTAGGACGAGCTCAGCGCCGACGTCTGCAACAGCGGGTCGATGGACTCGCCGTCGATCAGCAGGTTGCGGTTGACGCCGAAGGACTGCGGCTCGCGCCCGCCACGGGGTCGAAGATCCTCGAACCCCAGCCGTGGTCGACGACCACCAGGCCGCGCCGCAATCCATCCGACAGTGACGCGTCGAGTTCGACGGAGCCGACGGCGGAGAACACCCGCACCCTGTCACCGTCGCCGATGCCAAGTTCCGCCGCGTCGGCCGGATTGATCAACACCTCATTGTGCTTGCCCGAAGGATGCAGGCGGGCAGTTCGTTGAGCCACGAGTTCATCGAATGTCTGCGCCACCGATTGCCGAGGGTGAACGGATAGCCCTCGGGCGCCACCGGACTGGATGCGGCCAACAGTTCGCGCGCACGCGCGACGAACTCCGGTGGCGCGGCGTGCACCAACTTGTCGTCAGTGCGCAGCGCATCCCTGAAGCCCGAACTCCCGCGGCCCCAGCACCAGGCCGTGTGGGTTGTCGACCACGTCGCGTCACTTCAGCTTGCGGCCGTTGATCTTCCGCGACGTGGCGATCAGCAGGCGGTCGATCCAGTGGGGGCTGAACTCCAGTCCCGGTTGACGGCTGAGACGGGCGATCCGACGGGTTGCCGAGATGAACGAGTTGACGCCCTTCGTCCCGAACAGTGGCCCGCGCATCGCGATCGCGAGGTCGATCCAGATGCGCCACTCCTCGCGCGTACCCGGTGGCGGTTCGACCGCCTTGACCCGTACTGTACGAACGGCTCGTCGTGCATGCTGCTGGTGAACGCGGGCAGGTCGTTGCGTTCCAACCAGTGCACGGCGGGCAACAGCCAGTGCGCGTGGCGGTGGCTCTCGCGCTGCACGAAGTCGACGGCCACCAACAGATCCAATTGTTCAAGGGCCGCATCGAGTTTCGCGCCATCGGGTCCGGACACCACCGGATTGCCGGAGTTGATCACCAAGGCCCGGATCTGGCCGTCTCCCGGCGTGGTGATCTCATCGGGCAGGTCGGCGAGGCCGTGGGCGCCCGCGATCATCTCGCGGCCCCGCAACCTGCTCAGGTGGGCGGGTCTTGCGAGGTCGAACATCCGCAGCGCGTCGACGTATCCGCGTTCGAATCGGCGACCGCCGGGCCGGTCCATCCAGCCGGTGATGACGTTGAGAACGTGGCCGAGCCACTCTGCGATGGTGCCCGCTTCGTGCAGGGATACGCCGGTGCGAGTGACCACCATCGCGCCACGGGCAAGAGCGAAGTCGCGCGCTACCCCTTAGATCTGGTGTCGGGGGAGCTCGCACCGGGCGGAGAGGTCGTCGAGATAGGCGGCCTCGACGAGGGCGCGCAACTCGGGCAGGCCGGTGGCCAGATCGCGGCAGTCCTCCTCGTGCTCGAGCCCGTGGTCGAGGATCACCTTGACCATCGCCAGCAGCAGCTCCCAGTCCTGGCCGGGCCGCACCGCCAGGTGTATGTCGGCCCTCTGAGCGGATTCGGTGCGCACGGGGTCGCCCACCACCAGTGTGGCGCCGCCCTTCTGGCGATCGAGGGCACGCCGCCAACCGCCGGGCACGGTCTCCAGCCAGCTCCAGGCGCCGACGGCGGGATTCGTGCCCACCAGCAGGAAGTAGTCACAGTCGTCGATGTCGGACACCGGCGACATGAGCTGAGACCCGTACATCGCCTCCGAGACGACGTGCATGGCGTTCTGGTCGACAGAGCCGACGAAGTAGCGGCTGTGCGTGCCGATGGCATCCAGCCGGCCGTTCATGAAGATGATGTTCGACGACGAGAAGCCCGCCGGGTTTCCGTAGTACACCCCGATGGAGTCGGAGCCACCCGCGTCGATCAGCGCGTTCATCCGGGTCGCGATGTCCCCGATGGCCTCCTCCCACGACGTCTCGACGTACGAATCACCCACGCGGCGCATCGGATTGAGGATACGGCGCGGATGCACGACGAGCTGGTTGGCGGTGCGGCCCTTGGTGCAGAAGTCGTGCCAGCTGTGCGGGTTCTGCTTGTCGGGCCCGATCTTGGTGACCGTGTTGTCTTCGACGGTCACCTCGATACCGCATGACGCCAGGCAGTACCTGCAGAAGGTGTGCACCGTTTTGGGGCCCTGCCATTGCTCACGGCGCCATCCTGCCGGAACCACTCACCGCCGATCAGACGATTGGCATTGAGCAGATCGCTTGTTTCAGGCCTGCGTCATCGACCAGTACTCACCGCGGCGGGCGATCAGTTCATCGTGACTGCCTCGCTCGACGATCCGGCCCGCCTCCATCACCAGGATCACGTCGGCGTCGCGAATGGTTGAAAGTCGATGCGCGATGATGAAACTCGTTCGGTCCCTGCGCAGCTCGGCGGTAGCCTGCTGGACCAGGAGCTCGGTGCGCGTGTCGACCGAACTGGTGGCCTCGTCGAGGATAAGCAGGCTCGGCTGGGCGAGGATCGCCCTGGCGATGGTGATCAGTTGCTTCTCGCCGGTGCTGATGTTGCCGCCGTCGTCGGAGATCAATGTCTGGTAGCCGCCGGGCAGGGTGTGTACGAACCGGTCGACGTGCGCGGCCCGCGCCGCCGCGATGACCTGGTCCTCGTCGGCGTCCGGTCGTCCGTAGGCGATGTTGTCGTAGATGGTGCCGCCGAACAGCCACGTGTCCTGCAGCACCATGCCGATGCAGGACCGCAGCGCGTGGCGGCTCATCGAGGTGATGTCGACTCCGTCGATGAGGATGCGGCCCGAGTCCACCTCGTAGAACCGCATCAGCAGGTTCACCAGCGTGGTCTTGCCCGCCCCGGTCGGTCCGACGATCGCCACGGTGCTGCCGGGTTCGGCGAGCAGCGACAGGTCCTCGATGATCGGGGTGCCGGGACGGTATTCGAAGTCGACGTGCTCGAACTCCACCCGTCCCGGACCACGCCGGTCGGCGGCGGGACCGGGCGGATCGGGTGTCTGCTCCTCGGTGTCGAGCAGGTCGAATACGCGCTCCGCACTGGCGATTCCGGACTGCAGGGTGTTGTACATCCCGGCCACCTGGGTCAGTGGCTGGTTGAACTGGCGAACGTACTGGATGAAGGCCTGAATGTGGCCGAGCGTGATCTGGCCGGTCGCGACCTGCAGGCCACCGACGACGGCGACGCCGACGTAGCTCAGGTTGCCGACGAACGTCGTCGCGGGGGACACCAGGCCGGACAGGAACTGGGCGCCGAAGCTGGCCTCGTAGACGTCGTCGTTCAGTTCGCGGAACTTGTCCTCGGCCAGCGCGCGGTGGCCGAACGTCTTGACGACCGTGAATCCGCTGTAGGTCTCCTCGACGTGCGCGTTGAGCCGTCCGGTGTTGCGCCACTGCGCGATGAAGTGGTCGCGGCTGCGACGCGCGATCGTGCGGGTCGCCCACAGCGAGAGCGGCACTGTGAGGACGGTGATCAGCGCCAGCAGTGGCGAGATGAACACCATCATCACCAGCACGGCAGCCACGGTCAGGACGGAGGTCAACAGCTGGCTGATCGTCATCGACAGTGAACTCTGGATGTTGTCCACATCGTTGGTGACGCGGCTCAGCACCTCGCCGCGCTGCCGGGAGTCGAAGTACGCCAGGGGCAGCCGGTGCACCTTGGCCTCGACGTCGGCACGCAGCGCCACCATGGTGCGCTGGATGATGACGTTGAGCAGACGTGCCTGAATCCAGAGCATCAGGGACGCAAGCAGATACAGGCCCAGTGCCAGCAGCAGCGTGCGACCGACGGCGGCGAAGTCGACGCCATGGCCGGGGACGACGTTCATGCCGGACAGCAGGTCGGCGAAGGTGCCGTCCCCGCGTGCCCGGGCCGCCTCGACGGCCTGTTCCTTGGTGATGGACGCTGGCAGCTGCCTACCGATGACACCGCTGAACAACAGGTCCGTCGCATGCCCGAGGATGAGCGGGCCGACGACGCCGATCGCGATCCCGACGATGCCGATCAGCAGCACGATGGCGGTCGGTACACGTTGCGGCGTCAGCCGTTTCACCAGTCGGATCGCGGACCCCTTGAAGTCCTTGGACCTCTGACGGGGCGTGTCGAGGCCGGCGTTGAGTCGACGACCTACCGGTCCGGTCATCTCGGATCCCCCACGCCGTTTGATGTCGCCGCCGGGGCGGCTCCTGGGGCGAAGGTCGCCGCCGGGGCGGCTCCGGTGATCGCCTGCGAGTCCGCGAACTCCGCGTACACGGGGCAGTCGGCCAGGAGCGACTGGTGCGTTCCGGTGCCGACGACCTTACCGTTGTCGATGACCACGACCTGGTCGGCGTCGATCACCGTCGAGATGCGTTGCGAGACGATGAGCACGGTCGATTCCGCGCAGGCCTCACCGAGTGCGGCGCGGACGCGCGCGTCGGTGTGGACGTCGAGCGCGGAGAAGGCGTCATCGAACAGGTAGATCGCGGGCCTGCGGATCACGGCGCGGGCGATTGCGAGCCGCTGCCGCTGACCGCCGGAGAAGTTGATGCCGCCCTGGGCGACGGGCATCTGCAACCCCTCCGGGTGTGCGGAGACGAAGCCGTCGGCCGACGCGATGCGCAACGCCTCCCACATCTCGTCGTCCGTCGCGTCCGCCTTGCCGAAGCGCAGATTCTCGGCGACCGTCCCCGAGAACAGGTAGCCGCGTTGGGGCACCAGCCCGATCGTCGACCACAGCGTCTCGACGTCGTAGTCGCGCACGTCGATGCCGTCGACGGACACCGACCCAGCGGTCACGTCGAACAGTCGGCAGATCAGCGAGATCAGCGTCGACTTGCCAGATCCCGTCGACCCCACCACGGCGGTGGTGGTGCCCGGCCGGGCGGTCAGCGAGATCCCCTGCAGCACGGGCTTGTCGGCGCCCGGATAGCTGAAGGTCGCGTCGCTAATCCGGATCTCGCCCACACTCGCATCCGGTCGCCCGGGGTCCTCCGGGCTCGCGATCGCGGGCGTCGTGGACAGCACCTCGGAGATGCGCTCGGCGCACACTGAAGCGCGCGGCAGCATCACCAGCAGCAGCGTCACCATCAGTACGGCCATCAGGATCTGCATGAAGTAGGACAGGAACGCGATCAGTGAGCCGACCTGCATCTCGCCCGTGTCGATGCGCAAGCCGCCATACCAGATCAACGCGACACTGGACACGTTGATCACCAGCGTGGTGAGCGGCAGCATCAGCGCCTGTAGCCGGCCCACCGTCAAGGCGGTGTCCGCCAGCGCCTCGTTGGCATCGCGGAACCGGGCCCGCTCGTAGGGCTCCCTGGCGAAGGCGCGGATCACGCGGATGCCGGAGAGCTGCTCGCGCATGACGCGGTTGATGCCGTCGATCAGCCGTTGCATCCTGCGGAAGATCGGCAGCAGCCTCGACACGATCCAGAAGTTGGACAACCCCAGCAGGGGCACGCTCACCAGCAGCAGCCAGGACAGCCCCGCGTTCTGGTGCACCGCCATCGCGATGCCGCCGGCGCACATGATCGGGGCGGTGATGAGCATGGTGCACGTCATCTGCAGCAGCACCTGAATCTGCTGCACGTCGTTGGTGGTGCGGGTCAGCAGCGTCGGAGCGCCGAAGCGGGCGGTCTCTTCGGCCGAGAAGCCCGTCACGTGGTGGAACATCACCGAGCGCAGGTCGCGACCGAAGCCCATCCCCACCCGGGAACCGAAGTACACGGCGCCGGCGGCGCAGGCGGCCTGAAGTGCGGTGACCCCGAGCATGATCCCGCCGAGTTCGCCGATCGCGGCGGTGTCGCCCTTGGCCACGCCGTCGTCGATGATCGCGGCATTGATGGTCGGCAGGTACAGCGACGCCAGCGTGCTGATCACCTGAAACGCGGCGACGATGACGATCGGCGCGCGGTACGGCCGCGCATACCGTCGCAGCAGCGCCCAAAGCATTCCGCAACTGTTGCACATCGCGCGCGTTGGCAACCTGTCCGCCCACACGCCCGGGAATCCGGCGAAAACTCCAGGTCAGTCGGCATGTCGGTGGTTGTGCCACGAGGCTGCCGCTACAGTTGCGGGCGTGATTGCACGACGCGGCCGCCGCAGGGGTGGACGCAATGCCAAAGCGCTGACCGTGATGGCAGCCGCGATGATTCCGCTGTTCGTGGCCTGCTCCGGTGGCTCCAACCAATCGGCGGGCCCGGGCAACCCGTCGGGTCCCGCGCCTGCGGCAGACTCCAAGCACGGGCCGATGTTCCCGGAGTGCGCCGGTATCTCCGACGAGACGATGGCCCAACTGACCAAGGTCAACGGCCTGGTCAACACCGCACGTACGTCGGTGGGCTGCCAGTGGCTGTTGGGCGGCGGGATCCTGGGACCCCACTTCTCGTTCAACTGGTACCGGGGCAGCCCGATCGGCCGCGAGCGAAAGACCGAGGAACTGTCGCGCACCAGCGTGGAGGACGTCAACATCGAAGGACACGGCGGATTCATCGCCTTGAACGACGCCCCGCCACTGGGCCCCAGCCTGTGCGAGATCGGCATCCAGTTCGACGACGACTTCATCGAGTGGTCGGTCAGCTTCGCGGAGAAGCCGTACCCTGACGCATGTGACGTCGCCAAGGAACTCGCCCGCCAGTCGATCGTGAATTCGAAATGAGCTCCCCCAGCCGGGTGGCTGCCGGCGTGATGGCGGTGTTGGCCACGGTGATGCTGCTCGCCGGCTGCTCGCGGGACGTGTCGGGCCAGGCGGTCAAGGCGGGCACCGGAGGCAACACCCAGCGCAACGACAACTCGGCCAAGACGTACCCCAACCTTCTCAAGGAGTGTGACGTCTTGACGACGGACGTCCTCGCCAAGACGGTGGGCGCCGACCCGTTGGACATCCAGAGCACCTTCGTCGGCGCGCTGTGCCGGTGGCAGGCTCTGAACCCGTCGGGCCTCGTCGACATCACCCGGTTCTGGTTCGAGCAGGGCAGCCTGGACAACGAACGCAAGGTCGCGGACTTCCTCAAGTACCAGGTCGAGAGCCGCTCGGTGGCGGGCGTGCAGTCGATCGTGATGAAGCCCAACGACGCCAGCGGTGCGTGTGGCGTGGCGAGTGACGCGGCGGGCGTGGTTGGCTGGTGGGTCAATCCGCAGACGCCCGGCGTCGATGCGTGCGCCATGGCCATCAAGCTGATGGAGCTCACGCTCAACACCAACAACTAGTCGGCGTCACCTAACGAGGCACGTGGAAGGCGACCAACATCGCCGTGTGCAGCTCCAGGCGATGCCACGGCTGGCTGGTCCGCAGGACGGCGATCGCCGAGGTGGGAAATTTCAACGAGATCCGTTCGGCCGCTTCCGCATCGCTCACATCCGGATCTGACAGGCCCAGCGCCAGCGTGGACATGGTGGGTTCGTGCCCGACCACCAGTAGCGTCTCGACGCCGTCGTCCGTGCCGTTGACGAGGCGGATGACGGTGCCCGGCGCGGTGTCGTAGAGGTCGTCCTCGAAGCGCGCGTCCGCGCCGATGCCCGTGCGTGCGAGCGTCTGACGGGTGCGGGTCGCGGTCGAGCACAGCACCGCGCCCACCTCCGGGACGTTCGCCCTGATCCAGTCGCCCGCGAGGCCGGCTTCCCGGATACCGCGCGGTGCGAGTGGGCGTTCGTGGTCCGCGACACCATCGGGGTAGTCCGACTTGGCGTGCCTGAGTAGCAGCAGGGTGCGGTCGGGTGCGCTCATCGACACCACGTTAACCGGTACGCGTCGGGCGTATTGACGAGGTCGCTCGCGCACATGCCGACCGAGGTCCACCGACTTGTCAGGGCCCGGACCTACACTCGCCATGCCCGTCAAGGAGACGGGGAACGACGAGAGAGCCGAGGGGTCACCGATGCGCTTCCTGCACACCGCCGACTGGCAGCTCGGCATGACCCGCCACTTCCTCAACGGTGAGGCACAGCCACGATATTCGGCCGCACGTCGGGACGCCGTCGCAGGGCTGGGCGCGCTCGCGGCCGAGACGGGCGCAGAGTTCATCGTCGTCGCCGGAGACGTCTTCGAGCACAATCAGCTCGCTCCGCGCGACATCAGCCAGTCGCTCGAGGCCATGCGGGCCATCACGGTTCCGGTGTATCTGCTTCCCGGCAACCACGATCCGCTCGACGCCTCGTCCGTGTACACCAGCGCACTGTTCCTTGCCGAACGTCCGGACAACGTCATCGTGCTCAACCGCGCCGGAGTGCACGAGGTGCGTCCCGGCCTCCAGATCGTCGCGGCGCCTTGGCGTTCCAAGAAGCCGAACACCGATCTCGTCGGCGAGGTGCTCGACGGCCTCACCGCGGACGGCGTCACCCGTGTCGTCGTCGGCCACGGCGGGGTCGACCTCTTCGAGCCCGACAGGGACAAGCCGTCGTTGATCCGACTGGCGACCGTCGAGGCCGCGCTCGCGCGTGGTGCCGTGCACTATGTCGCGTTGGGCGACAAGCACTCTCGCACCGACGTGGGCTCGACGGGCCGCGTCTGGTATTCCGGCTCACCCGAAGTCACCAACTACGACCACATCGAACCCGATCCCGGCCACGTGCTCGTCGTCGACGTGGACGAGGACGATCCGGAACGCGCGGTTCGCGTGGCGGGCCGCCGGGTCGGCCGGTGGAGGTTCGTCACGCTGCGCCGATCGGTCGATACCGCGAGGGACGTCGTCGATCTCGACATCAATCTCGACCAGTTGCCCGACAAGGAACGCACGGTGGTGCAGATCGCGCTCACCGGCACGCTGACCGTGACCGACAAGGCGGCGCTCGACGCGTGCCTGGACAGGTACGCCCGGCTGTTCGCCGCGCTCAGCACCTGGGACAGGGAGACGGACATCGCCGTAGTGCCCGCCGACGGTGAATTCGACGATCTCGGCATCGGTGGCTTCGCGGCCACCGCCGTCGACGAACTGGTGGCCACCGCGCGTGCCGACGGCGGCCAGGCCGATGATGCGAGGGCCGCGCTTGCACTGCTGCTGCGCCTTGCCGAGAGGGGTAGCGCCGCGTGAAGTTGCATCGTCTCGTCTTGAGGAACTACCGGGGAATCGCATACCGGGACATCGAGTTTCCCGATCGTGGCGTCGTCGTGGTCTCCGGCGCCAACGAGATCGGCAAGTCATCGATGATCGAAGCTCTCGACCTGCTGCTGGAGGCCAAGGACCGCTCGACCAAGAAGGAAGTCAAGCAGGTCAAGCCGACGCACCTCGACGAGGGCGCCGAGATCACGGCCACGATCTCCACCGGACCCTACCGATTCGAGTACCACAAGCGTTTCCACAAGAGGCAACAGACCAGCTTGGCGGTGTCCTCTCCGGTACGTGAGCAGCTCACCGGCGACGAGGCACACGACCGTGTCCAGGCCATCCTCGCCGAGACCGTCGACACCGACCTCTGGCACGCCCAACGCGTGTTGCAGTCGGGATCGACTGCTTCCGTTGATCTTTCGGGCTGCGATGCGCTGGCGCGGGCGCTCGACGTCGCAGCGGGCCAGACGGTCACCATGTCGGGGTGCGAGCCGCTGCTGATCGACAGGATCGACGCCGAGTTTCGGCAGTACTTCACGGCGACGGGCAGGGCGACTGGACTGTGGGCCACCGCGGTCGGTCGTCTGCGCGAGGCTGAGCTGCAGGTCGAGTTGTGCCAGGCGGCGGTCGACGAGGTCGACCAAGCGGTGGCCGACCATGGTCGGACCGCTGATGAACTGGCTCGCCTCTCACTCGACGTGGTGACGGCCGTCAAGCGGCTCGAGGCAGCTCAGGCGGCGGCCGACACCATCAAGCAGCTCACCGACCGTCTCGCCCAGGCACGTGCCCTCGCCGAATCGGCCGAGATGGCGCAGGCTGCCTCCAACGCCGCACTCGGCGAGCGTCGCAGGCTGCGCGCCGAGCTGGCCGAACGATCCGCCACCATCACCGGTCTGGAATCGGCAGTGGAAGCCGCCGCGAGTGACGAGGTCGCCGCGAACGAGGTCGCCGTGGCCACCGCGGCAGCCTCGGCGGTCGCCCGGGTGGCGGCCGAAGGCTGCCAGGTTCTGCTCGATGCCGCCCGCAGCACGGTCGAGCGGATCGCCCGCCGTGACGAGGCGGAGAAGCTGACGGCCAGGCTCGCCAGGATCGACTCGGTCGAACGCGGACTGCTCGGCGTCGAGGCCGAATTCGCGCAGATCGCCTTGTCCGACGACGTGATGCGTGACGTCGAGCTGGCCGTACTGGCCACTGAGCGGGCCGCCGCGCAGGCCGAGTTGTCCTCGGCGCGAGTGGAATTCGATGCTGCCACCGAGGTTCGGCTCGTCGTCGCGGGCCAGCTGGTCGAGCTCTCGGCGGGCGCCACGTGGTCACAGAACGTGACGACCGCCACCGACGTCGAAGTGCCGGGTGTGGTGACGGTGCGGGTGGTGCCCGGGGCGCCTGCCGCCGACTCGCAGGGAAAGCTCGACAAGGCACGCCGGCTGCTGGACGTATTGCTGGAGGAGGCGGGTGTCGCCGACGTCGCGGCTGCGCGGGCGCTCGACAACAGAAGGCGGGAACTGGCGGCGTCCCGCGATCGGCTGCGGGCCACCCTCGATGGGCTGGTCGGCGATGACGCCGTCGACGCATTCCGGGCGCGTCTCGCCGAGGTGAGTGACGCACCGGTGTCGGGGGCAGGTGACCGTCGAGCCGAGGTGGCGCGTACCGAACTCAAGGCGGCCGCCGATGCGCACCGGCAAGCTGCCGTCGATCACGAGTCCCGCCGTGATGCCGCGGCTGCGGCCGCCTCGCGCGCAATCCAGCTCGCGGGGGCGGTGACCGTCGCGCAGTCCAAACTGACCACGGCACGCGACGAGGTCGCGGCGGCGTCGGAACGCCTTGTCAGGCAACGCGACTCACAGTCCGACGACCAGCTGGTCATTCAGGCCGAGGCCGACGGTGAACGGGCTCGCGCGGTGGCGGCTCGGGTAATGGCCATCGACACCGAACTCGCAGCCGCGGCACCGACGGCGGTGGCGGCCGAGCTGGCGGATGCCTCGCGCAACGCGGCCGATCTCGGCGAACGCCACGACGAGGTCGGTGGCCAGCTGCGTGAGCTGACGGCCCAGCTGAGGGTGTACGGGTCGGAGGGCCGCAAGGGACGGCTGGACGCCGCGCAGACCGAGCGCGAGCATGCGTCCACCGAACATGCCAGGATCCAGCGCCGCGCCGGGGCGGCACAGCTGCTCCAGTCAGTGATGACGCGCCACCGGGACCAATCGCGACTGCGCTACGTGGAGCCGTTCCGTGCGGAGGTCGAGCGCTTGGGTCGCATCGTGTTCGGTGGCGATTTCGAGGTCGAGATCGACGGCGACCTTCGCATGCTCACCCGTACGCTGCACGGCCGCACCGTCCCGTTCGACTCGCTGTCGGGCGGTGCCAGGGAGCAACTCGGCATCGTGGCTCGGCTGGCGAGTGCGGCGCTGGTAGCCAAGGAGGACGGGGTCCCGGTCGTCATCGACGACGCGCTCGGCTTCAGCGATCCCGACCGACTGGCGAAGATGGGCCAGGTGTTCGACGCCGTCGGTGGCGATGGCCAGGTGATCGTCCTGACGTGCAGCCCCGAGCGGTACGCCGGAATCGCCGGTGCACAACACCTCGAATTGAGCGAGTTCGGCGCGCCGGGTCGCGCTGACCGCAACTGAGCGCGCCCAACTCGCGGGGGTGGGGGGTCAGAAGTAGGCGTTGGCGGGAACGGGTGTGCCGTGCAGCAGGTTCTGGCCGATCGCGACCGCCTTGTAGGCCACGGGGTTGTGCAGGGTGATCGTCCGGATGTTGCGCCAGTGCCGGTCGAGGCCCTTCTGTCTGCTGGCCGCGCTGGCACCGCCGAGCTCCAACAGCCGGGTCGCGGCCTCGGGGGCGATCGCGTCGAGGTGGACCTTGACCTTCGCGACCTTCAGCTGGGTCTCGGTGGCCAGCTCTGCGTCCGGGTTGCCGTCGGAGGTCGAGGCGGCCGAGTTCGTCGCGGTGGCGATCGCCTCGGCGGCGTCGAGCACGGCCGCCTTCGCGATGTAGGCGGTGCTGGCCAGCTCGCCGAGCAGACGCTGCAGGTGTGGGTCGTCGGTGGGACGGTCGGTCGGGGCGTGGCTGAAGCTGCGGTCGCGGGAGCGCAACAGGTTCACTCCGTCGTCCACGACGCCGGCCAAGATGCCCGCGACCACCGCGTGGATGTAGAGCTGCAATGACGCGTATTGCACCGATGGCACCGGTTCGGCGTCGTACGGCACCTCGGCAAGGATCTCGTCGGAGGTGAGCGAAACGTTCTTGAAGATGGTGGTCCCCGTGCCGGTGCGGCGCTGGCCGAACCCGTCCCAGTCGTCGATGAGCTTCACTCCCGTGCGGTCCGCGGGCAGCACGACGGTCGCCACGGAGTCGTCGTCGGTCGTGGCGGTGACCGTCAGATAGTCGGAGAACAGGGTGCCGGTGCTGTAGAACTTCTCGCCCTCCAGCCGGTAGCCTCCGGCCGGATCGGGCAGCAGGCGGGTGTTGAACACCAGGCTGCCCACGGCGTTGCTGCCCTTCTCGCTGAACGCGTTGCCGAAGAGCTTGCCGTCCGCGACCTTGCGCAGCCATTGCAGCGACGCCGGGTCGCCTGGGCCAAATCCCCGGTCGTTCCGCTCCTGCCCGCCGAGCGTGCGCAGCCGCTCCTCTGTGAACCAGAAGTGCGTCCGGAAGATGTGGGCCACAATGGGATCGGCCCGAGCGACGTCGATCACCGCGGAGAACAGCTGCGGGACAGTCAATCCCGACCCGCCGAGCTCGTGAGGTAGCCGCAGTGTTCCGAAGCCTGCCCGCTTGAGTGCAGCAACCTGATCAAAGGGGTTCTCGTCGTTGAGGTCTCGGTCCTTGGCGCCGGCTGCTATGTGGGCCAGCAGCTCGTCCCACTGTGGCGAGCCGGGCAGAACGCGGCTGTTGTTCTCGACGGTGGTCATGGCATCGTTTCTACGCAAGACCACGCATGGCGGCACTGCTTTGGCTCGTGCCGAACCTAAGAGTCGAGGACGGGGCACAATGGTGGCCGATGACGATGAATGCTGGGCGCCGCCGAGTCCACGACAGGCTGGCGGCGCTGCCCGGTGTGCGCTCCGTCCGCAGGCCCATCCTGGCTGACGGGCCCGACGAGTTCGACCTGTTCTACGTCCGCGTCGGCGAGAAGTCCGCGCACCCGCTGGTGATCATCCCTGGCGGCCCCGGCGCGGCATCGGTGGCCCTCTACCGCGGCCTGCGCAAGCACGCCGTGGCCGATGGCCTGGACGTGATCATGGTCGAGCACCGTGGCGTCGGGATGTCCCGGCACGACGACGATGGGATCGACCTACCCCCGGAGGCGTTGACCATCGATGCCGCCGTTCACGACATCGCCGCGGTGCTCGGCGACGCTCAGGTCGACGAGGCGGTCCTCTATGGCACGTCGTACGGCACCTACCTGGCCGCGGGCGTCGGTCTGCAACACCCCGGACGGGTGCACGCGATGGTCCTGGACTCTCCGCTATTGGCGGCCGACGACGTCGATGCGGTGCGGGCGGCCGTCCGCCGGGTGCTGTGGGACGGCGACGAGCCCGAGACTGCCGAGCTCGCGGCGAAAGTGCGCACGCTCGTCGACGACGGTGTGCTCACCCCTGCGTCGACCCAACTCGCCGCCGACATGTACGGACTCGGCGGCCCGGAGCTTCTCGGTCGGCAGCTCGACCTGTTGCTCAAGGATCGCGATTGGGTGTGGGGCGCCGTCGGACTCGGCACTCGGCTGCTGGCCGAGCGCACGACGCCGTTTCACAACGAACCCGACCTCGTCGGCCGCATCGGCTACCGCGAGCTCAACTATGGCGCGGTGCCGGACGGCAAGCCGCTCGATCCCGCTGTGGCTCTGCGCGAAATGGCTACCGGCGAAGTCGATTTCGTCGCCGAGCCCTATGACCTCGTCGCGGCGATGCCGGGATTCACCTGGCCGACCGCGGTGATCTCGGGTGGTCGCGACCTCACCACCCCGCGCGCGGTGGCGTGCCGGATCGTCGACTTGATCCCCGATTCGGTGCTCGTCGACATGCCCACCACCGGACACAGCGTCATCGACACCAAGGAAGCCTCGGTGCTCGAGATCGTCAAGGCCGTGTACGCCGGTGAGATAGGTGAACTTTCCGGTCGGTCAGCGCAACTCGACGCGGAGCCGAGCCTGCTCAGTGTCCGCCTGCTGAGGCGGGCGATCACCGCCGCCGCGGCCGCGGAGTCGGTGGTGCCGTCCGTGGTGCCGCGGGCGGTTCGTCACGTCACCTCGACACCCGAGTCCCCCTCGACTTCTCGGCAGGGGAACGGCGGAACTACTTCATGAACCCGACGATGGTGTAGTTCAAGTCGCCGATGCCGGCCGGCCCGTAGTTGGCCAAATTACTGCGCACCGCCACGTTGCCGGGCGACTGGAATAACGGCAGGCTGAATCCGATCGCCCAGATCAGCTTGTCGAGTTCGTTGGCCTTGACGCGCGCCGCTACCGGATCAAGCTCGGCGAGCGTTTCCTCGATCTTGGCATCGATTTCCGGGCTGCCGATCTTTCCGTAGTTGCTCTCGCCCTTCGACAGGTAGATCTGGGTCAGTCCAGACAGAGGGAATGCGTCGCCACCCCAGGCGAACTGGGCGACGTCGAAGTTTCCCGGCGTGATGTAGTCACTGAACAGCGAGCCGCCTGCTGCGGCGGTCAACTGCAGGTCCACTCCAATCTGTGCAAGCGTGCTTTGGGCGATCTGCGCGATCTGCCGTGTGCTCTGGGCGTCGTAGAAGACATCGCGGATTACGAGTTTGCGACCGTCCTTCTCGCGGAATTGTCCGTTCATCGTCCAGCCCAGACCGTCGAGTTCGCGCTTGGCGGCCTCCGGGTCGAAGGGAATGCTGTTGTCCTGGTAGCCCTGCTGGCCCGCAACGTAGATGTGGTTGTTCAACGGCGTTGGCGTATCGACGAGCCCACGCTGGCTGACGCTGGCGATGGCTTGGCGATCGATTCCCTTGCCGACCGCAGCCCTCAATGCGGGGTCGGCCAGAATCGAGCCCTGTGCGCCGTTGAAGGTGAAGTGGTACCAACTGGCTGCGGGCGCACGGCGTATCGAGATGCCCTGCGTGCGTCGCGCGATCGTGAGTTCATCGAGAGTAGCGAGGCCGACGGCGTCGAGTGCACCGTTCTGTAACGCCGGGATCGTGGCCGCGTCAGCCAACACCGAATAGGTGACGGAGTCCAACTTCGGTGTCGCGCCCCACCATTTCGGGTTGCGGCCCAAGGTGATCCGCTGTGCGCCTTTGTCCACGTTCGTGACCATGAACGGACCCGCTGACGGGCCGGGTCCATTGAGCTGGCCACGGTTGAACGTATCGGGGTTGGCCGTCATGCTCTTGGGATAGAGCATGCCGTTGCCCGCGAACATGCCCTTCCACTCGGCGTAGTGCTTGGCGAAGGTGACGATGGCCTGCCGGTCATCGACACCTCTGGTGACCGATGCCACCCGTTCGCTGCCGTTTGGCGCGGCGATCTGGTATGCGGGATCGGTGCCCTTGGTGGCGGCGATCTGCGAGGCGATGTCCTCCCACGTGATCGGCGTTCCGTCAGTCCACACCGCCTTCGGATTGATCGTGTAGGTGACGACCTGGGGATCGGTCTTGGTGAGCTCGACGTCGGTGAAGTAATCCTTGTTCACCGTCGCCTCGCCGTCGGGAGAGATGACGAACGCGCGAGGCATCGTCCATCTGAGCAGGCCACCCAGTTCTCCGAGGTTGCCGTCCACTTGAAGGGTGTTGAAGTTGGGCGGATAGCCAGACAACGCCAGCCGCAGATCGCCACCGTCGCGCAGGGTGGCGGGGTTCTGTGGGTTGATGTCGTTGGTCTTGCCGATCTCCGCGTTGCCGCCCGCCGATGGCGGAGGCTGGTCGCCACCTGAACACGAGGTGATGGCGAGGCAGACCGCGAAGAGGGCACCGGCAAGACGTCGGGTGATCATCCTGCCGATGTTAGTGGTGCCGATTCCTTCCACGTGGGCGCCGCGTCGGGTCTGGGGCCTCAGCGCATGTCTCAGCCCGCTGCGGGTTGCGGTACGGCGCTCAGCAGACGTCGGGTGTATTCGTGCCGAGGATCTCCGAATACCGTGGTGGCAGGACCGGATTCGACGACAGAGCCCTTGAGCATGACGATGACGTCGTGCGCGAGGTGCTTGACCACGGACAGGTCGTGCGAGACGAAGAGGTAGGACAGCCCAAAGCGCCGCTGCAGATCCAGCAGCAAGTTGATGATCCCGGCCTGGATGGAGACGTCCAGGGCCGACACTGGCTCGTCGAGCGCCAGGATCTTCGGCTGAAGCGCGAGGGCCCGTGCGATGCCGATGCGCTGCTTCTGCCCGCCGGAGAACTCGGCAGGATACCGGCTGGCGTCCTCGTGGCGCAGGCCGACCACCTTCAGCAGTTCGATTACCCGTTCGTCGACGCCCTTCCGGGCGAAGCCGTTGGCGGTCAACGGTTCTGCCAGCACATCGAAGACGGGCAGGCGGGGGTCAAGTGAGGCGACCGGGTCCTGAAACACCACCTGCAGGTCCCCACGTAGAGAGCGCCGTCCCCGCGGGTCGAGGGTGCTGACGTCCCGGCCTAGCACCTCGATCGAACCGCCCTGAGGCTTGGTCAATTCCAGGATCTGGTGCAGTGTCGTCGACTTGCCGGACCCCGATTCACCTACGATTCCCAGCGTCCTGCCCTGTCGTAGCTCGAAACTGATTCCGTCGACCGCCCGCACCTCGCCGATCTGGCGTCGGAACACCGCACCCTTGGTCAGCTTGTACGTCTTGATCAGATTCTCGACGCGCAACACCACGGGAGCATCGGCATCGAGCGTCCATTCGGGCGGATCCGTCGAGACGCCGTAGACGTCGGGCGCCGAACGGCCCTCGACCTGGTCGGTACGAATGCACGCGGCCTCGTGGTCGGGCGCGATCTTCCGCAGTGCAGGCTCCTCGGAACGGCAGTCGTCGATCACCAGCGGGCAGCGGGGCGCGAAGGGACAGCCCGGCGCAAGGGCGGCCATCGACGGTGGGGCACCCGGGATCGGCACCAGTCGGGAGCCTTGGGCGGCGTCGAGGCGAGGCACCGACCCCAGCAGTCCGACCGTGTACGGCATGGCGCGGGTTCGGGCCAGGTCGGCGACCGGTGCCGTCTCGACTGCCCTGCCCGCGTACATCACCAGAGCCCGGTCGGCGAATTCGGACACCACACCGAGGTCGTGGGTGATGATCAGGACGCCGGCCCCGGTGACGTCGCGCGCTGTTCGCAGAACGTCGAGGATCTGCGCCTGCACGGTGACGTCGAGAGCTGTCGTCGGCTCGTCGCAGACGATCAGGTCGGGGTCGTTCGAAATAGCCATCGCGATTACGACGCGCTGACGCTCGCCGCCGGACAGTTCGTGTGGGAAGGACCTGGCCCGCCGATCGGGCTGGGAGATGCCGACGAGCTCCAGCAGTTCGACGGCCCGCGTGTGGGCGGCACGGCTGCTCAGGTCGCGTTGGTGCACGCGCACGGCCTCGGCGATCTGGTCGCCGACGGTGTAGACGGGCGTGAGGGCAGACATCGGGTCCTGGAACACCGTCCCGATGACCTGGCCCCGGATGCGGGACAGGCGTTTGTCGTCCAAGCCGACCAGCTCGTCGCCGTGCAATTGCACCGATCCCGATACCCTCGCGAACTCGGGCAGCAGCCCCACGATCGCCATTGCCGTCGCCGACTTGCCCGCTCCGGATTCACCGACCAGGGCGACCACTTCACGAGGTCGCACGTCGAACGTCATTCCGCGGACCGCGGCCACCTCTTCGGCATCGGTGGGGAAGGTGACCTTCAGGTCGGCCACTTGGAGTAGATCGCTCATTTGCGCCGCCGAAGCGTTCTGGATCCAGGGTCGAGCGCGTCCCGAAGCCCGTCGCCAATCTGGTTGGCGCACAGCACGATGAGCACCAACACGCCGGCCGGGAACAGGAAGACCCACGGAAACGTCGACACGGATGCGGTGCCGTCGGCGATCAGCGTGCCCAACGACACATCGGGCGGTTGGATCCCGAATCCGAGGAAGCTGAGCCCCGTCTCGGCCAGAATCGCGACGCCTACGTTGAGCGCGGTGTCCACGATGAGGATCGACGCGACGTTGGGCAGTACGTGGCGAACGATGATGCGCCAGTTACTGACACCCATATATCTTGCGGCCGTGACGAACTCGCGTTCGCGCAGGCTCATCGTCAGTCCGCGGACGATACGGGAGCTGATCATCCAGCTGAAGGCAGACAGCAGCAGGATGAGCCAGAAGGTGGTGTCCGAGTGCTTTATCCGCGGTGTGACGACCGCAATCAGGATGAAGCTCGGCACCACCAGAAGCAGGTCGACCACCCACATCGACGCGCGGTCTCGCCAGCCGCCGAAGTAGCCGGCCATCGACCCGACGGCGGCGGCGATGGTCGTCGAGATGAAGGCGACGAACACGCCTATCAGCAGCGACTTCTGCATTCCGCGCAGCGTCTGGGCCAGCAGGTCTTGGCCCAATGCGTTGGTGCCAAACCAGTGGCGCCCACTCGGCGGCTGCTGCAACGACAGGTAGTCGAGCTCGGCGTAGGTCCAGGGCAGCAGGGGCGGCAGCGCATAACATGCGACGAACAACAGCACCAGGATCGCCAGCGCCGCCACCGCGAGCCGGTTGCGCAGGAACCGCCGCAGCACGAGGGTGCGCCGTGATGCGAAGGCCCCCGCGACGATGCCGGACTGCGCGGTTGAGCTCTCCTGCGTGGTCACCGGTTCGGTCACGTCACCCTCACCCTCGGATCCAGCGCTGCGTACATCACGTCGGACAGCAAGCCGCCCAACAGGATCGTCGCACCGAAGAACAGGGTTACGGCGGCGACGACGTTGATGTCCTGATTCGTGATGCCCTGCACCACCCACTCGCCCATGCCGTGCCAGCCGAAGATCTGCTCGACGAAGACAGCGCCCGCGACCAAGCCGCTCACGCTGTAGGCGAACAACGTCGCCATGGGAATCAACGCGGTGCGCAGTCCGTGCTTGAACAGGGCTTGCCGCCGCGTCAGGCCCTTCGCGCGCGCGGTCCGGATGAAGTCCTGGCCCAGCACGTCGAGCATCGCGTTGCGCTGGTATCGGCTATAGCCGGCGATGGCGGACAGGGCGAGCGTCAGAGTCGGCAGCACCAAGTGCTGCAACCGGTCGACGAACTGGCTCCACGCCCCACCCACCGGGGTCGAAGAGGTCTCCCCGGTGTACTCGAACAGCTGAAACCCGAGTACGGAGTTGACCTTCAGTGCCACCAGAATCAGCAGGTTCGCGATGACGAACGTCGGCGTGCTGATCAACACCAGCGACGTGACCGTGATGACGCGGTCAGACAGCCGGTATTGGCGGACCGCGCCCCAGGCGCCGACCAACACGCCGATGAACGTGCCGACCAGCGAGCCGATCAGCACCAAACGGAGGCTGATCCAGATTCTTCGTCCCAGCTCGTCGGATACCGGCTGGCCGGTGATGGTCTTGCCGAAATCGCCATGCCACGCGCGCGACGCCCACTCGCCGTAGCGCAGGGGTATCGGCTTGTCGAGACCCAATTCAGTGGTCCTAGCGGCGATCACCGAGTCGGGTGGCCGCGGGTTTCGTTCCAGCAGGCTGTCGAGGGGATGAAACGTCAGCGACGCCAGCGCGAACGTGAGGAACGACGCCAGCGCCAGCAGTACGACGTAGTTGAAGGCCCGACGAGCCAGGAATCGCGTCATGTCGCGCCCGTCGAAAACCACATGGGCACAGGGTAGGAGATCGACGCTCGAAGACCGCGTTGCGGCACGGCGGTTGGCAAAGAGAACTCGCAGGGTCGATGCAGCCCGTTCACAGACGCAGGGCGTTCAGTTGGCGGTAGGCAAATAGTCCACAGATGGATCTACAGATCGGGTTTGTGACATGCATTACAACGCAAGGGTGTTCGCCGCAGTCGTGGGCGGCAGTGCCGTGGTGACCCTCGGGGCCTTGAGCGTGGGCGTCATAGAGGGTCAGATGGCACCAGCGTCGATGGCCGGACCCACTCAGATGTCGTTGGGCGCCACCAGTACTGAGTCCGCGCCGCCGAGTGCGCCCGCCATCGGCGAAGCCGCACCGGCGATCAAGGGTCCGGCGCCGCTCCCAAAGGAGGAGCAGGGACTTCCCGGCTGACGTGACGCCCGACTGAGAGCGGGATGGCTGGGCGCTGTGGGTTTGGTGAACGTCCGCTTCGGTTGCCCGAATGGTTGAAGGGGTTCAGCCCCCCTTCTTGGTACGTATTCGAGCTGGTCCTCGCCATGGGCGGGCTGTCCGTCGCCAGCACGAGCTGGGCCGAGCCCGAGCCGTCCACGCCGGGCCCGGTGCCGACCGAAGAGGCCACTACGGGAGAGACCACCACCGTGACCACGCCCGCGACCACGCCGACCACGTCATCCGTGCCGCTCGAGATCGAGGGCCCGGCGGCGTTGCCGTCGGAGCAGGAGGACGCGCTCTGATAACCGGCTAGTGACCCGGTGACAGGGGAGGCCGAATGGTGGACAACACCGCGGTCGCCCCTTCGCGTCTGGCGTTGATGGTCACTTGGTCGTCGACCTGAAACGGCGGCTGAGCCGCGGGGTCGACTTGTTGGATGAGGTAGGTCTGGACGAAGCCGTCGTCACTGCGGGCCGCGACGGAGGTGGCGGAGATCGCCGTGACCCGCCCCGTCTGCGACAGGAGCGTCGTGAAACCGCCATGGCCGTCCGCGACGACGTTCTCGCCGTGTAGCGAGTCGGTCCCATCGTGGGCCCGAAGTGGCGCGGGGAAGGCAGGCTGGTGGCCGTCGCCGTGCATCCCGCCCGACACGGCGTGAAAGCCGGTGTCGGTTGCCGCGGCGATCGCGGCACCGCCGACCCCGGCGATGGCCGCCGCCAGCGCGATGGCTCCGATCGTCCTGCGCGTGTCCCAGGTGTTCACGCATTCCACTGTGGACGAGTCACGTGTGCGCCAGCTGTGAACGGCCTTTCATCTGACCTTGTTGAGGATTCAAAGCCCGCGCATAGAATCGGCACAGGTGTCGCCCATTCGAAGGGTAAACAATGAGGGAGATGACCACCGCCAACGGCTCCGACCGCGAACACGCCGACCCCGCACGCGTCGTCATGCGCAGGTCAGACGGCAAGCCGATCAACGTGCTCGTGGTCGACGACGAGCCCGTCCTCGCCGAACTGGTCTCGATGGCCCTTCGCTACGAAGGCTGGGACATCGCGACTGCTGGCGATGGCGAGTCGGCGATCGCGCTGGCCCGCGAGAACCCTCCCGACGTCGTCGTGCTCGACGTCATGCTGCCCGACATGAGCGGGCTCGACGTGCTCCACGAGCTGCGGGCCCAGATACCAGGCCTGCCCCTGCTGCTGCTCACCGCGAAGGACTCGGTCGAGGACCGCATCGCCGGGCTCACGGCGGGCGGCGACGACTACGTGACCAAGCCGTTCAGCCTCGAAGAGGTCGTGCTGCGGCTACGTGCGCTGCTGAGGCGCACCGGGGTCGCCGACGAGACGGGTGGCGCGCAGATCGTGGTCGGCGACCTCGTGCTCGACGAGGACAGTCACGAGGTGACCCGCGGAGGGGAACCGATCGCGTTGACGGCGACGGAGTTCGAGCTGCTGCGGTTCATGATGCGCAACGCCAAGAGGGTGCTGAGCAAGGCACAGATCCTCGATCGGGTGTGGAGCTACGACTTCGGTGGCAGATCCAACATCGTCGAGCTGTACGTGTCGTATCTCCGCAAGAAGATCGACAGCGGCCGTGAGCCTATGATTCATACATTGCGCGGCGCCGGGTACGTCCTCAAGCCACCGCGATGAGCTCCGGTCGCCGCGGCGCACCTACTGAGTCACGCACCCGGATCTGGTCACCGCGGACGTGGTCGCTGCGGCTGCGGCTACTGGCTACTCAGGTCCTGCTGCTGGCAGTGGTGTGCGCGAGCATCGGCATCGCGACGGAGTTTGCGCTGCAACGCTTTCTGGTGCGTCAGCTCGACCAGCAACTCGTCGAGGCGGGCAGGCGCTCCGCAGCGATATTCGATCTACCCCCGCCTGCCTTCGACGGCTTCCCGCCGGGCTTCGGCCCGTCGAAGGAGCGTCCGTCGGGCTTCGGCCCGCCGGGGGAGGGCCCGTCGACGCAACCGCCCTTTCCGTACCGGGAGCGGTTCGACCCGGAGTTCGGGGCCGGCCCCGGATTCCTCAACGCACCCGGACAGGCGACGCGGACCGTCGGCGCGGTGATCTCTGCGTCCGGCGCCATCGACGCGGGTGTCATCAACGGCGACGGAACGCGCTCGACGATCGACGGTGAGTCGGCCGCCAAGCTCGCCAAGGTGCCACGGACACGCACCCCCCAGACGGTCGAACTCGACGGCCTCGGCCCCTACCGGGTGATCGCCCTGCATGCGCGACACGGCGACGAGACGATCGTGACCGGCCTACCGACGGCGGTCATCGACGACACTCTGTTGTGGGTGCTCGGCATGTTCTGCATCCTCGCGGTGATTGCCCTGCTCGCGGCCGCCGTCGCGGGCATTCTGGTGATCCGGCGCCAGCTTGCGCCACTCTCCAGGGTTACTGCGGCAGCCCGTGACGTGGCCGACCTCGAGCTCGACAAGGGTGAGGTGCTGCTGCCGAGCCGGATCGTGCGGGTCGATCCGGCCGGTGCGCATACCGAGGTCGGTCAGCTCGGATCGGCACTGAACCGCATGCTGGACCGCATCGCGAGCGCGCTGTCGGCGCGGCATGCGAGCGAGACCCGGATACGCCAGTTCGTCGCCGACGCCAGCCACGAACTCCGTACCCCGCTGGCTGCCATCCGCGGCTACACCGAACTCGCCCAACGGAAGCGGCGCGAGCTGCCCGACGACGTGGCGCACGCAATGAGCCGGGTCGAATCCGAGACCGCGCGCATGACGCAGCTCGTCGAGGACATGCTCCTGTTGGCCCGCCTCGACGCGGGACGTCCATTGGTTCAGGAAGCGGTGGACGTATCCAGGCTCATCGTCGACGCCGTCAGCGATGCCCACGTCGCCGGGCCCGACCACGACTGGTCGCTCGACCTGCCCGAGGAGCCGGTGTCCGTCATCGGCGACGAGGCACGCCTGCAGCAGGTGCTGGTGAACCTGCTGGCCAACGCCAGGACGCACACCCCCGGCGGGACGTCGGTGACGACGTCACTGGTCGAAGATCTGGGATCGGCAGTGCTGACGGTGGCCGACGACGGCCCAGGCATCCCGGCCGACCTGGTTCCGGAGGTGTTCGAACGGTTCGCCCGCGGTGATTCGTCCCGGTCGCGCCGCGGCGGTAGCACCGGTCTCGGTCTGGCCATCGTGGCGGCGGTCGTCAAGGCGCACGACGGAACGATCGACGTGCGAAGCGAACCAGGACGCACGGAGTTCGTGGTGAGACTTCCCAGACACCCTCCAGCTTCACAGCGACCCACAGCCCGAACCAATCGCGCGCCTAGCGGATTGCCAGAGAATCGATGAGGTGACTGCCGTTCTGCCGTGCGCCGCGTACGCCCTTGACGGCGACTCCATTGACCCTGACGTCCCCGCTGATGCCGCTCGCGTGCCCGCCGCCATCGGTGAACGCGTGGCGTTCGGCGTGCTGCTGGTCGTCACGGCGGCGCTCTACCTGTGGAATCTGTCAGCCAGCGGCTGGGCCAACGGCTTCTACTCGGCGGCGGCGCAGGCCGGTGCCGAGAACTGGACGGCGATGCTGTTCGGTTCCAGCGACGCAGGCAACGCCATCAGCGTCGACAAGACGCCCGCCGCGCTGTGGGTGATGGACGCCTCGGTGCGGCTCTTCGGACTGAGCTCGTGGAGCGTGCTCGTCCCGCAGGCGCTCGAGGGCATTGCTGCCGTCGCGCTGCTGTATGCAGCCGTACGACGTGCGGCGGGCCCGTCGGCCGCGCTTCTGGCCGGAGCCGTCTTCGCGCTGACCCCCGTGGCGGCGTTGATGTTCCGCTTCAACAATCCCGATTCGCTCTTGGTGCTCGCGCTCGTCGCGGGCGCTTACTGCGTGCAGCGGGCCTGCGAGCGCGACAGCAGTCGATGGTGGCTCATCGGAGCGGGCGCCGCGGTGGGCATCGGCTTCCTGGCCAAGATGCTGCAGGCGTTCCTGGTGGTGCCCGCGTTCGGGATCGCATACCTGATCGCGGCCGCCGTGCCTTTGCGCACCCGGCTGTTCAGGCTGGTCGGGGCCGCGGCCGCGATGGTCGTCAGCGGAGGCTGGTATCTGCTTCTCGTCGAGCTGTGGCCGGCCTCGTCGCGGCCCTACGTCGGCGGATCGCAACACGACAGCATCATCGAACTGGCCCTTGGCTACAACGGGCTCGGCCGCCTGACCGGCGACGAGACCGGGGGCCTTGGCAACATGAACTTCGACGTCGGCTGGGGCAGGCTGTTCGGCACCTCGATGGGCGCCTACATCGCGTGGCTCATCCCCGCGGCGGTGGTGTGCATCGCCGCCGGTCTGTCCATCACCCGCCGCGCGCCACGGACCGACCGGACGCGGACCGGTCTGATCATCTGGGGCGGCTGGCTGGTGGTCACCGCCGTCGTCTTCAGCTACGCCAACGGCATCCTGCACCAGTACTACACCGTGGCGTTGGCGCCGGCGATCAGCGCTGGGATCGGAATTGGCGCAATGCTGCTGTGGCGCAACAGGTTCGATGTGCGCGCCGCCATTGCGATGTCGGGCTCTGTGCTCGTCACCGTCGTGCTCGCCGCCGTGCTGCTGGCTCGCCGCACCGACTGGCTGCCATGGATGGGCACCGCGGTCGCCGTCGTCGGCGTCGGAGCCGCGGTTCTGCTCCTGGTGTCGGGTCGACTTCCGGCGCGGGTCGCGAGGGGCGTGGCAGCGTGCGCGATCCTGGCCTGTCTGGCTGCCCCGGCCGCGTACGCGCTCGCCACGGTGGCCACGCCGCACTCCGGAGCGATCCCGTCGGTAGGGCCACCGCGCGGTCACGGTTCCTTCGCCGGCCCGGGTGGCGGTCTTGGCGGTCCCGGCGGCGGGTTCCTCGACGTTCCCGAAGCGGGGCCCGCCCTGACGAACCTGTTGTCCGACGGTGCGGACCGTTACGAGTGGACCGCTGCGGCCGTCGGCTCGAGCAACGCCGCAGGCTATCAACTCGCGAGTGGTGCGCCGGTGATGGCGGTCGGCGGGTTCAACGGCACAGACCCCGCGCCGACCCTGTCCGAATTCCAGCGCGACGTCGCCGACGGTCGAATCCACTACTTCATCCACGGACATTCGATGTTCGGATTTCCCGGTGGCCACAACAGCAGCGGTAGCCACGACGCCGCCGACATCAGTGCGTGGGTCGAAGCGCACTACACCTCGGAACAGGTGGACGGCGTCGTCGTCTACGACCTCACGCAGGCGCCGAAGAACTCATAGCCGGCGCATAGCTTGCGCCAACGACCACCACACACCGCAGAACGACGATGGAGTCATGACAGACATGAAGGACGACGTGGTGCTGATGGAGGCCGCCGTGGTTTCGAGGCCCGCCTTCGCGCCGCGACCCAACGCCGCGTTGGAGGCCAGGGCACTGGGGGTTCCGGTGCTGGACGTGGTGATACCGGTGTACAACGAGCAGGCTGCGCTGGCCGATTCGGTGCATCGGCTGCACCGCTACCTGCGTGACAGCTTCCCGTATCCGGTCCGGATCACGATCGCCGACAACGCCAGCATCGACGACACCCCCCGCATCGCCGACGAGTTGGCCGCCGAGCTCGACGACGTCCGCGTCGTTCGGCTGGAGCAGAAGGGACGGGGTCGCGCGCTGCACCAGGTGTGGTCGCAGTCCGATGCCATGGTCCTCGTCTACATGGACGTCGACCTGTCGACCGATCTGGCCGCCGTCGCCCCGCTCGTCGCGCCGCTCATCTCCGGTCACTCCGACCTGGCGATCGGCACCAGGCTGGGCCGTGGCTCGCGGGTGGTTCGCGGCGCCAAGCGCGAGATCATCTCGCGGTGCTACAACCTGATCCTGCGCTCGACGCTGCAGGCCAGATTCTCTGACGCCCAGTGTGGATTCAAGGCGATCCGCGCCGACGTCGCCCACAGCCTGCTGCCCCACGTCGCCGACACCGGGTGGTTCTTCGATACCGAACTGCTGGTGCTCGCCGAACGTAGCGGGCTGCGCATCCACGAGGTTCCCGTCGACTGGGTCGACGACGCCGACAGCCGGGTGGACATCGTCGCAACGGCGGCCGCCGACCTGAAGGGTGTCGGCAGGCTTCTGCGCGGGTTTGCCAGTGGTTCCATCCCCGTGAATGCGATTGCCGCCCAGTTGGCTCCATCGCAGTCGTCGGCCACACCCAACTCGCTGCTGCGCCAAGTGGTGCGCTTCGGCGCCGTCGGCGTCGCGTCGACCGCGGCGTACCTCCTGCTGTTCATGCTCCTGCACGGCGTCATCGGCGCTCAGGCCGCGAATCTGGTGTCCCTGCTGCTCACGGCGATCGCCAACACGGCCGCCAACCGGCGGTTCACGTTCGGCGTGGCCGGCGGCGCGAAGGCGGCGCGCCACCACGTCGAGGGCCTCATCGTCTTTGCGATCGCTCTCGCGATCACCAGTGGTGCGCTGGCCGGCCTGCACGCCTTCGTCGAGCAACCGCACCGCCTGCTCGAGCTCTCCGTGCTCGTGCTGGCCAACCTGGCGGCCACCGCCGTCCGCTTCGTCCTGTTGCGCGGCTGGGTGTTCCACCCGCGCCGGACCCACTGACCGAGAAAAGGTAAGAACGATGGCGACATTGACCGCTGAAGACGTCCCAACGGACGCCGCGATCGAAGAGGCGGGGCCGCCGGATCCGCGTTGGACGCGGCCCGCGTTCTGGGCGCTGCTGGTCGGAACCGCGGTGCTCTACCTTCTGAACCTCGGCTCGTCGGGCTGGGCCAACAGCTATTACGCGGCCGCGGCTCAGGCGGGCACCCAGGACTGGAAGGCATTGCTGTTCGGGTCGCTCGACTCCGGCAATGCCATCACCGTGGACAAGCCACCTGCCGCAATGTGGGTGATGGGGTTGTCCGGCAGGCTGTTCGGATTCAACGAGTTCACGATGCTGCTGCCGGAGGCCCTGATGGGCGTCGGCGCGGTCGCGGTGCTCTACCTGACCGTCC
This sequence comes from Mycobacterium sp., assembly GCF_032162605.1. Taxonomy (GTDB): domain Bacteria; phylum Actinomycetota; class Actinomycetes; order Mycobacteriales; family Mycobacteriaceae; genus Mycobacterium. The sequence goes on along the minus strand of NZ_JAVROT010000609.1, from coordinate 5,502 downwards.
GGCGCAGCAGCGGCCCGTCGGCAGGCCTGATCGCGGGCCTGGTGTTGGCGCTGTCGCCGGTGGCGACGTTGATGTTCCGATTCAACAACCCCGACGCGCTGCTCGTGCTGCTGCTGGTGGTGGCGGCCTACTGCACCGTTCGTGCCATCGATGCGAGCACCGTGCGGCGGATGTCGATGTGGATGGCGTTGACGGGCTGTGCGATCGGGTTCGCGTTCCTCACCAAGATGCTGCAGGCGTTCCTCATCGTCCCGGGCCTCGTGTTGGCGCTCCTCGTCGCCGCGCCCTTCGGCGTGTGGAAACGATTGGGCGCGTTGCTCATCGGGGGAGCGACGATGATCGTGTCCGCCGGCTGGTACATCGCGTTGGTCAGTCTGTGGCCAGCGGACTCGCGTCCGTACATCGCGGGCTCCACCGACAACAGCCTGTTGCAGTTGGCGTTCGGCTACAACGGCATCGAGCGGATCGCCGGGAACGAAGGCGGCGGTCCCGGTTCGGGCGGCCCCGGTCGCCACATGGGCGGCGGCGGCACGAACCTGTTCTTCGGCGGCGACCCCGGCATCGGTCGGCTCTTCGGGCCGTCGATGGGTGTTGAGGCCTCCTGGCTGTTGCCCGCGGCCCTCATCGGATTGGTGGTCGGGCTGTGGCTGACCTGGCGTGCGCCGCGCACCGATCGGGTCCGGGCCGGCTTGTTGCTCTGGGGCGGCTGGCTCTTGGTGACGGGCGCCGTGTTCAGCTTCATGGCCGGAACCGTCCACCCGTACTACAACGTCGCACTCGCGCCCGGGGTCGCCGCGCTGGTGGGAATCTCGGTGGCGCAGCTCGTCAAGCGCCGGAAATCGTTGGTTCCGCGGCTGGTGCTCGCCGTCATGCTCGCGGCCACCGGAGTGTGGTCGTTCGCACTGCTGAACCGGACGCCCGAATGGTGGCCGGTGGTGCGCTGGGTCGTGCTCGTCGGTTCGATCCTGATCGCCCTCGTGCTCGCGGTGCGCGCACACCGGCTGGGCAAGGCCACCGCGGCCGTCGTCGTCGCGGCGGCGATCTTTGGGCTCGGTGGCTCGGCGGCGTTCTCCATCTACAATGCCGCGAGTGTGCACAGCGGTCCCGGCACGATGTCGGGACCCCAGAAGGCGGGCGGCTTCGGCGGCCCGGGCGGCCCCGGCCGTGGCGGTGACAACGCGGAGGTCGCGGCGCTGATCAAGGGGACCGACAACCGTTGGGCCGCAGCCGCAATCGGCTCGATGTCGGTGAGCGACCTCGAGCTGAAGACCGGAACCTCGCTCATGGCGATCGGTGGCTTCACCGGTGGCGATCCGTCGCCGACACTGGCTCAGTTCCAGCAGTACGTCGCCGACGGTCAGGTGCGGTACTTCCTGGCCGACTCGGGCCGGGGTGGTCCTCCCCGACACCGGACGGGCTCGGCAGGCGACATCACGGCGTGGGTGGAGCAGAACTTCACCAAGAAGGACGTCGGCGGCACGACCGTCTACGACCTGCAGTCGAAGGCGTGACGAGGGGGTGACGCTGGTTGGAATCAGCCCGATTCACACCGTCGGAATCCGGTACCGTCCGACTAGCGTCACCACGTTCCCATGCCCGCGAACGCCAGGAGGATCCCGTGTCCGTGACCGACGAGTACCTCAAGAACAACGAGGCGTACGCCGCAGTTTTCAATCGGGCGTCCGACCGGCCGCAGCCGCTGCCACCCAGCAAGCACGTCGCAGTCGTCGCCTGCATGGACGCGCGCATGGACGTCTACCGGATCCTCGGACTTGCCGATGGCGAGGCGCACGTGATCCGAAACGCAGGTGGGGTCGTCACCGACGACGAGATCCGCTCCCTGGCGATCAGCCAGCGACTGCTGGGCACCAAGGAGATCATCCTCATCCACCACACCGACTGCGGCATGCTGACCTTCACCGACGATGGCTTCAAGCAGACCATTCAGGACGAGATCGGTCTGAAGCCCGAGTGGGCGGCCGAGGCCTTCCCGGACGTGGAGGAAGACGTCCGCCAGTCGCTGCGCCGCATCGAGGCCAGCCCTTTCGTCACCAAGCACGAGTCGCTGCGCGGCTTCGTCTTCGACGTGGCGACCGGCAAGCTCAACGAGGTCACGCTCTAGCCCGCCGAGTGCACGCTTGTCGACGGCCCCACTCGAGAACGCGTCAACAAGCGTGCACTCGGCGCGGGTGTCTGGCTCAGCCCACCTTGTAGGTTGCGATCGCCTTCGCAACCAGCTCGCCACCGGGAGTGACGACGTCGACATCGCAGTTGACCAAGGTCCGGCCGCGGCGCAGCACCCGGCCGACGCCGATCAGGTCGGTCGCACGCGCGGGAGCCAGGAACTGCATCGCCATCGACACCGTCACCCCGCGCAGCGAGGGGGCAGCCTCGACGCCGGCCCAGGCCGCAGCCATCACGGTGACGTCGGCCAGGGCGGCGATGGCACCGCCGTGCACCATGTCTCCCACCGTGGTGTTCAACGGATCCCACGGCAGCCGTAGCCGCACCTCGTCGGTGTCGAGGGCCTCGGCCACGATGCCGAGCTTCGTCACGAACGGGGACTGCGGGATGAACTGCGCCATGACCTCGGCGCCGGTGGGAGTCGACATGACGCCATGGTGTCTGCTTCACCGGGCGCGTTTCAACTACCCGCCGGGTAAGCGGCCCTGGACACGTCGACCTGTCGGGTCCGATGCGTTGACACGCCCACGCGCCGCCGGTACATTCCTGGGCATGATTGCAATTCTGGCTAACTCTACCAACTTAATGGAGAAGCCATGACCCTGATTCAAGGCGTCGACCAGCCGTCGGGGGGCCGTTATGAGCTGAGTCATCTGCGCTCTCTCGAAGCCGAGGCCATCCACATCATTCGCGAGGTCGCCGCTGAGTTCGAGAAGCCCGTGCTGTTGTTCTCCGGCGGCAAGGACTCCATCGTCATGCTGCACCTGGCGATCAAGGCGTTCAACCCGGGGCGCCTGCCGTTCCCCGTGATGCACGTGGACACCGGCCACAACTTCGACGAGGTGCTGGCCGCCCGCGACGAGCTCGTCGCCGAGTCCGGGGTGCGACTCGTCGTCGCCAGGGTGCAGGACGACATCGACGCAGGGCGCGTCGTCGAGACCATCCCGTCGCGCAACCCGATGCAGACCTTCACGCTCCTGCGTGCCATCAGGGAGAACAAGTTCGACGCCGCCTTCGGAGGCGCTCGCCGCGACGAGGAGAAGGCCCGCGCCAAGGAGCGGGTGTTCAGCTTCCGTGACGAGTTCGGCCAATGGGACCCGAAGTCGCAGCGCCCTGAGCTGTGGAACATCTACAACGGCAGGCACCGCAAGGGTGAGCACATCCGGGTCTTCCCGCTGTCGAACTGGACCGAGTTCGACATCTGGTCCTACATCGGCGCCGAGAAGATCAAGCTGCCGTCGATCTACTACGCGCATCGGCGCCAGGTGTTCCTGCGCGACGGCATGTTCCTGGCCGTGCACAAGTACCTGCAGCCGCGCAAGGATGAAGAGATCATCGAGAAGACCGTGCGGTTCCGCACCGTCGGTGACGTCACCTGCACCGGCTGTGTCGAGTCGTTGGCGGGCACGGTGTCCGAGGTGATCGCCGAGGCCGCGGTGTCGCGGCTGACCGAACGCGGGGCGACCCGCGCCGACGACCGGATCTCCGAGGCAGGCATGGAAGACCGCAAGCGCGAGGGGTATTTCTGATGGTGACTTTGTTGCGGCTCGCGACGGCGGGCTCGGTGGACGACGGCAAGTCGACGCTCATCGGCCGACTGCTGTTCGACTCCAAGGCGGTCATGGAAGACCAGCTGGCGTCCGTCGAGCGCACGTCGAAGGAACGTGGAAACGACTACACCGACCTCGCGTTGGTGACCGACGGCCTGCGGGCGGAGCGCGAACAGGGCATCACGATCGACGTCGCCTACCGGTACTTCGCCACGCCCAAGCGGAAATTCATCATCGCGGACACTCCGGGGCACACGCAGTACACCCGCAACATGGTCACCGGGACGTCGACGGCGCAGTTGGCGATCGTCCTGGTCGACGCGCGTCACGGCCTGCTGGAACAATCGCGGCGGCACGCGTTCCTGGCGTCGCTGCTCGGTATCCAGCACATCGTGCTGGCCGTCAACAAGATGGACCTCGTCGACTGGGATCAAAAGATCTTCGAGACGACTCGGGATGAGTTTCACGAGTTCGCCGCCAGACTCGACGTGCACGACGTGACGTCGATTCCGTTGTCGGCGCTCAATGGCGACAACGTGGTGACCAAGTCGGAGCTCACCCCTTGGTACGAGGGGCCTTCACTGCTCAGCCATCTCGAAGAGGTCTACATCGCAGGCGACCGCAACCTGGTCGACGTGCGATTCCCCGTCCAGTACGTCATCCGGCCGCAGACCCGCGAGCACGCCGATCACCGCAGCTATGCGGGCACGGTGGCCAGTGGCGTGATGCGCCCTGGTGACGAGATCGTGGTGCTGCCAACGGGTAAGTCCAGCCGCATCACCGCGATCGAGGGCCCCACCGGTCCGGTCGAAGAGGCCTTCCCACCCATGGCGGTCTCGATCAGCCTCGCCGACGACATCGACGTCTCCCGCGGCGACATGATCACCCGTGCCAACAACCAACCGCACGCCGTTCAGGACTTCGACGCGACAGTCTGCTGGATGGCCGACGAAGCGGCGTTGGAGCCCGGTCGCGAGTACGTCATCAAGCACACCACCAGGACCACCAGGGCCAAGGTGACGGCGCTGGACTACCGGCTCGACGTCAATACGCTGCACCGCGACAAGAGCGCAACGGCGTTGAAGCTCAACGAACTCGGTCGTGTCACGCTGCGCACCCAGGTGCCGCTGCTGCTCGACGAGTACTCCCGCAATGCGGCCACGGGATCGTTCATCCTGATCGATCCCGACACCAACCGCACCGTCGCCGCAGGCATGGTGCGCGACACCTCCCCCGCCGCCACCCGGGCGGCCAGCCCCAACGCGGTGCGCCATCAGAACCTGGTCACCGCACAGGATCGGCTGTCCCGGGGTAGCACGGTGTGGTTCACCGGCCTCTCGGGTTCGGGTAAGTCGTCGGTGGCGATGCTCGTCGAGCAGAAATTGCTCGAAAGCGGCTGTCCCGCTTACGTTCTCGACGGGGACAACCTTAGACACGGGCTGAATGCGGACCTCGGTTTCTCGATGGCTGACCGCGCGGAGAATCTCCGCAGACTGGCTCACGTCGCGACATTGCTCGCCGACTCCGGACAGATCGTGCTGGTGCCCGCCATCAGCCCACTCGAGGAGCATCGGGCGCTCGCCCGCAAGGTCCACGTCGACCAGGGCTATGACTTCTTCGAGGTGTTCTGCGACACCCCGCTCGAGGATTGCGAACGTCGTGATCCCAAGGGGCTCTACGCGAAGGCCCGTCGCGGCGAGATCACGCACTTCACCGGAATCGACAGCCCGTACCAGCGGCCCAAGAACCCCAATCTGCGGCTGACCCC
>NZ_JAVROT010000608.1:0-6700 GCF_032162605.1 Mycobacterium sp. | reverse complement strand
ACCTCCTTAGGGAAGTGGCAGGCAGCGTGATGCCTGCTGCCTACGACGTTCAGCGTGGGCCGGTCCGTGCGACAGACGTCTCCGACGAGTGGGCAGCGCGCCTGGTACGCACAGCCCTTGGGGATGGAATGCAGGTCCGGTGGGGATCCGCCGATGGACTTCAGCTCTTCTCCACGTACAGCGCTCACCGGTACCGAGTCGAGCAGACCCTTGGTATAGGGATGCCTCGGATTCGCGAATACCTCTGACACCAAGCCGGTTTCGACGATGTTTCCCGCGTACATGACGGCGACCCGGTCGGCTTCCTCGGCGACGAGAGCCAGGTCGTGGGTGATGAGCACGACGGCCATGTCGTACTCGGCGCGCAGACTGCGCAGCAGTGCCATGATCCCCGCCTGCACTGTGACGTCCAGTGCCGTTGTCGGCTCGTCGGCGATCAGGACACGCGGGTTCAGCGCGACCGCCATGGCGATGAGCAGGCGCTGCCGCATGCCACCGGAGAACTGGTGCGGGTAGGAGTTCAACCGGCTCTCGGGCTGCGGGATCCCAACGCGCGCCATCAATTCGACGGCCCTGCGCTTGGCCTCCTTCGCCTTCATCCCCTGGTGGATGCGGAACGGCTCCGCCAGCTGGGTGCCCACGGTGTAGAGCGGGTTGAGTGCGGTCAGTGCGTCCTGGAAGACGATCGCCAATTCGGTGCCCGCGAGCCGCCGCCGCGCCTTCCTGTCGACGGTCAGAAGGTCGGCGGACGCCCCGTCGCTGCCGGTCAGCACGGCCGACCCGGCGGTCACCTCGGCGACCGGTTCGAGCAGGCCGACCAGCGCCGTCGCGGTCATCGACTTGCCGCAGCCGGACTCGCCGAGCAGCGCGAGTGTCTCGCCGCGGCGGGCGGCGAACGACACGTCGTTGACCGCCCGGACCTTGCCGCGGATCGTGCGGATGTCGACGGTCAGACCCTCGACGCTGAGAGCGGGATCGGCGTCGACGACGTCGGCACGCTGGTGTTCTGCGACAGCGGTCATGGCAATTCCTTTCAGGACAGACGCTTGGTGGCCTTGGCGAAGCGGGACAGTCGCTTCTGCGGGACGGTGAGCCGCCACCGCTGCCCGGGGTCTCCTGCGATACGGGCCCAGGACGCCAGGATGGTGGCCGACACCGTGGTGACCACTATGGCGAGTCCGGGGAAGAACGAAAGCCACCAGGCCGTGTTCAGGTAGGTGCGCCCCTGCGCGACCATCAGGCCCCAGCTGACGTCGGGCGGCTGGATGCCGATGCCGAGAAAGCTCAGCGAGGACTCCGCGAGCATGACGTAGCAGAAGTCGAGCGTCGCCACGGTCAGCAGAGTCGGCAGCACGATCGGGAGGACGTGCCTGGCGATGATCGCCGACGGGCTAGCCCCGAAGGTGCGAGCGGCGTCGACGAAGAGCCTGCTCTGCAGCTCGGCCGATTCGGCGCGGGCGGTGCGTAGGTAGACCGGGATGCGGGTCAACGCCAGCACCGCGACGATGTTGGCCGCACTCGGCGAGAAGACGTAGAGCACCACCACGGCCAGCAGCAGCGACGGGAAGCTCATGATCACGTCGGCGACGCGCATCGCCACCGTCTCTCGCCATCCGCGGTGGTAGCCGGCCCACATGCCGATCAGGGAGCCGACGACCGCGGAGATCACCACGGCCGGAATGGCGACCGAGAGCGTGGTTCGGCTCGCGACGATCAGCCGGGCGAGCATGCTGCGCCCGAGCGGGTCGGTGCCGAGCACGTTGGCCCAGCCGTGGGCGAGCGTGAAGGGCGCCTGGTTGGAGTTGTCGAGATCGATGTGGGTGGCGAGGTGGCCCATCGGCATCGGCCCGAAGACAGCGGTGAGAACTACCAGCGCCAGCACCGCGGCAGCGCACGCGGCCACGCGGTCGTTGACCAGCAGCCGGAACCAGATCGACCGCCCCGACTTGCGCGATCCGTTCGTCTCCGCCTCGCCGACGATCGCCGCCGTCGGCTTAACCGGCACCAGATCGAGTTGAGTGCTCATGTCCCAAATCCTTTCGTGGTCTTCCCTAGACCAATGCCGGTTCCCGCACGCGTGCGTCGAGCAGCGCGTAACAGGCGTCGATGGCGATGTTGAGGACGAAGATGCTGACCGCGGTGAGGAGCACCGCCGCCTGCAGCACCGCGAAGTCGCGCTGCAGGATGGCGTCGATCATCAGCTTGCCGATGCCCGGCCAGCCGAAGATCGCCTCGACGACGACGGCGCCGTTGATCAACCCCACCGCCAGGTCCCCTGCGACGGTCAATGCCGGTGCGGCCGCGTTGCGCAGCGCGTGGTGGGTGACGACCCGCAGATCGCCTGCGCCCTTGCTGCGCGCCAACCTGACGTAGGGGGCAGACAACGCGGAAACCATTGCGCCGCGGACTACTTGGGTGAGCACGCCGAGCGGACGGATCATCAACGTGGCGATCGGCAGGATCCAGGACAGCACCCCGCTGTCGACGCCGGAGGTCGGCAACACGCCCAGCAGCACCGCGAACAGCCACACGCCGGTAATCGCGAACCAGAAGTCGGGGATGCTGGCGGCGGTCATGGACAGCAGGCTGGAGAACCGGTCGGCCAGCGAGTTGGGTCGGTACGCCGCCCAGCAGCCGATCACGACGGCCGCGACGATGGCGAGCAGCATGGTGGTGACTGCCAGCTGCAGAGTGGCGGGGAAGGCGCGAAAGGCCATCTCGGACGCCGACTGCCCCGTCCGCAACGAAGTCCCGAAGTCGAGGTGGAGCACGCCCTTGAAGTAGTCGGCGAGCTGCGTGGTCAGCGGAAGGTCGAAGCCGTTCTTCTCGGCGAAGGCGTGGCGCTGCGCCTCGGTGGCCGACTCGGGAAGGTAGAGGCTGGTCGGGTCACCGGTGAGCCGGGCGAGCAGGAACACGCCGAGCAGCACGATGATCAATGGCAGTGCGCTGGTGTACATCCTGCGCCGTACGAACGAGAACATGGGCTGTGTCTCCTGGGCTGGGTGGGGTTACGAGACGTCGGCGCCGCTGGTGCCGTCGGTGGCCATCGTCATCTCGGCCAGCCGCATCTCGTCACCGGTAGCGGAGTTCGGGACGTAGTCGACGCGTGACGACTTGCCGAGGATGCCCTTCATGTGGGCGAGGTAGGCCATCTGCATGATCTCCTGCGGCTCCTCGGCGAACAGCTTGGCGAACGCATCCTCGCGGGCCGTGCCGGTGAGGGCTTCCGTGGCGCGGATCTTGGCATCGAAACTCGTTGTGCCGTAAGCCGCCTGGGGGCCGTCACTGAGCATGTACTGGTCCATGGTGAAGGCGGCATCACCCGCTTGGTTGCCGTGCATGATCATGAGGAGGTAGGGGCCGGCGTTCTCCGGGAACGGCCGCAGCTGGTATTGGAGCTGGGCCGCCGTGTCCATCATCTCGATCTTGACGTTGAGTCCGATCTCGGCCAGTTCGCTCTGGATCACCTCGATGGTCTCGGCGATCTTCGGGAACTGGGCAGTGCGGCCGATGAGCCGGATCTGCTTGTCGACGGGAACGCCGTCGGCCTTGGCCTCGGCGATCAGCTGCTTGGCCTTGTCGGTGTCGTGCGGCCAGAGCTGCAATTGGTCGTTGTACCCCACGACACCGGAGGGGATGAGCTGTGACGCGGGGTCGCCGAGCCCGCGGAAGAGCGCCTTGACGATGCCGGTGCGGTTGATGGAGTAGTTGATGGCCTGTCGCACGCGCATGTCGTTGAGCGGTGCTTCCGTCGCCTGCATGCGAAGCGCGGTGGTCTCGTTGTTCTGGAACGGGACGCCCAATGCGCCGGCTCCATCTTCGGGGCCGAGGCCGGTAGCGATGTCGGTCTCGTCGCCTGCGATCATCGCGGCACGGACGCTGCCTTCACTGCGCCACTGGTATTCGGCCCGCGCAAAGGCGGGCTTGGCACCCCAGTAGTGATCGTTTCGTGCCAGCACCAGCTTCTGGCCGTACTCCCAGTCCGCGATGGCATAGGGGCCGGTGCCGATGGGCTCGCGGACCTTCTCGGTCGTGCTGGTCGATCGCGGCACCATCTCCACGAACGAGATCCGCAACGGCAGAATCGGATCCGGCTCCTGGGTCGTGACGGTCAGCGTGGTGTCGTTCGGCGCCGCGAGGTTCAGCTTCTCGTCGCCGAACACGTATCCGTCGACGTTGCATTGCAGCTCGGAGTTCACGGCCCGGTCGATTGCGAAGGCGGCGTCGGCGGCCGTGAACGGCGCGCCGTCGGAGAAGTTCACCCCCGAACGGACGTCGAACGTCCACTCGGTCGGCGAGGTCTGGCGCCATCCGGTGGACAGCAGCGGCTGCAGTTCGCCGCTGTTGGGGTCGCGTTCGATGAGTGGCTCGGTGATGTTGGAGCGCACCACGATGCCCGTCGAGGTCAGCGAGCTCTCGCAGGGCTCAAGGGTGGGCGGCTCCTGGGAGAGCACGATCCTCAGCGTGTTGGGGTCGTAGCCACCGTGACCGGAGTTCGCGACGGTGCACCCCGCTGCCACCACGCACACACTCGCGGCGAGGGCCGCGATGCGGCTTGGGGTTGCGGGCATGTCTTCCTCCGGATGTCTCCTGTGACGTCCACGTATGTGGATGCAATCTGTGACGGTAGACACACCGTAGGAGCGGCTCCGAGAACACGTCAACCCAGGCCACGAGGCCAGATTGGGGTTGATGAGTGCCTTTCGGCGCGGGTGCTGCACCCCCAGAAATGCGCTGTGAACTGGCATTTCGACGGTATGCGAGCAGGTTTGATACTCGCGAGAGAACCTCAAACGGCTAGTTATGCGGCTTAAGCATCAACCAATGCTATTTCCGAGTTGGACAGGTATTCCCAGGCCTCCCTACGGTGGACCCAGAGCATCTAAGGAGTCGCCGTGCCCGAAACCCCCGCTTCCAGCCCAGCATCCGCACGTCGGGTCCTGCAGGTCGGACCCCTCAAGCCCTCCCTTGCCGACACCCTTCGGACCACCTACGGGGCGGCGCTCCTGCCGGAGGATCCGACCGAACGCGACGAGTTCCTGAGGCGCGGCGGCGCGGACGTCGTCGCGGTGGTGACGTCGGGCCGGACCGGTGTCGACGAGGCGCTGATGTCCGCGCTGCCGAACCTGCGCGCGGTGATCAACTTCGGCGTCGGTTATGACACCACCGACGTGGACGCCGCGGCGGCGAGGGGAATCGGCGTGAGCAACACACCCGACGTCCTAACCGACTGCGTGGCCGACACCGCGGTGGGTTTGATGATCGACGTGATGCGCCAGTTCTCGGCCGCCGACCGCTACGTCCGCGCCGGGCGGTGGCCTGCCGCCGGGAACTATCCGCTGACCCGTCAGGTCAGCAACAGTAAAGTCGGCATCATCGGTCTCGGCCGCATCGGTTCGGCAATTGCGCAGCGGCTCAGCGCATTCGGGTGCATCATCTCCTACCACAACCGCAGCGAGAAACCCGGTTCGCCATACACCTACGTCGGCTCGCCCGTCGAGCTCGCGGGCGGCGTTGACGTCCTGGTCGTCGCCGCCGCGGGCGGTAGCGGCACCAAGAAGCTGGTCGACGCCGGCGTCATCGACGCCCTTGGGTCGTCGGGTTACCTGATCAACATCGCCCGCGGCAGCGTCGTGGACGAGACCGCCCTGGTCGACGCACTGGTGCACGGCCGGCTCGCCGGCGCAGGGCTCGACGTCTTCGCCGACGAACCGAATGTGCCCGAGGCGTTGCTGAACCTGGACAACGTGGTGCTGTTGCCGCACGTCGGCAGCGGCACGGTCGAAACGCGAGCCGCCATGGAGCAACTCACGCTCGACAACCTCGACGAGTTCCTCAGCAGCGGCCGGCTGGCGACGCCCGTTCTGGAGCCCGCGCTGTCCGTGTAGCCAGACCATGCGCCGAATGTGACGCCACTGCGAAAGATTCGCCGAAACCTCGCAGTGGCGTCACGTTCGGCGGCAATGGTCAGTCGTCGACCAGGTCGTCGGTCGTCCACTCGCGGGGCGGCAGGACGTCGCGCAGCAGGCGAAGCAGCGCCGGATTGGTGCTGTCGCTGCGCCAGGCGGCGTCGAGTTCGACGGGGCGCTCGCGGAAGGCCCCGATGGAGCGGAACACCACGCCTTCCGGATGCAGGGTCGCCGCGGACGCCGGCACCAGCGCGATCCCGATGCCAGAACGCACCAACACCAGCATCGTGTGTACCTGGGTGACGTACTGGACGTAGCGCGGCGTGGCGCCCGCGATGGTGAACGTGCTGATCAGCAGGTCGTTGAAGTACCTCGCCTGCACCGGCGAGTACATGATGACGTCCTGGCCGTCGAGGTCGTTCAGGGTCAACTGCCGAGTCTGGGTGGCCAACGGGTGCCCGCCGGGCAGCGCCGCGACGAGTTGCTCGTGCAGCAGCGGCCGCGACACGATTCCCGGCCTCTTCACCGGCGGGCGGACCATCCCCAGATCGACCTCGCCGCTCATCAGACCTTCGAGTTGCACGGCCGAAACCATCTCGCGCAGTTCGAGTTTGACGTCGGGGAGCTGTTCGCGTGCGCGCTCGAGCAGGCGCGGCAGCACGGCGTGTGCGGACGCGGCGGTGAATCCGACGACGACGGTGCCGAGATCGCCTGCCGGGACCCGCTTGACGGTGATGGCAGCGCCTTCGGCCAATTGCAGGATGCGCCTGGCGTCCGGCAGGAACGCGACT
>NZ_JAVROT010000607.1:0-4868 GCF_032162605.1 Mycobacterium sp. | reverse complement strand
AGCCGAAGAGGACCCACCACTCCGCGCATCCGTCTCTGGTGCCGTTCCAGGCGTTCCAGGCGAGCGATGGATGGATCGTCGTCGCGTGCCCGAAAGAGAAGTTCTGGCAGCGGCTTGCGGTCGCCGTAGAACGCCCCGAGCTCGCCACCGACGAACGGTTTGCGACGTTCAGCGCTCGCCGTATCCACGCCGACGAACTGCTTCCGATCCTCGATGGGATCTTCCGGTCACGCACAGCGCAGGAATGGCTCGAGGTGCTCCACGCTGCGGGTGTGCCCACGGGGCCCGTCAACTCGGTCTCGCAGGCCCTCGCCGACGAGCACACGGTGTCCAGAGGCATGGTCGTCGAGACCGAGCATCCGGAATTCGGCACCGTCCGTCAGGTCCGCAGCCCAGTCCGGGTGGGTGACGGCGCTGTGGAGTACCGACGCGCACCACGACGCAACGAGGACGCTGACTACATCTTCTCGGAACTCCTGCATTATGACTCGGCTCGCATCGAGATGCTCGACGTCGGCCATATGACCTCGCACGAGGCTTGATGTTTGCCCTGGGTTTCGGTGGTGTCGTGATGTGCCCTGGGTTGCATGGAGTCGGTTTGCTTGACTCTGGTCACGACATCTCCCGAAAGGAGCCGTGTCCATGCCCAAGCGTTATTCCGAAGAGTTCCGTCGCAAGGTGTTTGATCTGGTGGCCTCCTGTCGCCCGATTGCGCAGATCGCTGCCGATCTGGGTATCAGCGACCAGACCATCTAACGCTGGCGCCGCCAGGAGCTGATCGACACCGGGCAGCTGTCCGGACTGAACCGCGCCGAACTGGCCGAGCTGAGCCCGGCCAACAGACGCATCCGCGAGTTGGAGACCGAGGTGGCCATCCCAAAAAGGACCCGTGAGCTGCTGAAGGAGCCGCACGACCCAAAAGACGGTACGCGGCCATAGCCACCATGGCCGCAGAGGGACTTCCCGTGCAGGTGGCATGTCGGCTGTTGGAGGTGACCGAGTCGGGTTACTACGCATGGCGCGCCCGGCCACCCTCGGCGCGGGCGGTCCGCCATGCCTGGCTCACCGAGCAGATCCACGCCGTGCACACCGCCTCTGGGGGCACGTACGGCGCTCGCCGAGTTCATGCCGAGCTGACTCTCGGATTGGGGCTTCGGATCGGCCACAATCAGGTCGAGATGCCGATGGCCCGTGCGATCATCAAGGGCCTGTCGGGCACCCGGCGTCACGAAACTCCCACGGCGACAGACCTGGTCGAGCGGATGTTCACTCATGAGGCGCCAAATCGGTTGTGGGTCACCGACTTCTAATGCCGGCGTCGGCATTAGATGTCCTATGCCGACCCTCGGAATATGCCGACAGTGCTTGCGATGGCGCAGGCCAACGGCGGTGCTGAGGTGCGAAAGGTCGGCATAGTCGCGTAGGTGTGGTCACGCTTCAGGCCTGACGAGAAGATTCACGTGAGGTGAGTTCGCGGGGTGAGTGGCTCGGTCAGGACGCCTGGTCGAGGGTGACGTGGTAGCCCATGGCTTCGAGTTGGCGAATAGCGTTGTTTCGGGCTTTCTGCGGGTTGAGCCGGGTGAAGTAGTCCCCACCGGGATCGTGGTAGGGGGTGTTGGTGGTGGCGATGTTCCAGATGGCGACGAGCAGTGCGCGTTGAACGGCGACGTTGGCTCTCAGGGGGCCGCGGCGGGTGGCTATCCGGCGATATTTGGCGGCCAGGTAGGTGTCGCGGGTGTGAGAGATCGACATCGCCGCGGTGCCGAGGGCACCTTGCAAGTAGGGGTTGCCCGGGCGGGTTCGGCGCGATTTGACCTTGCCGGCCGATTCGTTGTTGCCCGGGGTGGTGCCCGCCCACGACGCGAGGTGTTGGGCGGTGGGGTGCCTCTCTATATGTCAAGAGGCATTTCGGGCTACTTCCGAAGTTGCTTGCGTGGTGCGGGTCTCGTCGGCGAGCATGATGCGCCAGAGGTAGCCCGCGAGGTGTCGTTTGAGGCATCGAGCCGCGGAGCGGGGCGATTTGCCTTCGGCGATCTTCTTGTCGTAGTACTTTCTGCCGACGCTGGCGGACATCCGGATCTGAATCATCGCGACGGTGTGGATGGCGGAGTTGAGGTGCCTGTCTCCGTAGCGGGAGAGGCGGTGTCTTGAGAAGTCGGCGCTGGCAATCTGGATAAGTGCGGTGCCGGTGTAGTTGGCGTAGGCGGCCGCCGACGGGAAGCGGCTCGGGTGCCCGGTGCGGCCGAGGATCCGAGCGGCGAGGACCGGCCCGATTCCATCGACCTGGCGCAGTCTGGAGCCGTGTTCATCGAGTAGTCGCGTCAGCTCCTTGCTGTTGGTGGCGAGTTGCTCGTCGAAACGTCGGAGGTCGGCAATCAGCTCCTTGGCAAGTTGGACCCGGATGCGGTCTGTGTCGGTCCGTGGCCGAATTGAGCGGATGACAGCCGTCGCTCTGGCCGACGTCAGGGACGTCGGCGCGCCGCCGGCCATCAACTCCCGCAGTAGCGCATGAAGTTGGTTGACCGTGCGAGTTCGACTGTGCGACAAGTTGACTCGATGCTCATCGAGCAGAGCAAGAGTATCGGCAGACGTCTCCGCCCGCACGGGACGGGCATCGCCTTGCAGCGCAGCAACACTCGCCGCTGCGGCGGCATCGATGCGGTCGTTCTTGCGGCGACCGCCGCGGGACAGTTCGCGCACTCTGGCGGTCGCGGTGGTCGAGACGTCGACCACTCTCTCACCGCGAGCAAGCAGCCACAACGCAAGGTGGTGGCCCAGGCCGTCAGCGTTCTCGATGGCCCACGACCGGTCAGGCCACGATCTGGCCCAGGCGATCATGCGTTCGTACTCGGCGACAGATGCCTCGATACGGATCGAGCCGAGGTCGGTATTTGTAGCGGAATCCAACGCGGTGGCGGTGTGGGTGGACTTGTGCGGATCAATGCCGATGACGATCATGGAGTGCGGGTTCCCCTTCGCTCGTGTGGGTGGGAATCCGCGGCGGACACTCCGACTTCAAGTACCTCTCACAGCAGCTTGGGGTCACGCCTCTCTTGAGTCACGCCGCGAACGCAGACCGGAAGGGCAGACACACCCCACCAGGGTCAACCTGAACTACGGGTGACAGGAATTTTACGAGTCAACCCTTCCGGTCTGCTACGGCACGTTAGGGCAGCAACCCCGTCCCCGAGCCGTGACACCCATACAAGTCGGAATTTGGTCATATCGGCTCCGGTCTCGGCCACGACGACGTCGGCGGTGTACCCACCGATGCCGGGGATGGTGCAGATCAAGTCTCGGAAGCTACGAAAGGGTTCCATCACCACCTCGATTCGATCGGTGAGCTGTTCGATGGCTGCGGTGTGCTGGTCGATCAGATCCAGGTGCATGCGGGTCAGAAATGCGTGATGGCCGCTGTACCGACCGTAGAGGGCTTCGGTCAGCTGCGGGATCTTCACGCGCATCCGTTTCTTGGCGAGGTCGGCCATGGCCGCCGGATCGGTTTCGCCGGCAAGCAAGGCTTCCAGCATCGCCCGCGAGAGGCGCCGTTGAGATCAGCGGCGACTGAGGACAGTTTGATCCCGGCGTCCTCGAGTAGCTTCCCCAAGCGCTGGATCTCGCGGGTGCGTTCCCGAGTCACGGTGGTGCGTGTGCGGGTCAGGTCGCGTAGCTGCCGGATCGGTTCAGGTGGAACGAACGACCCTCGGACCAGACCATGGGCGCCCAACTGAGCAAGCCAGGTGGCATCAGCCACGTCGGTCTTGCGGCAAGGCAAGTTCTTGACGTGTCGGGCATTGACCAGCATCACCTCCACGCCCGGCAGATCCTCCAGCAGGTAGTAGAACGGCTTCCAATAGTCGCCGGTGGCTTCGATGACGACGCACGTAACCTGCTGTGCGCCAAGATGATCCCGCAGCAAATGATCTGGCGTGTGGTCGCCCCGAACGTGGTCACTGTTTCACTGGTCTTGCGGCGGCCTGCACCGTGGATACGGACGCACACCTTGGCGTCCTTCTTGGAGATATCCAGACCCGCGCAGCGCGGGTGAATGACGTCCACAGCGCCGCTCCCTTCTCCCGTAGCCCACTGTGAAGGTGTCCGTCGTGGGGAGGGCAGGAGAGTCGGAAGTCTGACGCACGGGCTCAAGGCACCAATCCACGGTTCCCGTGGAAGCCCTCCGCCGCCATGCTGACTTACAGGCTCAAAGCACCAAGGTCTTTCCGGGGACAACGACGACGAACACCAATAATGATCCCGCCGCGCCTGAGGTGAGCACAACAGGTGACCACCGCCGAATCTTCACGCCCCACGGTGCGCCACCGGCGCCGGTCTGCTGACTTAGCCTACGCCTGGGCGCCCGTGGCGTCGTGGTTCCGCCACCGCGGGGCACGGGTGTCGATGGTACCCACCACGCAGTCGGCCGACCTGCGGGCCTACTACTCCAAACATGCCAAGAACGATCACCTCGATTCCAAGTTGTTGGGCCTGCCGTGAGAAAACATGTCGCCAACAGGGCCGGCAACAGGCGACACTTCGGCACATGAGCAGCGAGCTCGCGTTCATCGGCAGGCGATCCGGGACCGGCAAGACCAGCGTCGGTTTCGAGATGCACGCCCAACTCGGCGCAGCCGACATCTCGCACTGCCTCATCGACGGCGACTTCCTCGACATGGCCCACCCGGCGCCATGGCAGCACCACCTTGTCGAACGCAACCTCACCGCGATATGGGCGAACTACCGGGCACTGGGCTACCACCGCATGATCTACACCAACACCGTCTGCGTGCTGCCCGAAGAGATCGCACGCCTCACCACCGCCATTGGCGACAACCCCAACGTCACCGCAGTCCTGCTCACCTGCACCGATG
>NZ_JAVROT010000606.1:0-4581 GCF_032162605.1 Mycobacterium sp. | reverse complement strand
GGATCTTCCTCAACGTCGGCGGCCGCGCGATCGCGCCCGAGATCCCGGGCCTTGCCAACGTCGACTACCTCACCAACGTCGGCATCCTCGACCTCGACGTGGTTCCCGAACACCTCGTGATCATCGGCGGCAGCTACATCGGCCTGGAGTTCGCGCAGATGTACCGCCGCTTCGGTGCACGGGTCAGTGTCGTCGAGAGAGGCCCGAGGGTGACGGCGCGCGAAGACGAGGACGTGTCCGCCGCGATCCAGGAGATCCTCGAGGCCGAGGGCATCGACGTCCACGTGGGCGCAACACAGATGCGGATCGTCAAGCACGACAACGGGTCCGGCCGCTTCTATCTGTATCCCCGCGACGGTGCCGAGCCGGTCTCCGGCACGCATCTCCTGGTGGCGACCGGCCGGCGCCCCAATACCGACGACCTCGGGCTCGACGTCGCAGGGATCGAGACGGACGCGCGAGGCTACGTCAAAGTCGACGACCAACTCCGCACCAGCGCCGAGAACGTCTGGGCGATGGGCGACTGCAACGGCAAGGGCGCCTTCACCCACACGTCGTACAACGACTTCGAGATCGTCGCCGCGAACCTGCTCGACGACGACCCCCGCCGGGTCAGCGACCGCCTGCCGACCTATGCGCTCTACATCGACCCGCCGCTCGGCCGGGCGGGAATGACGGTCGACGAGGTCCGCAGGTCTGGCCGCAAGGCACTGGTAGGCAAGCGGTCCATGACGAAGGTCGGGCGCGCCGTCGAGAAGGGCGAGACACAGGGGTTCATGAAGGTCGTCGTCGACGCCGCGACCGAGGAGATCCTCGGTGCGGCGATTCTCGGCGTGGGCGGCGACGAGGTGGTCCAGGACATCCTCGACGTGATGACGGCGAAGCTGCCCTACACCGCCATCTCACGGACCGTGCACATCCATCCCACGGTCAGCGAGCTGGTGCCGACGATGCTGCAGGAGCTGAGACCGATCGATTAGGTTGCGCTGCAACGTTGTCCGCGACCACTTGCGGGGTCAGCACCGCGACGCGGGGTCCGAGGTGACGTCCCGTTACGAATTGCAGGGTCACCACGGCGACTCGGTGCCCGAGATGCTCGCAGGTTCGCACGTCGGCGGGGTGTACCCGGTCGGGATCGGCGTCGACATCGGTCTGCGTGCCCGCCCCCAGCCCAAAGCCAAGCCGGTTCAGGTCGTTCTCGCTGCCGGCCGCGCTGTTCCAGCCGGCGCGAGTCCGAGGTTGACCCAGTGCATGTGATGCTGGGCGGCGAACACCGCCAGTGACACCAGGGATTGCAATTTGTCGCTGCTCTTGGCCCCGGAGTTGGTGAAACCCGCTGCCACCTTCTCGCGCCACGTCCCCTCGAGACAAAACCGGTCGCGTTGGGCGCGCTGAGCCCGCGGTGGCTGAACCGGAGCAGCGTTCCCGTGCCGTCGGATTCGAGTTCATAGCGGACGACGCCGGGCTCGACGATCGCTTGGTGCCACTCGTGCTCGAACACGTGGGGCGGGTCCCAGACCGGGATCCGTCCCGTCATCCGCTTGAGATCTGGTGGCAGCGGCGGCCCGGTCGCCACAGTCTCGGTGCTTCCGCCCTCGCGGGGCTCGATCACTCCGTCGACTCCGAGCCGACGGTAGTAACAGTCGATCACGCCGCGGGCTCCGCGTGGTCTGCGGGCGAGGGCCAACCCGGATAGGGGGGCGGGGTGCCGCCGAAGGTTGGGCAGTGTTCGTGATGGGCGCACCAGTCGCACAGGCGCGACGGCTTCGGGCGGAAATCGCCTGTGATGCCCGCGGATTGGATGGCCTGCCACATCGCCATCAACGTCTTCTCGAAGCGGACCAGCTCGTCGAGGTCGGGCGTGTAGTCCAGCACTTGACCGTCGGCGAGATACAACAACCGGAGCCGCGCGGGCAGCACGCCGCGGGACCGCAGCAGCGCCACCGCATAGAACTTCATCTGGAACATCGCCTTCGCCTCAGCGAGCTCACGGGTTGCCGCGGGAGCCCTGCCCGTCTTGTAGTCCACCACCCGCATCTCACCGGTGGCGGCGACGTCGATCCGGTCGACGAACCCTCGCAGCAGCGTGCCGTCGGAGAGTTCGACTTCCACCCGCTGCTCGCAGCTCTCCGGGTCGAACCGCGTCGGATCCTCCAGCCGGTAGTACCCGGACACCAGCGCGCGGGCCTCGTCGAGCAGCTTCGCCCGCAGGGCGGGTTCCATGTCGTCGGCGAGCCCGGGGTTCGACGCGGCGACCTCTTCCCAGGCGGGCTCGACGAGGGTCATCGCGGTGTTCGGCACCCGGCTGGCAGCAGGGAGTGCATACAGGCGCTCGAGCGCGCCATGCACCACCGATCCGCGCACCTGGGCAGCGGACGACGGCTCCGGGAGCCGGTCGATGGCGCGGAAGCGGTAGAGCAGCGGGCACTGCTTGAAGTCGCTGGCGCGCGACGGTGAGAGCGCCGGACGCCTGCCCGGTGTACCGGGTGCGCTCGTTGCCGCAGCCGGGTCGTCGCTCATGGGGCAAGCGTAGGTTCGCCGTCCGACAACCCCAAGCATCAGCTCCGGCAGGTCTGCTGGCAGGCTGAACGGCTGTGAAGCGCACCGGTCCGTTCGACGTCGGCGATCGTGTCCAGCTGACCGATGCCAAGGGGCGGCACTACACCATGGTGCTCGCGCCCGGCGGTGAGTTCCACACCCACCGCGGCGCCATTACCCACGATTCCGTTCTCGGGCAGCCGGAGGGCTCCGTGGTGAAGTCGGCCAACGGTGACCCGTTCCTGGTGCTGCGTCCCTTGCTCATCGACTACGTGCTGTCGATGCCCCGCGGGGCGCAGGTGATCTATCCGAAGGACGCCGCCCAGATCGTGCACGAGGGCGACATCTTCCCGGGGGCCCGCGTTCTCGAGGCAGGCGCTGGTTCCGGGGCGCTCACCTGCTCGCTGCTCCGCGCCGTCGGCCCCGAGGGCGCGGTGGTGTCCTACGAGCTGCGTGAGGACCACGCGGTGCATGCGGAGCGCAACGTGACGACGTTCTACGGGGAGCGGCCACCGAACTGGGACCTACGGATCGCCGACCTCAACGACTACGACGACGGGCCCGAGGTCGATCGGGCCGTGCTCGACATGCTGGCGCCGTGGGAGGTGCTCGAAACCGTGGCGGCGGCCCTGGTCTCGGGCGGATTGCTGATGGTCTACGTGGCGACGGTGACGCAGTTGTCGCGGGTGGTCGAGGCCATGCGTGAGCAGTTGTGCTGGACCGAGCCGCGGGCGTGGGAGTCGCTTCAGCGCGGCTGGGACGTCGTCGGCCTCGCGGTGCGCCCGCAACATTCGATGCGCGGTCACACGGCGTTCCTGGTCAGCGCCCGCAAGCTCGCGCCGGGCACCGTGACGCCAGCGCCGTATCGCCGCAAGAGGCCAATGCCCTAACGGGTCGGCGGCGTTGCATCCACCAAGGGCAGCAGCTGATCGGCGGTGCGCTTGCTGAGCTGCCACGTGTCGCGTGTCGGAGTGAACTCCATGGGGAACGTGAATGGCTTCACCTGGGGATTCGGCGAGCCGATCGTGACTGTCGCGACGACGTGGCCAGGCTCTCCCGACCACGCCAGATCCTCTGCGTCGACGGTGAGCGGGTCGAATCCACTGGCCTTGAGCGCCTCGCCGTAGTTGGCCAGCGCGGCCTGGTCGACGCCGGTGGCGTACTGCACCAATGCGATCTTTTGCTCTGCGGGAATCGAAGTGTCCGCGAGTCGGTAGAGCACGCCCGTCAACTGATCGGCCGGGGGCAGGGGAGCGGGCGCAGGCGTGGACGGGAGTGAGGTATCGAGCGCCGGGGATTGACTCGGCGGTGGAGCCGAACGAGGTTCGTCGGCACACCCGGCAAGCCCGAGCGCCGCCACCAGGGTGACGGCGCTCAGGACGGCTGCTGGGGTGCTGCGCACCGGACGGGACTCAGTCGGGAAGCTGGTCAGCCTGCCGATGACAACAGCGACAGGGCGGACTGCTTCGACAGTTGCCACCCGGTCGGGCTCGGGCCGGCGATGAACGTGACGGGCTGGCTCTGGCTGACGCCGTTGTTCGCCGTGGCGGTCACGTTCGCGGTCGCGCTCCCGCCGTCCGAATCGACGTCGGCGACGACGAAGCTCAGCGGGAACAGGCCCTTGGCCGCAGCCTTGCTGTACTCGCGGTCCGCGGCGATGCTTTCGATTCGGCCCAGACCGCCCTCGATGTAGGTGGCCTTGGCGCCTGCGAAGGAGCCACCGCCTGCCAAACCGTTCAGGGTCTGCAACAGGGGCGCCTGGAGATCTGGCGCTGGTGCCTGCGGGAGCGGGATGCCCATCACGACCGGCTCGATGGCCGACGGCGCGCCCGAGCTCGCGTTCGATGCAATGGAAGTCACACCACCCGCTGCTGCCGCTACGACGGCGGCTGCTGCCATGCCGGTAACGAGGGTTTTCAGGATCACGGCTGTCCTTTCAATCGGGCCAACTCATCTCAGAGGCTAACAGTGTTGCTGGTGTGTCGAATTCCTACACCGCACACAAAGGCTGAATCGCCGGTAGCGTTGATGGTGTTACTGCAC
>NZ_JAVROT010000605.1:0-3673 GCF_032162605.1 Mycobacterium sp. | reverse complement strand
TCGCAAGGCCGCTTGGAGTTCGGCACCGGACGGTCCGCTACCTCGGTCGAGCTCGGCGGCTTCGGAATCGATCCCGCCGACACTCGCGACATGTGGCGGGAATCGCTCGAGTTGATCGTGAAGGCCTGGCGAGACCCGCTCGTGCAGCACGAAGGCGAGTACTTCAATCAAGTGGCACGACCGATGGTGCCCAAGCCGTTGCAGTCGCCGCATCCACCGCTGTGGATGTCGTGCACCAGTCCGGAGTCGCACGAGATGGCCGGCGCGAACGGACTCGGGCTACTATCGTTCACGCTTGCTCTGGCCTTCGAGGAGGTGGCCTCCCGAATTGCCAAGTACCGTGAACGGATCAAGACCGCGACGCCGATCGGCGACGTCGTCAACAATCAGACGGCAGTGTTCGTGATGGCGCACTGCGCCGCCAACGCCGGGCTTGCCCGCCAGCGCGCTGAAGCCGGCGTGATGCGCTACCAGCATGACCAGATCGCGCTGCTCACGTCGCTGATCCCGGAACTCAAAGAGAACAGCTCGTATGACTATTACAGCCGGTTCGTCGGGGTGGACTACGAAAAGTTCAACTACGACTACCTCGACTCCAGGAACATGATCCTCGTCGGTGATCCCGAGCGATGCATCCACCTCGCCAAGCAGTACGAGGCGATCGGTGTCGATCGTTTGCTGCTGTTCGTGCAATATGCGGACATGCCGCACGAACACACGATGGACTCCCTGCGGCTGTTCGGTACCGAGGTCCTTCCGGCTTTCAGCTAGAACGCGGATGCTCGAGGGATGCCTGGGTTTGTTCCTTGAGCACCTTCTTGTTGACCTTTCCGGTGGCCGTCAGCGGAAGTTGATCGACGGTGACGACCAGGATCGTCTGGGGCAACTTGTATGAGGCCGCGCGCGCACGCATCCAGTCTCGAACGTCGTGCCCCAGTTGAGCGTGATCACCATTGCTCGCCGGCGGTACAAGTACACATCCCACCCGCTGGTCGCCATCACCGTTCGGCAAGCCGAAGACAAACGCCTCGTCGACCGAGTCATGTTGCACGAGCAAGGTTTCGATCTCGAGTGGAGAGATGTTGACACCCTTGACCTTCATCATCTCGTCTTTGCGTCCGAGGTAGTGCAGACGTCCCTCCGCGTCGAGAAGACCGGTGTCGCCGGTCGCCAACCAGCCATTCGGATCGAATGTGGCCGGAGTGTCAAGGTAGCCGGGGGTGATCGTGCCGCGGATCTGTATGTCGCCGGCAACGCCGACCTGCGCAACGGCATCGCCGGCGACGATGCGAAGTTCCTGGGTCGGCAGCGGTGTGCCTTGCGAATTGATGCGGACGTCGGCCGGGTCGGTGCAGGCCGTCATTGCGGAGTGGCCGTAACCCTCTGTCATCCCGTAGGCGTTGCAGACCTGATCGACTCCGAGGACCTCGATGGCGATCCGCAGGTCTTCCGGCGTCGCGTTGGCGCTACCGGTACGCAGAGACGAGACATCGCGCTTGCGCAGGTCCTCGCATGCAGCCAAGGCGCGCGTGACCGGCGCGACCCCGTAGTACACGGTGCATCGCAGCCGCTCAATGAATTCCAACGCCGAAGCGGGATCGAACCGCTCCTGTACGCAGAGTGTGGCCGCGTGTGTCAGGACATTGGGCAGTGCGTTCGCACACCCGAACACGAAGAACAACGGTGAGGCGAACCAGAATCGGTCGTCGGGTCGAATTCCCTGACGCTCGCCGATGGCGTGGGCATTGCGCAACATCGCGCCGTGGCGCAGCCGGACCGCTTTGGGCGCCGCTGTACTACCGCTGGTGAACAGCAGCAGGGCGTCGTCGGACTCACCGGTCGGTGCATTGCGCAGCGCCGCCACAGGGTCAGCCGACAGGTGCTGTCCGGTAAGGGCGGGCGGAAGCGGCTCATCGCGGGGCCATTCGAGCGCGCCGAGGTAATCCACCACGTCGACGTCGCCGACAGCAGCGGCCGCATCGAAGCCGAAGATCGTCGACTGGGTGATGACCGCGCGTAACCGGGCACGGCGCGCCACTGCTGCGAGTTCTTCCCTTCGATACCAGGTGTTCAACGGCACGGCGCACAGTCCCGCGGCATGCGCACCGATAAGTGCTGCACACCAACGGATTCCGTTCGGGAGCAGGATGCCGACGCGATCGTCGGGCCGGAGCCCGAACCGGGTCATTCCTGCGGCGAGTGCCGCGCAAGTGGCCGCAGCCGAGGCATAGGTGAGCTCGCCGTCGTCGGCAATGATGAAGGGCTTTTGCGGCGCGACCTGGGCCACGTCGGCCAGCAACGCCGGCGTAGTCGCCCTCCCGATGTCGGCGAACATGAACATGAGTACCTCCATCGCGGCTGAGCGCACAACGTTAGTATCCAACGCCTGTGTTGACAATCAGCGTGAGCGATTACGGGGGGGTTGGCTGTCCTACTTGTTTTCGAGGCCGCTGAGGAATACCTCGGTGAACGTCTCGGCGACTTCCTCCGGACTCCATTTGAGGTTGGGCCGATACCAACGGTGCATCCAGTTGACCATGCCGAAGAGCGCCATCGCGCACAGGTCGACCGGAAGGTCCTTGCGCAGAGTTCCATCGCGTTGGCCCTTCGCCAGAATCGAGTGCACGATCGATTCGTATTCGCGGGTCCGGGCGATGACGTCGGTCGACCACTCGCTGTGCTGGCGGGAGATTCGGCCCAAGTCCTCGATGTAGACATGCATATGTGGGTAGTTCGCGTCGTAGCCATTGACCATCGACTCGATCAGCGCAGCGATCTTATCCTTGCTGGAGGCTTTGCTGCGCTTGACGGCCTGCGCGGTTGCAATATCCTGCCCGAGTGCTTCACGCACGATCTCTTGCAGCAGTTCTTCTTTGCTGCCGACGTAGTAGTAGAGGGTGGCCCTGTCGGTATCGGTTGCCTCCGCGATATCGCGCAGCGTGGCCGCCTCGACGCCGCGCTCACGGAACACGTGCGCCGCGGCTTTGATGATTTCGTCGCGGCGGGCGACGTAGGCAGCTCCGCCGTCTTCGAGGGCGGCGCTTCTGCGCGCTCCGATACCGCTCTTGGTCATCGTTGACTTCCTTCCGTCGGGGCCTTGCGTCGCCGGATCGTGTGCAGTAGGCGGGGGTAGTCTACGCCGGAGTTGACACTAGTCCACTAGCGTGCGGCGGAGGGCCGACGACGGCTGTGGCCGTCGGGGGAATCGGCCTAGCGAACGGGCAAACGGCGGGGGACAGTCCGGGTTGTCGCTCCGCTTCGTCAAATGCGGGCAGGTCAGAGCGCCAGTCTCGTCGCACCCCGGGAAGGGCGTCGTCGCGGTCTGTACGCGGTGTGGCGTCCACAGTATCGACGCGGGGATCCTCGGCGAGCCCGCAGCGCCCGCTGTGGGCAGCTGCCGGAGCCCATCGCCGGGACGAACATGCCGCACGCAACATCTCGCGGCCTGGACTGGCCCTTCATGCCCAAGCCGCCCGAAAAGACGTGTGGCTTCCCACTGTCGGAAACGTCGAGGCTGTCGCTCGCGGCGAGCGGCGCACTGCGGAGTCGCCCGCGAACGCTCAGCGGCCGAACAACAGCCGCTGAGCGTTGCCGGCCACGAACTTGTTGAACCGGTCGATGTCCCTGAAAGGCAACGCCCTTGCCTCGTTCATGCAGCGTTCGTGCGTGAGAA
>NZ_JAVROT010000604.1:0-27660 GCF_032162605.1 Mycobacterium sp. | reverse complement strand
AAGGAAAGCGCTAACCGCCTTCTCGCCGCCAACCTCCCCGACGGCGATGATCTCGTCGAGGAATGCTACGGCAGCCGCGACTTCAAGATCGGCGTCGAAGCGTTCCTGGCGAAGCAAAAGCCACTATGGACAGGCCAATAGCGGTCAAGGCGGTTCCGCCAATCGGGCAGATCACTCACCGCAGAGGTTCATCGGTCATGCGCAGGCACTGGATCGCTGGTATCCCCGACGACCCGGAGCAGGAGGCCGCCAACGACGTCCGTGTCGTACAGGCCGAATCCGACACCCTCCTCGACGCGCTGCGAGCACGTGGGGTCGAAGTCGAGTACATGATCAAGCACGACGAGGGGCACGGTTTCATCAACCCGGTCCAGGGTCAGCCGCCGCCGTTCGCCGTCAGCCCCATCGTGGACGTCGTCGCCGGGGCCGCGCTCATCACCAGACCGTAGAGCGGTGCGACCCAGGCGTGCGACCCGCTTGCCGTCGGCGCGTACGAGGTGTGAATCGCGAGCGCGGCGGGCGACAACGCGTCCGTGGTGGTGTCGGGGTCGTAGTCGCAGACCGGATCGCCCACGTCGCAGACGCTGACGGTGCGCGCGCCGATCGCCACCGGCAGCTTGGAGGTGGGGGCGGACGCCAGGAACGAATGCTCCTGAGCGACGCCCTTGCCCACTCCGGGCACGATTGCCGTCGAGCCCATGTTGACGGTGGTGTCGGCGGGCAGCCGGTCGCCGTCGGCGACCAGCAGCGCGGCCGCCACGTGCGGGTCGTCGGCCAGGTCCTCCAGGTTGCGGTGGATCACCATGGCGCCCTGCGAATAGCCGGCGAGCACCACCTGGGTGTCGGGGCACTGCTTGGTGAACGCCGTGTACTGCTCGGCGGCCGCGGCGGTGCCTTCCTTGACGCTGTCCATGAAGTCCATCCAGCCACCCACCCCGCCCTCCAGCGGAACCGGCGCTGCGGGGTACTGAACGGCCTCGGCGGTGATGGTCTGCCCGCTCGCCGCCAGGTCGCCCTGCAGTTGCAGATACGTCTGGTAGACGACGCCACCCATGCCACCGTTGGTGGTCAGACCCGCGCCGTCACGCTGGCCCGAACCCGCAGCGCCGATGAAGTGGTAGTCCCCACACCCGGATGCGGCGGAGGCGATCCCCGTAGACAATCCGGTCAATCCTGCCAGCGCGACGGCGGCCACCACGACGGCCAGTCCCATACGACGAATCACGACGAGTGCCCTCCGACCCTGCTGGCAGCCGGTGTTTAGTAGTGCTGCCATTCTCAGTCCTTTGATCGCTCCCCGGGCTACCTCGCGTTACAGCTTGTCCGACCTGGCTAACGCTTCGCGGTCGTTCTGGTCACGAACGGGGTTCGGTCCTGCCGGCTCGGCGGACGCGGTGGTTGGATCGGCAGGTGGTCGAACCGTCGCAGATGATGTGGCTGCTCTTCGCGCTCGCCTTGACGGCCACGACGTTCACGGGCCTCGGATTCGTCGTTGCGCGGCGGAACCGGCGACGCTCACGTGGGGTCTTCGTCCTCGGCGTGTTCTGCGGTGCGATGGCTGGTCCGCTCCTGCAACGACGGAGTCGGCACCTTCGCGCGCTCCGAGGCGCAACCCGAAGCGCAACCCGAAGCGCTGATCGTTTCGCCGCTCGCGTGGTCGCCCTCGTGGCGCGCCGCCAGTCGAGCCGGCGGTGACCGAACTTCCCACCGGTGTCCGAGCGATGGCTGCCCGCGGGCCGCGGTGGCAGCAGTGGGTCGACGAGCTCGCGACCATCATCCGGAGTCATCTCGAGCAGTGGGAGTTGCGGCCCGACGGGGCTGCGACGCACGGTTCGAGATCACTCGTCCTCCCCGTCCGCACGTCCGACGGTGCGCCCGCCGTCCTGAAGATCAGCTTTCCCGACGGGGATTCTGAACACGAACACCTCGTTCTCCGGCGATGGGGTGGCGAGGGTTCGGTTCGCCTGCTGCGCGCGGATCCCCGTCACCGCGTGGTGCTTCTCGAGCGACTGCGTCCGCAGAGTCTCGAGACGCTGACCGACGTCGAAGCGTGCGAGGTCGTGGCCGGGCTCTACCGACGCATCCACGTCCCTGCCCTACCTCAGTTGCGTTCCCTCACTTTGCATGTCGAGCACTGGACCCGCGAGTTCGGGGAGCTGCCGAGAAGTGCGCCGATCCCGCGCCGACTGGTCGAGCAGGCGATTGCACTCAGCAGCGACCTGATGGCCGACTCCGGCAACGCAGGCAGCGTGATCCACGGGGAGCTCCACTACGGGAACGTGCTCGCCGCCGACCGCGAGCCCTGGCTGACCATCGCCCCCAGGCCGATGAACGGCGATCCGCACTACGAGCTGGCGCCGATGCTCCTGCACCGCTGGGACGAGCTCGTCGGGCACATCCGCGACGGGGTCCGGTTCCGCTTCCACACCCTGGTCGACGTCGCCGGCCTCGACGAGGAACGGGCCCGCGCGTGGGTCATCGTTCGGGTTGTCCACGAAGCGACTCGCGAATTGAGCAGCGCGCGCGCCGACACCACCAGGCTGACGCATTACGTGGCGCTCGCCAAGGCCGTGCAGGACTGACGGCATGCATCGAACCCTGCACTTGGACTTGTTGGTCCGATCAGCTCTTCCCCCTGCAGAACCCACGCACCGCCGTACCGTCGGCGCCCTTGAGGGCATAATTCCTTGTTAACCGCGTGTTTCCGACGTGCGCGGGAGCTCGGCGAGTTACCTCTCACGATCTTGACCTAGAGTGTTTCTGGACGATACAGTTCACTTTATGTCAATTCACAGCTTTCCCTGCCAGCACGGATAGGACTCCCTCAGAAAAATCGCCGGCTTACTCGCCGCGTCGCAGCGACCGTTGGCATCTCTGCCGCCATCTCGGCGGCAGTGTTGACCGCCTGCGGAGATGGCGAATCCGGAGGGCCGGGGCCGTCGAGCACTACGACGACCACGACGACCACCGCCCCGTCAGCGACGGTCTCGCCCACCGAGAAGAGCATCAACCCGACGGGTGGCAATCTTCACGCCGCCGGTGAAGGCCCCTCCGGCCCCCCCCGCCTTCCCCGGCGACAACTGACGCACCGCGACGGAGGGGGCGGCCCCGTCGTTCGAGTGGGCCGCCCCGTCCAATTTCTCCTTCGCTCGTGTCATTCGGCTTCAGCAGCTGCTCCGGTCCGTCATTGGACGTATTAGTCCAATGGTCTGGACCGATCGAGCTCAGCGGTTAGCCACCGGTTCCGACGCACACTGGGCCGGCGCACGCGCCTGCGCCACCGGGTCCGGCGCCAGCACCAGCTCCCGGCACACCCGCGGTCGCGCCACCGGGTCCGGCGCCAGCGCCACCTCCTGGCACCTCAGCCGTTGCGCCACCGGGTCCGGCGCCAGCACCAGCTCCCGGCACACTCGCCGTCGCGCCACCGGGTCCCGCGCCAGCACCTGGCGCACCTGTACCTGGGGCACCCGTACCGGCCGGTGGTGAGGCGGGCGCCGTCGCGGTCCCGCTGGGCGCCGTTGTGGTCGCGCTCGTCGTAGTGCTCGTCGTGCTCGAGGTCGAGGAATCAGAACCGCTGCCGCTCGAGCCGCAGGCCGCGGTCAGCGTGCTCAGGGCGACGACGGCGGCGATTCCTGCCGCGACAGGGAAACTACGGACAATCCGATAGTCGGTCATGGTCAGTACTCAACTCTCTGTGAGGGGCTGCTTGGCCACCATTTCCCGGGCGCGGTGTACGTACCCACTCACATCCGATGTCAAGCGGGATCGAGTTTGCGGGCCCCCGCCAGTGGTCGGCCTGCTACTGCCCGGTGTAGGTGGCCTTTCCCGGTCCGACGTCGAGGAAGCTGACCACCGCGCGTTGCAGATCATCGGTTTCGAACAGTGCGCCGGAGACTTCGGGTGTGATGGCGTCGGCGTGGCCGACCCCGCCGGACCGCCATGCCGCGATGATCTGCTTCGTGGCGGCGTGCGCCTTGGTCGGTCCGTCGGCCAGACGCTCGGTCAGCGCGCGAGCCGCCGCGTCGACGTCGTCGTGGACGGCGTTCACCACACCCCATTGGGCCAGTGTCGCTGCGTCGTACAAGTCACCGGTCATCACGAGCTCGCGGGCTCGACCCGAACCGGCGCGCTCGGCGAGCCGCTGAGGTCCGCCCATCGACGGTGTCAGGCCAACCACGGTCTCGACGAGTCCGAGCTTCGCCCGCGGTGCAGCCAGGATGATGTCGCAGCCGAGCGCGATCTCGAATGCGGCGGTCAGTGTCAGGCCGTGCGCCGCGAAGACCACCGGGCACGGCAGTGCCTCGAGGGGACCGACGATCTCGGCGAACAGCTTGCGCCAGAGATCGGCACCCTGTTGCGCGGTCAGTCCCTGGAAGACGTGGACGTCGACGCCTGCCGAGTTCACCTTGCCCTCGGCGCGTAGTAGCAGTGCGCGTGGCGGGTTGGCGGCCAACTCCGCGATTCGTCCCACCAGCGAGTGGAACATCGACTGGTCGAACAGGTTCAGCGGGCCGTGGTCGAAGGTCAGGACGGCGACCTCGGCGCCCGCGGCGGTTCTGGTTCGCGCGACTGTGGTGGGTTCGGTTGGCACGGTGGTCAGGGTGCCATACCCGCCCAGCGGTGGGGTCATGTTGTCGTACTTCGTGGTGAGCCTCAGTCCGAAGACGTCACGCCGTCCGCCGGATCGGTGTTGTTGAGCACCAGGTCGTGGATGTCCCTGCTACGCAACACGTTCGCGTGGCACCGCTGCGCCATCGGGCCGGTCACGGGACGGCTCGTGATCAGCGGGACCGTCCTCAATCAGACGCCGGACGTCGCCAAGGTCAACTGGCAGAACAACTCCCACATGATCTTCTACAAGATCGGCGACCCACAGTTCCTCAAGATCCAGCAGGAGATCGTCGACGCCGCATACAAGGTCGGCGGCCTCAAGACCGACGCCGACGCCAGCATCGGTTACACGACGATCCTGGACCCCACCACCACCGGCTAATCGCCCTTGCGGCTCAACCGTTTCCGGCATTTACCCTGGCTCGCTCCCCCATCGAGGCGATACCTCCGCCATCGTTCAGGATGTCGGTGCCGATGAGATAGCGGGCTTTGTCATGTGAACTGAGACGGCACTCGACCTCTAGAACCGCGCGCTTAGATCGCGCACCAAATCAACGATGCGTCGAGCATCACGTCCCGAAGGGTCCTGGTCCGGGTCATAGATCGCCAGACTCAACCCGACGCAACCGCCCTGCTCAAGCGCCGCCGTCAGCGCGGAGGTGAGTTCGGCCCAGCCGAGTCCGCCGGGATCGTCTGCAACACCGGGCAGACCCTGCGCACCGAATTCCAGCGGGTCGAGGACGTCGAGGTCCACATGCAGCCACCAGCGGTCGGTTCGAGCTGCGATATGCCGTATGGCGGCGACGGCACAGGTCGCTGGATCCGACGATACGGCGGCCAACGGCGCGAGCCAGACCCCGGCATTTGCGAGGGAACCGACGTTGAAGCGACGACGCCACTCTTCGTCGCGAGGGCCAAGGACAGAGAGCAAATCCGGACGCAACGCGGGCAACGCTTCGGCCAACGGACCAGTCACGAGCCGCCCCGTCAACCCCAACAGCAGACCGAGCTCAGTGTTGGCTGCCTCGCCGTCGTCGGATACGTCAAGTGGCATTGCAATTCATGAAGGTGCTCCTAGACACCCACGTCTTGCTCTGGCTCGTCAGCGAGCCGTCGAAGCTCGACGCGGGGCGCTGGAGGTGCTCTCGAATCCGACGACGAATGTCTGTGTGACCGCCGCGTCGGCAGGGAGATCGCCATCAAGACGCGCCTTGGACGCCTCGAGGGCGATACGTTGCTGTCGGCCTGGCCTGATGTACTCGCCGGAATGAGCAGTGTCGAACTGTCCATCGAATCGTCGGATGCAATCCTGGCTGCCCGGCTGCCGTGGGACCACAAGGACCCCGTCGACCGGGTGATCGTTGCGCAGGTAGTTCGCCGCAACCTCACGATCGTCACGCGCGACACCCGGATCCTCGATGCCGCCCTCACCCCGACCCTCGAGGCCGAACGCTCTCGGCCCGACCGCCCCAATGCTCACGAATGATGCGCAACGCCCGAGCTACCCACCCGCGCGGGGCGCTCATCATCATTCCCCCGATCTGCGATGAGATCGGGTACTGACAGCCGACTCCCGACCACCACGCGGCTTAGGGTAAGGGCATGCGATCCATTAGTCGCTCGACTGCAACGATCGCCGTCGTCGTGGCGGGACTGCTCACCCTGGGCGGCACGACCGCCGCGGCAGAGCCCGCCGACGTGCCGACAGCTCCAGTCGTGACGCAAGTGACGGAGCGTCCCGAGTCCGACGGTGCCACGCCGTTCACCGATAATCCCTCGATCGTCGACAGTCGCCTGCAAGCCATGGATTCCTGGGGCCGGCCGCCCGCCGATCGCGCGATAGCCGTGCACTTCACCAGCGGCACGCCCGAGTGTTACGGCGTCCATGCCGAGGTTCAGGAGACCGCAGACATCGTCGCGGTGAAATTGCGTGCGGGCGTGCTGCCGGGAGCGGGTCAGCGGGTCTGCACGATGATCGCGGTACCCGGCACGCTGACGGTCGGCCTCCAGACGCCCCTGGCCAATCGGGCCGTCGTGAGCATCACGTGATCGGTTCCCGCTCATTCCTCGCCGAGGTACGCCTTGATGCATCGATCCGTCAATGCACGTGCTACCGAAGGATCCTCTCCCCCAGCGACGTTCGCCGTGTGCCAGGCCTCGCCGGACAGCGCGAGGAAGCGGTGGCCGTCCTCGGTAGCAGTCCACTGCGGCCCGAACGACGGATCGAGGGACTCGCCGGTTGCCACGTGAATGGCCAGCCCAAGCACCATCGAATCCCAGCCGATCCCCACTGCCCCTGGCCCGAACTCGCGCCAGTTCTCGTCGTCGGTGCCGATGGTGAGTTCGATCACCAACCGCGCCCGGCCGGGGTCCTCGCCGGTGACGCTGACGTCGATCGAGCTGACGTTGTCTCCGTACTCCCAAGTGGCGGTGAAGTTCTCCGGCGGGTCGCACGTGAGGACCGTGCCATGGGCGTGGCCCTCCAACTGATAGGAGCCGCCGACCGACAGGTCACCGGTGATCGGCATCAACCATCGTGGGATGCGTTCGATGCTGGTGACGGCATCCCACAGGTCTCCCGCGTTGGTGTCGTACGACTGGCTGATCGTGACTACGTGCGCCTCTCCGGCCTCGATCACGCGGGTCCCGACGTTGCGCCCAACAGCGTTGATCTGGTGGTCGACATCAATCTCGGTCATACCTTCCTCTCTCGTCGTTGTCGTTTTCCCCGCCCGATTTCGGTGGTCAATGCATCCAGGTGCGGTGCCCAGAAGCGGCGGAACCCATTGAGCCACTCATCGACGTCGCGAAGCGCCGCGCCATCGACGGCGTACAACCGGCGCTGACCTTCCGGGCGTACCGAAGTGAACCCGTTGTCCCGTAATACCTTCAGATGCTGCGACACTGCGGGCTGAGTGATCGCGAACTCGTCCTGAATGGTCTCGCCGATGGCGCCCGCCGACATTTCCCCGTCGGCGAGCAGTTCGAGGATCCGACGACGCACCGGGTCCCCCAGAACGTCGAACGCATGCACCCTTGCAAGGGTAAGTGATCGTTTATATAAGTCAAGTCTTTAGCGAAGGGTCAGCCGTTCCCGGCAGCGACCCTGGCCCGCTCCTTCATCGAGGCGATCACGCCACCATCGTTCAGGATGTCGATGCCAGTGAGATAGCCGGCTTTGCCACTGGCGCAGAACGCAAATAGCTCGGCCATCTCCTCCGCCTTGCCCCAGCGCGGGACCGCGAAGTCGGTGACCATCGCACCAGCACCGGCTTGCTCTTCCAGCTTGCCCATCTCGGTGTCGACGGACCCCGGCGAGACCGAGACGATCCGGAGCTCCCGACCGTTGAACCTCTCGGCCTGCGATGAGCTGTACCACCTGACGAAGCTCTTGCTCACCGCGTAAGCCAAACCGGATCGCGCCTCCTCGGGAATAAGGTTGCAGGCCAACACCATTTCGCTCATGAAGGCGGCATCGTCCTGCAGTGCCAGCGGGAACTGCCCCGTCGGAATCAGTTCCTCCGGCAGCATGTGAGCAGCCATCGACGCCACGTTGACAATCGCGGCACCCTCGCCGGCGGTGCGAAAGAAGACCTCGTTGACGTTGAGCGTGCCGAGCGCATTGGTCCTCATGACGTAGTCGGCGCCGCCCATGCTGGGGCTCACCCCCGCGGTGTGGATCACCGAGGCGACCGTCCCGAGTCCGGACGCCGTCTCGAAGAGCCTGGTGACCGCCTGTCGGTCGGTGACGTCACAGTTGACGACCGTGGGCGTCATTCCGAAGTCTTTCAGCGTGGCCGCCGCAGTATCGAGCCGCTCCGGCCTGACATCGCACAGCACGACCGCGTGATCGCGGCCGACGATCTTGGCCGTGGCCAAACCCATGCCACCCGCGCCGCCCGTGATCACTGACACTCGACTCATACCTGGACGGTATACGGGCCGTGCTGCCAGGCCACGTCACGGGTCGGGTGCGCGTCCGCCAGCACGGCCGGCAGGACCGTGCGGCGCTGCGCCATTATGGACTCTCCGGAACAGAACGGGGTGAGATCACGTTTCACTGGTTCGTTATCGGCACTTCGTACATGCTCATGGGCGAGACCGGCGCCGACTTCGACCATCCCGCGATCGAGCGCCCACCCGAGGGCAGGGATTGGTACCTGGTGGGCCCACACGTGATGTTCGTCTTCCCAGAAGGTGCTGGGGACCTCACGAACGGCATTGGAAACGACACTTCGTCAGGGGAGCCCTATGTCAGACCATTTCAAGGCGCCCAACCCCTCCTGGTCGTTCCGATCGCGCTACCCAACGAAGTGGTGCACGTAGACCGAGCAATCGGCTAGGTCCTCCCGGACAGACCGCTCAGCGCTCGGAGTCCAGGCTGCCATGTGGGCGCTGGGATAGCGTGCGCCGACAAGCGGCACGAGATCGGCCCTCGGGAGTCCACCCAGGCGATCGCCGCCTGGGCGCCACCGTCACCCCGAGTTCGTCGGCGACCTCGCGGAGCGTGTCGACCAGAGCCCGGTTGCATGGATTGATTGGCGGGCACTCGACGAAAGCCAGTGCCGGAGAGGGTGATCTGCGGTCCGTGAGTCCTGACCGGGCGATGCCGCGGACTCGCCTCGGATGGGCTGGTCGCAGACTTGACCCTCCCCCAAGGGGAGGGATCAGGGTGGTCGGCGTGCGGACAACCGTCGATCCATACTCACCCGGTGAGTCGTCGCCGAGCGAACAGCGCGTCGTCCGATGCTCATCCGCGTCCAAAGTAGGGCATGGCGCGCGCCATGACAGTCAGCGACGGCACCGACACATCCAGAGGCATCTCAACCAGGTGCGCCACGGACCGCGCCACATGCACCGCATCGAAAGTCGGCTCAGCGGTGGTACTTCCGTCAGCCTGCGCCGCCTCAGCATCGAAGCCAACGGTCATCGCGGTCGCTGCATTGCCGATGTCGATCTGCGTCACGCAAATGTCGAGATCGCGCAGATCCAGCAGCATCGAAGCCGTCAGCCCACTGATCGCGTGCTTGGTGACCGTATACGCCACACTGCGCGGGCGCGGCCGGTGCGCAGACAGCGAGCCATTGTTGATGATCCGTCCACCGCGCGGCAGCTGAGCCGACATCACCCGCACTGCTTCGCGGGCACAAAACACCGCGCCGTCCACATTGGTGCGCCAAGTCTCGTGCCACTGAGTGTCCTCGATCTGATCGATCGAGGCCGAGGGCCCGAACACACCCGCGTTGTTGAACAGCACGTCCACGCGCCCGAACGCCGACACCACGTCGGCGAACAACTCCTGCACCGAGCGCGCATCCGTGACATCCGTCGGAACCACCCGCGCATTCGGATGACCCTCCGCAGACTCCACCAGTGTCCCCGGTCGGCGCCCCGCCAACGCGACACGATGACCGGCCTGCAGCAAAACCCGAGCCGTAGCGCGGCCCAGTCCGCTTCCTGCCCCGGTGATGACGATGACCTTCTGCACCCGACCATTGTCGTTGGATGACAGGCCGCCTGAACGGCGGGGCTTGGGATCCGCTGGTGTCCGTACCATGAGCCCATGTGCCGGGCCGCCGCGGCGAGGTCGACATGACTCGATTCGTCCACCTGGTGAGCCTGCTGGCGGTGATCGCCGTCCCGTTGGTCGGTTGGTTCGCCGAGGACTGGTCAGGGGGCACCACCCTTGCGGTCTATTGGTTCGAGACTGTCGCGATGTGCCTGTTCATCTTGGCCAGGATGGTCCTGCATCGGTGCTGGACGCCGCGGCGGGGACACTTCCAGTACGTGGCACCGAGCGGAGTCCGGCGCGGCTCGCAGACCTCGTCCTTCGTGACGGGTTTCGCCATATCGAGTCTCGCCTTCTGCATGGCACACGGCGTGTTCCTCGGGACCATTCTGTTCCTGCTCGACCACAACGGCGGCCGTGCTCTCGCCGACGTCAGCTGGCGCAGTGTGGCATTCGGGTGTCTGACCGTCTTCGCCTTCCTCGCCGTCGGCTTCTTCGCGGATCTGCTCAGCCTGCGCCGGTGGTCGTTCTGGCAGATCGAGCAGACCGCTCGTCGAGGGCTTGGTCGTGTCGTCGTCGTCCATCTCACGATCGTGTTCGGCCTGATCGGGGTGGCCGTGACCGGCGCGCCCGACGCGTTGTTCGGGGTCTTCGTCGTCCTCAAATCCCTCTTTGCGCTGGGCACCGCCCTGCCTCAGTGGGAGCCGGCCGCCGCACCGGGGTGGCTCAGCCGAGTGATGAATGGGATCCCCAATGTGCACCCAGGACGACGCTTCGAGGACCTGTGGACCGAGGATCGCGCCGACGAGATCGAACGACGCGAACGAAACGAACGACCGTGGGTCGCTGCGCGACGATGACTCGGCCGAGGTCGATCATTGCCTTATTGTTACCTTATTTTGGCCTTACTTTTCTTAGAATCACGTGTACGGTTGGGTTTCGAAGCCGAACCCGTCGGCAGTGACGGAAGGAACCGATATGCCACAACTACCTGCACGGGTCATCCTGGTAACCGGCGCTTCGAGGGGCATCGGTGCGGAAGTCGCGCAGCAACTTGCCAAGGTCGACACTCACGTCATCGTGAACTACCGAGAGAAGTCCAAGCGCGCGGACGCCGTTGCCGAGGCCATCCGCAGCGCAGGCGGGAACGCCTCGACGCTGGGCGCCGATATTTCTGATGAAGTCGCTACCGCGGCGATGATCGAATCCATCGCTGCTCGTTTTGGCCGGCTCGACGCTCTGATCCTCAACGCGTCCGGCGGCCTCGAACTGGGAGCTGACCCCGGTTATGCGATGCGTGTCAACCGCGATGCCCAGCGGCGCCTTGCAGTGCTGGCTATGCCGTTGATGCCGACCGGTGGACGAATCGTCTTCGTCACCAGCCACCAGGCGCACTTCTTTCCGCACAAGGCAGTGCCGAAAGGATATTCGGCAGTCGCGGCGAGCAAGCGTGCGGGCGAAACCGCGCTCTATGCGATGCGTTCGGAGTTCGACCGCGCTGGTATTCACTTCACGGTGGCCTCAGGCGACATGATCGGCGGAACCATCATCGTCAGACTTCTGCAACATCGTGACCCCGACGCCGTCGAGGCGCGCCGCAGCCGCGCCGTGCTACCGACGGTGAACGAGTTCGCCGCAGCGATCGTCAACGCGGCAACTACCCCCACCCCATCCAGCATCGTCTATGTGGGCGGGGCGGACTACCTCATGACCGCCTGACCTTGGCGATCAATGCGGATCACTGCGATAGCGGCCGTCGCCACCCACGCCGGAAAGGCGTTCGCCTGCGGCTGTGATGTCCATCGCCCTTGCCCCGGCATGACTGGCGGCCCAGCGCCGCGAGTGTCACCATGTGAATGGTGTTTGCGAGAAGAGACGTGTCTACAGGTGAACTGTGGTGATGGGCGTCACAACGTTTGCTAGACGATTTCGTTGGCATCTGCGCGCGCTCGGGTTCAACCCGCTAGTCCGTGCAAGCGATCGACTCGAAGCGCTGACAGTCCTCGCCGTGCTCGTCACTGCCCTCTTTGCCATCCCCGTCGGGACGCAGGCAGCAACCCAGGTTTACGACGCGGGTGTGCGCACCGCCAACGAACAGGCGCGCAGTCGTCACTTCGTCGAGGCCGTGGCGGTTGAAGGCAGCGCCAGTATGCCGGCGGACTTCGACAGTCCTGCCTATGTGCGCGCGCAGTGGCACGAGGGAACACGGTTGCGAACCGAACGGGTCGTCACCCCCGCGACGGTCAAGGCGGGTGAGTCACTGAAGCTTTGGCTGGATGACACCGGGAAGGTGGTCGCTGCACCGCTGACGACGGATGACGCCAAGCTGAGCGCGCTCGGCGTCGCGGGGACTGTCTGGGTCGTCATCGTGGTCTGCAGTGCTTTGGTGGCCTTCGTCATCCGTAGAGGGCTGGACCTATTGCGCGATCGCGCCTGGGAGCGTGAACTGCATCTGCTGGCCCACAACGATGACGGCTGGGCCAACCGACACACCTGACGGGGCTCGCCCCCTCAGCCCACAAAGGTCCATCCGCCCGTCGTCATCAAGGAAGGGCAAGGACTATTTCACCGACTCGTCGTGTTGCGCAGAGTGTTTGTCGGCGTGTGTTGCGTAAGGACCTGCGATGAAGGACCCGTGCTCGTGAGCGCACGGTCACTGCACTTCAACGCCTTCGTCTGGCCGAACGGTTATCACGAATCCGCCTGGCGTGTGGTCGACGACGATGTCCGCAACGTCCTCGGACTCTCGTATTACTCGGACATCGCGCAGACCGCCGAACGCGGCTTGATGGACTCGATCTTCTTGGCCGACAACATCGCCATCGCCGAGTACCGCGCCACGTACCTGCCTCAGACGCAGTTCGACCCGATCTCGGTGCTCTCCGCCCTGGCGGCAGTCACCAGTCACATCGGGCTGATCGGGACGGGGTCGACGACCTACAGCAAGCCCTGGGAGCTCGCCCGCCGCTTCGCGACGCTGGATCATCTGAGCGGCGGTCGCGCCGGCTGGAACATCGTCACTACCGTTACGCCACTGGCCGCGGCGAACTTCGGTGAGCCTGCGCACCCCGACCATGCCGACCGCTACGCGCGCGCTCGCGAATTCGTCGAGGTCGTCACGCGCGTGTGGGACAGCTGGGAAGACGCTGCCGTCATCGGTGACCGCGAACGCGGCGTCTGGGCCGACCGGAGCAAGTTGCATGCCCCTCGGTTTCACGGCCAGTATTACGACGTTGACGGGGTCCAGCCGTTTCCCCGCCCGCCGCAGGGTCACCCGGTGCTCGTTCTGGCAGGACAGTCAGGGGCGGGCGTCGAGCTGGCCGCACGATACGCCGAGATGGCCTTTTCCGGGCCGCCCTCGCTGGAGGCCGCGGTGGCCTTCCGGGCGGGGCTCCACACCAAGGCGGCCGCCTTGGGCCGTGACCCCGACCAGGTCCTGGTGCTGCCGGCGTTGATGGTGACCCTGGGCGGCACCGAGGCCGAAGCCCAGGCCCGGGCGAGGCAGTTGGAAGAACTGGCCAGTCCCGAGTTCCGCTGGCAGAACGCCCTGTACACCGCCGGGCTCGATCCAGACGCCTTCGACCCGGATGCCCCGCTGCCCGCACACCTCTGGGCCGAGCAGTCTCCGTCTACTCGCGCGGATCAGCTCTACGCCGCCGCGCGGGCTCGACCGGAGGCCTCCTTGCGCGAGGTCGCGCAGCACGTAAGCGGCGGCGCTGGACAGTCGCATTTCATCGGGACACCCGAGCAGCTCGCCGACTACGTCATCGCCTGGCAGGACGCCGGCGCCATCGACGGATTCACGGTCATGGGATCGACACTGCCGTACGAGCTGACAACATTCGTCGATCACGTCGTGCCAATCCTGCAGCGCCGGGGCCGCTACCGTACGGAGTACACCGGACCCACGCTTCGCGATCACCTTGGACTGCAGCGACCGGCCAAGTGAATTGCGTACTCGGGGGATCCCGGCGATACGGCAGCGGAGTTGCTCTTTCGGGCGGTCAGCCTCGGATCTCGTTGAGGTAGTTGTAGATCGTGTAACGGGTCACGTCCAGTTGTCCTGCAACATGGTCGACGGAGTCCCTGATGAGGAAGAAACCCGCTTCGTCGAGCTCTCGGACGACCGCCGCCTTGTGATGCTTCTTCATCTCGACCGTCTGCACGCCGACCTTGGCGATGGCGCGATCCACCAGGAACCGTTGCAAACTGTCGACGTCGGGTGGGAAGCTCTCCTCCCGCTGCGGCGCGTCAGACGAAAGAGATTCGGGCAGTTCGCTGTTCACGCATAGACAGCCGATCGCGACACCGTCGGCGTCCCGCAGGAACAGGGTGGAGGAGCGGATCGGCCGCCCGTCAGGACCGTTGGTGCGGTAATTGATGAGGTCCTGGGTGGTGCCGCGACGAATCAGCCCGAGCAGCAGATCCGTCATCGGTCCACCGACCGTGCGATTGGTGAGATCGCCGGCGATGGCCGCGATCGAGTCCGGCAGCTGGGACAGGTCGTGTAACAGCACCTCATTACCGGGTCCCAGCATGGCCGCGAGCCCGCGTACCGCCGGTACCAACGAAGCGAGCAGTTGGTGCGTGAAGTTACCGGCTGCAGCCGGAGGCGGTGTGGGCTCCACCCGATTCGGGTTCGTCAGTGAGACCAGGACCGCTCTGATCCGGTCGGCGATGTCCAATGGCGTCGAGGCGTGCGGCGATAGTCGAATGTGTTCGGGCCGAACGGTTGCCGCGATGCCCGCCGCGTTCAGCGCGGCACCGATCTGCTCGGGCGGATGCTCGGACAAGGTGAACGCCAGTATGCCGGCCCGCCGCTCGCGCGAGGACACGATCTGCGCGCCCTGGGAAAGGAGCACGTCCTCGAGCGCCTCGACTCGCGCCGCGATGTGGGCAGCGATCGTGCCGACGCCGGCCTCCTCGACCAACTCAAGCGCCGCGGCGAATGCCCCGGAGGTCACGGGGCTCAAGTTCGATATCGACCACGCTGCCGCCGTGCTGTCAGCGGGATGGATCTCGTCGTCGAACAACCCGGGATCACGTGCGCCGGTCCAGCCCGACAGCACCGGGTCCATCCGTTCCAGCGACCGGTCCGACAGCATGGCGAATCCGGTCCCCCACCCGGCCCGCAGCCATTTCTGACCGCCCACGACGAGGACGTCCGCCACCTCCCACGGTGCCTCGATCACGCCAAAGCCCTGAATGCCGTCCACGACGAGCAGTCGGTCGCCGACGATCTCACGCAGCGCGGCCAGGTCGGCGCGGTAACCGGTGCGGTAGTCGACGGCGCTGACCGAGACCATCGAGATGTCGTCGGTCAGCGCTTCCGCGACCCGGTCCGCGGTGACGAATCCACCCGGCAAGCGGCGCACCGACAGTCGCCCGGCCTGCTCGGCGCGGGCCCACGGGTAGGTGTTGGCCGGGAACTCCGCGGCCGACACCAACACGGTGCCGCCGGGGGCATTGAAGGCCGCCTGCAACAACCCAAGGCTGGTGTGCGGCTGCAGGACGATGTGGTCGATGTCGCTGCGGCACAACCTCGCCGCTGCCGCCTTGGCGCGCGTCTCTTCCCGCATCAGTTCGTCAACGGTTGACGGCCCGGCGTGTGTCGCCTTCTCCAACAGCCGCGCCGTGGTGTCCAGGACGGCATGCGAAGGCGGCCCGAAGCGGGCGAAGTCGAGATAACCGTCGGGTTCGGAGAATTGCAGCTCGTAGCGCGGTGAGATCGGTCTCACGCGAGCACCCGGGCCAGGAATTGGCGCGTGCGTTCGTGTTCCGGCGCCTTGAGAACGCGTTCGGGCGGACCGGTTTCCACGACGGACCCGTCGGCCATGAAGACCACTTCGTCGGCGGCTTCGGCGGCGAACGCGATCTCGTGGGTGACGACCACCATCGTCATCCCCTCTTCGGCCAACGTGCTCATCACCGCGAGCACTTCGCCCACCAGCTCGGGGTCCAAGGCCGAGGTCGGCTCGTCGAACAACATCAGTTTGGGCTTCATCGCGAGGGAACGAGCGATGGCCACGCGTTGCTGCTGACCGCCGGACAACTGCGCTGGGTAGGCGTCGCCGCGTTGAGCCAGGCCGACCCGGTCGAGTAACTCGAGGCCATCCCTGCGCGCGACGTCGGGAGCGATGCCCAGCACTCGGATCGGACCCTCGATGACGTTCTCCAAGGCGGTGCGGTGGCCGAACAGGTTGAAACGCTGGAACACCATGCCGATGTCTCGGCGCTGCTTCGCGACGTCGCGTTCCCGAAGTTCGTAGAGCTTGCCGTTGCGCAAGTCGAACCCGATCGGCATTCCGTCCACCCACACCTGGCCGGCGTCGACGGTTTCCAGGTGGTTGAGGCACCGCAGGAATGTGCTCTTGCCCGCCCCCGAGGGACCGAGCAGGCACACCACCTGGCCGCGGCGCACCTCCAGGTCGATGCCCCGCAGGACCTCGGTGTGCCCGTAGCTCTTCCGAACACCGATGGCCCGCAGCAGTGGCTCAGACACGGGCACCCCTCGTCAGCGGAATGGCCCGCAGGGCTTTCGCGGCCTGCGCGGCGACGCTGCGCTCGGCGGCGCCGAATGTGCGCTCCAGGTAGTGCTGCCCGATGCCCGCGACCGACACCACCACCATGTACCAAATCGCAGCGGCGAACAGCGTTTCCATCACGAGTAGATTGTGGGACGAGATGTTGTTCGACGCGTGGAGCAGTTCCGTCACGCCGATCACCGACGCGATCGAGGTGCCCTTCAGCATGTCGATGAAGTCATTGCCGGTGGGCGGGATGATGACTCGCATCGCCTGCGGGAGCACCACCCGGCGCAGGGTCAGACTCGGCGCCATGCCAATTGATTTCGCCGCTTCGGTCTGTCCACTGTCCACACTGTTCAGACCCGCGCGCACGATTTCGGCCATGTAGGCGCTCTCGTTGAGTGCCAAACCGAGCAGTGCCGCGGTGAAGGCGCTCACGAGGACGTTTGTTGGCTCGTTGAGGAGATGTCCACCGAAGGGCAGCGGAATGGAGATCGTCGGGATGACCAGCGCGAGGTTGTACCAGATCAAAATCTGGAGCAGCACGGGCAGCCCACGGAACAACCAGATGTAGGCCGAGGCGAAAGACTTCGCAACAGGATTCGCGCTGCGGCGCATCAACGCGATGACGACCCCGATCACGATGGCGACCGACTGCGCGATGACGGCAAGCAACACTGTGTTGACCAAGCCGAGGATCATCACGCGGTACACCACGAAGTCGGGCACCGACGCCCAGTCGATCTTGGCTTGTGCCAGCGCGACGAAGAGCGCGGCGAGTAGGGCGATGATGACGACCGCGCTGACCCACCGGCCCCAATGCCGGAGCCGGACGACTGGCAGGGGGTCAGGGCGAGCGGAGCGACGGGGGGAAAGGTCAGGCTCCATTGATGGCGGACTCCTTCAACGCGCCCTGTTCGACACCCCAGCTCTGCAGGATCTTGAGGTAGGTGCCGTCGGCCATCAGCTCGCCCAGCGCCTTGTTCACCGCATCCCGCACCGCGACGTCAGTCTTGGCGAAGCCGATGCCGTACGGGCCGCCTTCGATCGGCGGGCCGGGAACGACCTCGAATGTGTTGCCGTTGCCGGCGGTCCGAGAGATGTACACGGCGCTGGGCAGATCGTTGAGGATCGAAGCGACCCGCCCCGTGCGCAGCTGATTCTGATTCTGGGTATCGCTGTCGGTGGCGGTCACCGTGATGGCGGGCTTGCCGGCCTGCACGCATTTGTCACTCTGGGCGGCGGCGAACGTCTGGTGACTGGTCCCCTGCACTACGGCAACGTTCTTGCCGCACAACGTGTCCGGACCAGTGATGCCCTGCGGGTTGCCCTTCTGCACCATGATCGTGATGCCAGAGGAGAAGTAGTCGACGAAGTCGATCTGCTGCTGACGCTCCTTGGTGTCGTTCATCGCGGCCATCGTCATGTCGATGCGACCGGACTGCAGGCTGGTGATCAGCGCACCAAAGGCCATGTCCTGATACGCCATCTCCACGCCGAGCTTCCTGCCGATGGCCTTGGCGAGATCGACCTCGTAACCGATCGGCGTCTTGCCGTCAGCGGCATAGAAGTTGTTGGGCGCCGACTGGACGTTGGAACCGACATTCACGGTCTTGGACTGCGCCACCGCGGCCGGCAGACCGGCGGTGAGCGCCACGTCCGGCCCAATGGCGGCGATGAGCGCGCCGTTGTCGGGGATCGCCGACTGGCCACCACTGGCGGAAGGCTGGCCTGCGCCGTCGCCGCCGATCCCATTTCCGCAGGCGGTGATACCGGCCGCAAGGATCCCGACGAACAGCACGGAGAGCCGGGAACGGTTAAGCGACGGTGATCGCATCATGACCTCCAAGGTGTGATGCGCGTGACGCTACAACAATATGTTGAATTCATCTCTACAAAGTGTTGAATTGGATGGACTCGTTGCTTGATCATCGTCGGATCCGGCAACGCCAACGCGGCGAGTTGTTCAGGCTCATTATCGGCACGGCCACTGTCCTCCTAGAGGCTTTGCTCCGCGTTGGGCACCTCATGGTCGAATTCCGATGAGTTGCGGGCCAACCTCCGGAAATTCCGAGCGACT
This sequence comes from Mycobacterium sp., assembly GCF_032162605.1. GTDB lineage: Bacteria > Actinomycetota > Actinomycetes > Mycobacteriales > Mycobacteriaceae > Mycobacterium. The sequence continues at coordinate 8,933 of NZ_JAVROT010000604.1, read as the reverse complement.
GCTTCTCGTCGAGCGTCTACACCTCTCCTCGAGAAAGAGCTCGACATGGTTTCGGTTCGGCAAAGACTTGATCTCGCCATGCATCACTGGGTGCGATCCTGGGAAGGTCGGCCTGACCTGCTGAAATGCGGTGCCCTGCTGAGCCGCAAGTCACGAGCCCGAAACGGTTCGGTCACGGCGAGGTTTCTATTGACGCCAACGTAGCAACCATTCTCGATCGTGTATGGACACCATTTCGGGACTGCTATACGGTTCGGTTCTGTCAAGAATTCCACCGCTGTTATTCCAAGCAAGATTGAGGGGGTCCGTAGTGACGATTATCTTTGATCGGTTCGCTATCAAGGTAGTCACCGGCGCGGGAATGTGCGCGGCCGCCATGGTGTTGAGCCCGCACGCGGCAGCCGTGCCGCTAATCACGGGCGGGATCCACTGCGTTGAGGACACGGCCGGCGCCGCAGCACTGGGAGGCGGTGGCGGAGCCGCGGCGGCGCCTTGCAGCGCTGCCGCGGTCGAGGCTTCTGGGATCGTTGCTCCCGTGGCAGCACCGGTGCCAGTCGGCGCCCCGGTCGCCGCGCCCGTGCCCGTCGCCGCGCCCTTGCCCGTCGCCGCTCCGCTGCCCATTGGCGCACCCGTGCCCGCCGCCGCACCCGTGCCGGCGGGCGCTCCAATAGCAGCGCCCGCATTGGCCGGTGCTCCAATCGCTCAGATGGTCGGTGCCGCGGGTAAGGAGGCGCCATCTGGTCCGCCGCCTGCGGGCGACGGGCCTACGAACGGTGTGCCGATTGCGCCCGGTCCGTCGGACTCGACCGCCGGTACCGGGTAGTCGCTGTCGTCGCGTTTCCCATCGCGGATGGTTGGCGCGTGGGCAAGTGAACAGAAGCGGTTGCTGTTGGTTCCATCTCGGTTCGCACGGCATGGCCTGCTCGTCGGTCATCCGTTGCGTTGCAGAGGAATTCGACTTCGCCTGTAGCACTACCCCGGCGAGTACGCGCCTCGTTCGGTGCTCGACGGCCATGTTTGGTACCACACCTGGTTGGACCCACTCACGGCCGGAATTCGGCGATGCCAACTTGAACTGGCCCATCGCGACGGTGGCATTGGGCCCCACTTCAGTCGGTTCGGAACTGTGGCGGTGGCCAGGTGTTAGCCCGCGGCTATGGGCACTGCACGCCGACCGTGACATCGTCTCGGCCGCCCTTGCCGCATGCGTCGAACTCGACGATCCCGACGACCCGCGCACCGCACGGGTCGACAACCAACTTGCCCACGCCCTCAACGCGGGACTGGCCTCCCAGCAAGAGAGGCAGGGTTCAGTCACCGGCGCCATCCACCATCCACCACCCGGTGGCCTCTGCTGAACACGCAGCGCCCGGCCCACCCCCGAACAGACCAGGACCTGAGCCTGGACGTCGCGGATCCATCCGAAAACAACTAGCCCCCAAACTGATTGGCGCTCATGACCCATAACGGGTCAACTCTTGGTAGGCACTGCCTACTACGCACTCGGACGGCGCGTGCCGGGCAAGGATGATGGCGACCATGCTGACTACCAGCATGACGACAACGGGCCAGCGGTCGGAGTGATCCTGGCCGATGTCGCCGCTGATCGCTCCGGTGAGGCACGACGTGATGGCGACCGGAGCCGATCCCCAGCAGCGCGGACGTGACGGGCAACGCCGCGGTACGACGCCACCGATCGTCGACACCACCGCGCTGAGCGCGACCATCACCGCCATCGCCGCCACCGTGCCCGCGATCACTAGATGGCGGTAACGTGACCCGTCCAGGATTCACGGTGACACGGAGTTGCCTACCGCCTTGCCGATGCAGTACGCGGGATACAGCAGCGCCGCCAGCCGAGCCATCCCGCGTCCTGCGGAAGATGAACGGCAGCCCCACCGAAACGTTACTGAGATGGGTGCCGGCGCTATCGAACGTTCCGTGGGTGATCAGCTGACCGAACCGCCCCTCCGATGCCCTGTCTGCGAACTGCGAAACCATCGGGCGTAGTGAGCTGTTCAGGGCTGCGGTCATACGACGAACGTATGGACGCAGAGCCTCGATCGGGATCAGGCGGATGGCCAGTTGAGAGGTCGGCCCGCTGTCAACCGAATGGTTGACAGTCAGCCCGCTGTCACGCAGCCGTCGCTTGGGCGCGTGAGCCAGCCGGTGGGAGGTGTCCGCTATTCCTGCACGATTACCGGATCGCCGACATCGACCGTGTTGAAGTACCACTCTGCGGTCGCTGGGGTCAGGCTGATGCAGCCATGGCTGACATTTTCGAACCCCATTGACTGGACGGCCCACGGGGCCGAATGCACGTACAGGCCACGGCTGCTGATGCGGACGGCGTAATCCACCTCAAGCCGGTAACCGTCGGGATCACTGACCGGGATGCCGACGCTACTGGAATCCATGATCACCGAGCGATCCTTTGACAGGACCGTGTAGGTGTCGACGGGCGTCGGGTAGTCCGGCCGGCCCATGGAGGCCAGCAGAACCCCCGCTTCGCCCGCGTGGGGCAAGTGGTGCGGCGCAGGTCCCGCCGCAACTCCGTCGATGGTAACGGTGAACGTGTGTTCCGAGATGTCGGCAACACCGACGACGGCTGGGCCCGTTTCGAATTCCGTAGGTCTGCTACCCACCGACAGTTCGATTGTGCTGTGCGCCGGCCAGAATCGGTCGGGAACCCATTGCACGACGTTGTCGTCGAGCCACTGGAATTTACCCGTCATGGCCGCGGTCGACTTGACCTCGATGGCGCGCTCGGCGGCCTGCCGGTTGGCGATGGGTCCGTTGAAGGTGACCACCACGGGGTGCGCCACACCCACTACCTCGCCCCGCGCTGGCGAGATCGACTTGATGGCCGAATTGAGCGGCAGACTCACCGCTGTAGTGTCGACGTCGGCCGTACCGCCGGTCACGGTCATGGCGACCACGACCACCGCTAGAACAGACAGATTGACCGCCCGCATCGACCGACCCCTTCGAATTAACCACCTCGTCATTAACGATGTGATCGTACGAGTACGTCGATCGCCGAACCCGCAGGACGCGTTGACAATTCGGTCAAGTCTTCATCACGGTTCGGCCACGGCGAGGGATTACGTCGACTTGATCGAGCACCGGTGCCCTGAAGTCGTTCATACGCTAGCGCCACTCTCGCTGAGAGCGTGCGCCCCAATAGTCGTTGGGGTCCTCGCTCACGTCGGCCAGCTCGCCCATCACGTGCGTCGGAAGATCGATGTCTGCCCCGGCAAGGTGGGAGGCGATCTGCGCCACGGTGACCGCACCCGAGAGCACTCGCGGTGCCCATGGCTGCCGCAGTGCGGCGGCGATTGCGAGCTGGTCCACACCGATGCCCAGCTGGTCGGCCAGGCGCGACACCTTGTTCACCCCGGACGCCGGATCTGAGCTGCGCGGCACCAAACGGCCGTTGGCGAAGACTTCCTTGACGACGACCGCGACTCCTGCGTCGTGTGCTTCCGCGAGCGCGGGCGCCACCGAAGTCTCCAGCAGATTCCACGTCGACTGGACGGAGGAGAACAGGGGCGATCCGTTGACGTCCAACGCGAGCGCGGCGCGAATGGCCGTGGACTGCCGGGGGCCCGAGGTGGACAGTCCGACGCGCATCCCTTCGTCACGAAGGTCGGCAAGCGCATGTTGCAACGCACGGTCGTTCAGCACCGGGCTGTCCTCTGTCACCGAGTGGACTTGGTACAGGCCGAGGCGATCACCCAAAAGCACTTGGGTTTCCCGTAGTTGAGCACGGAAGGCCTCCAGCGAGTGCTCTTTGACTTCGTGCACCGTCGAGTCCATCCGCCAGTCTCCGACGTAGCGGTACCCCCATTTGGACGCCACCATTACGTCGGTAGCGTCCGGTCGCGAGGTGAGCCAGTCGGCCAGGAATTCCTCGGCGCGGCCATATGACCTGGCGGCATCGACGTAGCGGATCCCGCCTGCGTAGGCGGCGTCCAGGACTTCAGCTGTCCTGGTTTGCATTTCGGCGACCGACCGGCGGCCGCCGACGTCGTGATCTCGCCCACCCGTGAGATACGCCGGACGCCCCAGCGCGGCGAGTCCCAGTCCGAGTCGCGCGACGTTGTGCGTAGTCATGCGCTCGCCCGCCTCCTATCTCAGCTCAATGCTCCAACGCCGTCGGAGGCCCCGGCAAGTACGACCCCGTCCACCGATCCCACTCGTTCGAGTGGCGTGCGCCAGGGGCGAGGCGCACGTCGTGGATGAAGTCGCCACCTTCATGGCGATCGTACGGAGGTGAGTGAGCAGATAGTCAACGGCCTCCTGACGGGTCAGCGTCGACGAAACGAAGAGGTCCACCGTCTTCCATCTCGGGTTCATCGGGTCCGTTCGGTAGCCGTGGTGAGCTTGAGCGGAGTGACCCCCGTCTTGTAGTTCGAGAGTAAGACCACGTCACAGCATTGTCCAGACAGTACGTATGATCTAGACGATACGGTCGACCCTGTGTATGGTGCATCACAGTGTCACGGCCGACCGGCACTCGGGCACGGACTACGAGGCGTAGAAGACGAGGTGGAGACAATGCGAGCAGTCGTACTCGACGGGAAGGGCAACTACGAGGCGGCCGACAAGCCCCGTCCAGTTGCCGGGCCGGACGAGCTCGTCATCGAACCCGTTGCCGTGGGGGTGTGCGGCACAGACCTGCACCTCGTCATCGGTGACTACCCGACCGGCAAGTTCCCCGTCGTGCCCGGGCACGAGTTCGCAGGCCGCATCGTCGAGGTCGGCTCGGGTGTCACGAAGTTTCAGGTCGGCCAGAGCGTCGCCGTCGACCCGAACGTGGCCTGCGGCAAGTGTCCCGACTGCCTTGGCGGCCAGCCGAATCTATGCGACTTCCTGGTGCCGATTGGCGTGACCTCGGACGGAGCGTGCGCGGAATTGGTCGCCGTCCCCGAGAAGGTGACCTACCTGCTGCCCAACGGATTGAGCATGTCCGCAGGCGCCCTGATCGAACCACTCTCATGTGTGCTCCACGCATTGGACCGCCCACCGCCGCTGACCGGCCGGCGCGTGACGGTGTTCGGCGCAGGCTCGATCGGACTGCTGGCGGTGGTCGTCGCGCGAGCGGCCGGAGCCCGATTCGTTCAGGTGGTCGAACCCAGCCCGGTGCGCCGCAACGCTGCCCTGGACCTCGGCGCCGACGACGCCGTGAACCCCGACGAGCAGCTCCCGCCTCGCAGTACCGACGTCGCGATCGAGGCCAGCGGTCATCCCGCCGCCGTAGCGGCCGCGATCGACCTGCTCGACAAGCGCGGCACCCTGCTCCAGATGGGCGTCGTGAGCGCAGAGAAGACCGTCCCGCTGCGCCCCTACGATCTGTTCGACCGTGAGCTGACCTTCGTCGGATCACAGTCGGTCGCAACGTCATTCGCTGCGGCCGCTGCCTTGATGTCCGATATCGGCGCCACCGTCGAACGGTTGGTCACCCGCACCTTCCCGCTGGAGCAGTACGGCGAAGCCATCACCGCCGCGCACAGCGACTCCGCGCTCAAAGTCCAGATCTTCCCGAACGGAACGGAACACTGATGTCCAACGCCATCGCGAACAGCCGATTCGCCCCCTTCATCGAACGCTGGGCTCGTTGCTGGCCAGCGGCACCGAGCCGATCATCGGCGAGTACGCCACCCTGTGGCTGTCCCTTGGCATCGTCTCGCCGGTGGTCTGCTCGTACTCCTCGGCTTGCGCGGGGTGACCGGTGGTGGTCGGCTGGCCGCGGCATCCACCACGACCCGCCAGAGCCTGGTCGACAGCATCGCGATCGCGTTCCAGAACCCGCGGGTGGGCATCGGCTGCATCATCCGAATCATCAACACCGCACCACAATTCGGGTTCCTGGTCTTCCTGCCGGCGATCTTCGCCGAGACCCTGGGCTTCGGTACTGCAGGGTGGCTGCAGCTGGTGTTCATCATCGGTGCGTCCAACATCTTCGCCAACCTGCTGTTCGGCATCATCAGCGACAAGATGGGCTGGCATCGCACCCTGCGGATCTTCGGCTGCCTGGGCTCGGCGGCCAGCAGGCTGGCTCTGTACTTCCTGCCGCATGCCGTCCCGCAGTACTGGGTGGCCGGTCTGTGCGCAGCGTTCTTCGGCATCACCCTGGCGGGGTTCACCCCGATCTCCGTGCTGATGTCGCTGATCGCCCCAGAGAAGAAGGGCAACGCCATCGCCGTGTTGAACCTGGGCGCCGGTGCCGCCACCTTCGTCGGCCCATTGATCGTGGCGATCTTCCTCGACGTGATCGGCCCTGGCGGCGTCACCGTCGTCTTCGCCGCCCTCTACGTGCTGGCCGCGGTGCTGGTGCGCTGGTTGCAGTTGCCACCGGAGTCTCAGGAAATCGTCGACAAGGGTCTGAGCCTGAACGATCTCGACGTCGAAAGCCATCAGATCGTCGATCACAACACCCGCCCCGCACACGCACCAGGGGCATGACGTGACCGAGGCAAGCACCCACAGCGCCCCCCGCTCGGGCGACTCGCCCGGCTCGTCGACAAGGCAGGCATGCCCCCAGCTCTCCTGTTGGGCTACCCTCGGCCCACTGCTCGCCAGCGCCACCATCCCAGCCATCGGTGAATACGGAACCTTCTGGTTGGCAACGGTTCTCGTCGTCGCGGGCGCTGCGATGGCGTTGTTCGACCGGTCACGACGGCGCAGTCCAAGAGCTCGTCAAGGGCATCACCAACTTGTGGCATGACCGGCGCGTCGCGGCTGGTGCGTTCGTCCGGCTGGTCAACACCGCGCCGAACTTCGCGCTCTTCGTCGTCGCCCCGCTGTTCTTCGTCGATCGGATCGGGTTCTCACAAGGCACCTACCTGATGATCGTCACCGTCGTCTACAGCGCGAACATCTTCGCGAACCTGGCCTTCGGCATCCTCGGCGACCGCTTCGACTGGCGACGCACCTTCACCTGGTTCGGTTGCGTCATGTGCGGCGTCGGCATTCTGTTGCTCTACTACGTGCCGCTGCTCTTCGGGCCCAACGTCGCACTGGTCATGCTGTGCTGGGCGGTGTTCGGCATCGGGCTGGCCGGCTTCGTGCCCTTGACCGCGCTGGTGCCGTCGATGGTGCCGCCCGAGGACCGCGGCAGCGCACTGGCCGTGTACACCTTGGCCGCCGGACTGTCCGCGTTCGTCGGGCCTGCATTGGTGGGGCTGCTCGGCGGGTTCCCCACACATGTCGACGCTGATCTGGACGTTCGCGGCCCTGTACGCCGTGGCGGCCGCGGTCACCTACGTGCTGCGCACCGACAGCGATCCAGGCTCGGAGGCCGCTCGGTCAGCGGCCGGGGCCAAGGTCGAGCGCGCCGACGTTGACCTCTAGCGGGACGACGTCGCTGCGCACCCACGTCTCGTAGACGTCGTAGCGCAGACCCTCGGACGTCCACGAGGTCGAGCGGATGCAGAGCATCGGCTCGGATTTCTCGACGCCCAGTGCATCGCAGATCTCCGGGCTGGGGAGCTGCGCGCGGATGATGCGGTTCGCCCCGCCCATGACGAACCCGGCGTTGGCCAGCAGCGTGGTCAGCGAGGCGCGGCCGGTGAGCACCTCGGCAGCGCCGGCCAACACCGGAGCGATGTTCGGCGGACTGTAGTTCGTGCTGTACAGCGCTGGGGTCCCGTCCAGTGAGCGGACCCGGATAAGCTCGAAACCCGCTGTCCCATCGGGCAAGTCGAGGGAGCGACAAGCGTAGGGCGGCAGTGCGACGGCCCCCGAGCGGACGACGCGGGTGGTGACGGAGCGGTTCTGGTGCCCGATCGCGTTCTCGAGGAACCCCTCCTTGCCCTGGATCATCCAGCCGGTGCCGTCGGGTGGCTCGCTGGCGAAGACGCCACGGTTGGGGATCCGCTTGGCCGCGCCGCGAGATTCGAGGAATTGCATGGCTTGGCGCACGGTGGCACGGGAGAGCCCGAACTCGACGGAGAGGTCGTTCTCGCTGGGCAGTCGCGCCCCGCGCTCGATGACCCCGGAGACGATCCTGCTTTCCAGCACGTGCGCCAACTGCTGGTAGTAGGGCACCGCGGACTGCCGGTCGATGGAGTCATCGGTGACGGTCACGCGTCTGCTCCCTTCGATCTCCTCAGTGCGGACAATCCCGATGGTATGCAGCGGTTGCCTTCAGCATCGGGAGGCTGGCCCCATTGCCCGCAGGGTCAACTCCCGATCCAGGACACGTCCACGGCCGCGTTGTCGCCCCCCGCACCCGCGGCCGCGCAGGCCACCATGATTGCCACCGCGGCAGCACCGGGGTCCCCTACCCCACGGGAGACCTCGCCGACGTAGGAGGCGCGACCGCGGCGGGCGATGATGTCGCTGGTGCTGCGGGCGCCGTCCACTGCCGCCACCGCCGCCGCCTCGAGCGCAGTGACGGGGTCGTCACCGGCGGCCGCCCGGGCGCTGAGCGCATCCGCCGCGGGGGCGATCGCATCGACCATGGTCTTGTGTCCCACCTCGGCCTTGCCGTAGCGCTGCACGGTTGCCAGGCCGTTTCGCAGGCCACTCGCCAACTCCGTCAGCGTCGGCGTCGGCTCAGTGGTGCACCGGGCCAGGTCGCGGAAGAACATTCCGAACAGTGGACCGCTGGTGCCACCCGTGCCGAGGAAGCCACGGGACACGGCGGTGAGCCACTGGGGGTAGGTGTCCGGTGAGGTCGTCTCGATCTCACCGCGCACCCGGGTGAAGGCCGAGGTCAGGTTGGCCCCGAAGTCACCGTCACCGGACTGGCGGTCGAGTTCCCCGAGGGATTCGGAAGGAAGAGGTGCTGATGTCCTACGCAGCAGTGGATCAACCTCTTCGTCGATTTCGTGGTCACCAAACAGGGACTGGCAGCGGTGCTGCAATCCGGCGACGCCCGCTTCGAACCCCCACACTCCTACTTCCTCGATCGGCTCGTGCCCGTG
>NZ_JAVROT010000603.1:0-6787 GCF_032162605.1 Mycobacterium sp. | reverse complement strand
AGGCAAGCTAAGCCATGAGTTGCACGAGCGGCGGTAGACACCGACCCCGCTGCCGCGCAAGGTGGTCACGGCGGCGCCGGAACCCGGTCCTCTGACGGCCGCAGTTACGACGTGTAGTTGAGGCTGGTCATCATGCCGGCTTCTTGGTGGTAGGTGTTGTGGCAGTGCAGCATCCAGATTCCGGGGTTGTCAGCCTCCAGCGCGACGGTGACGGTCTGCTTGGGTAGCACGATGACGGTGTCCTTGCGGGCACCCCGGCTGCCGTCGGCTTTGAGGATCTGGAAGGTGTGGCCGTGCAGGTGCATGGGATGCCACATCATCGTCGTGTTCGTATAGCTCAGTGTCGCGCGTTGTCCCTGGGTGATGATGAGCGGCTTGGTGTCGGCGAACGCGGCACCGTTGATGGTCCAGTCGTATTTGGTCATCGCCCCCGCCAGCTTGGACGTCAGTGCGATGTCCGGTTTCGCCGGTCCTAGATCGACGGCCGGTGTGGCAGTGAACATGTCCACGGTGCCGATCCGGCCGGTGAGCTCGGCCGGTTGGAAGGTGGCGTCGGGTGCAGTCCCGGCTGCGGTGGAGAGCAGTGCCCGGGCCAATCCATTCTTGCCTTCAGCGAGGGCGACGAGCGGGAAGACCCCGTCACCTGCGGTGACGGTGACGTCGTAGCGTTCGCCCATCCCGATCAGCAGGGCGTCGACGTCGGTGGGCACGACGGGGTATCCATCGGTGTGGGTGATGGTCATCTGGTGGCCGGTTAGCGCGACGCGGAAGGCGGTGTCGGAGCCGGCGTTGATGATCCGGATCCGGATCCGCTGCCCGGTTTTCGCGTTGAAGGTGGTGGGCGCGGCGGGAATCCGGCCGTTGATCAGGTAATACGGATAGCTGATGTCACCGGCGTCGCCACCTAGTAGGGGGCTGGTGCCAACCCCGGACATGGCGGCCATCCCACCCATGCCTGGCATGCCGGGCATGTTGTCGCCGGCCGGCGTCGGCGGGGTGTGCAGGTCGTTGTAGATCTCTTGCGGGGTTTTGCCGATCCCGTCGGTCCAGTCGTCGAGGACGACGATCCATTCGGCGTCATAGGCGCCCGGTTCGGTCGGGTCGTCGACGATCACCGGGAGATACAGTCCGGTGTCGGCCTCCAGACCGGTATGCGGGTGCGCCCAGTAGGTGCCTGGGTGGGGCAGGGAGAACCGGTAGGTGAAGTCCGCACCGGCGGCGATGTCCGGGGTGGCGGGTGAGGCTCCGTCCATGTCGTTGCGTATCGCGATGCCGTGCCAGTGCACCGAGGTGGGGTGGCTAAGCCGGTTGGCGACGGTGACGGCGAGTTCGTCACCGACGTTGGTCCGGATCAACGGCCCCGGAACAGTAGCGCCGTAGGCCTGAGTCGCGGCCAAGGTTCCGCCCAGATCAATGGTTTCCGGCTGCGGGGTCAGGGTCGCGGTGACGGTGCGACCGGTGTGCGGGCGTGCCGCTTCGGCGGCAGCGATCGCGGCATTGGTGGACGTCGGCGGGCTCTGCGCCGGGCGTGGCGAACCGCCGCACCCGGCCAGCGCGAACCCGCCGGCTACGGCCGCACTTGCGGCGAAGAACGCGCGCCGGCTCAAAGAGGAGTGATCCGTGGGGGATCCGGTCATGAGAGGTCCTCCTGGGTGACGCGGTGTCGGCGCCGCGACGTGCCGACGGTGAACCGAGGGTCGACGGCTCGACGCGGAGTCATCGTGCCGGGGCGTCGTGGTCGGAGGTGAAGGTGTCGTGGCAGCGATCCGAGCAGAAGTAGTAACGCTGCCCGTCGTGCATGGTGGTGGCTGGCGCCGCGGAGGTCTCGACCTGCATGCCGCAGACGGGGTCCTTGGCGTAGCCGGCGCCGCCGCCGGAGCGGTGTCTGGTGCGATACAACCAGTACAGGACGGCGAACCCGGCCAGGGCGATGACGTTGAGAATGGTGGTGTAGTTCCAGTGCACCCCCTCCATCGCCACCAGGTGCGGCCGACTAGCCGGGATCAAACCCGTTGGGGCGAAGAGGTATTCGACCGCCAGCCCGGCGGCCGACATGATCGCCCAAAACACCACGAGCAGCCGCAGGGTGAGCCGTCCGCCGTAGTACTTGCGGTAGATCAGCAACAGCGGCAGGGTGATCAGGTCGGCGAAGACGAATGAAATCACGCCGCCGAAGCTGATCCCGCCGACCCACAGCGCCGCGGCCAGCGGCACGTTGCCGATCGAGCAGACGAACGCCAGGATCGCCAGCAGCGGCCCCAGCAGCGCGTTCTCCAACGACGACCAGAACCCGTGCCCGGTGAGGAACAGCGACTGCCACACCCAGGTGGGCACCAGGACGGTGGCGAACCCGGCGACCAGGAATCCGATCACCAGCTCCTTGCGCAGCATCGTCAGGTCGCTGATGGTGTAGCCGGCGGCGTCCGACCAGCCGGCACGAGATCGGATCCGCTCCCGTGCCGGCCGGCGTTGCGGTTCCGGCTCGTCCTCGGCCATGCCGTGGTGGGCATGGCCGCCATGCTCGTCGCTCGCGCCGCCGTTCAGCCGGGTGCGAGCGCCCTCCAGCCACGATTCGGGGACGACCCGGGGCAGGATCAGCGCTAGCGCCGCGATCATGATGGCGCCGCCGACGAACTCGGCCAGGGCGAATTGCCAGCCGATCAGCAGCCACAACACGATGCCCAGCTCCACCACCAGGTTGGTGGAGGCGAACATGAACACCATCGAGGCGGTGAAGTCCGCGCCTCGGGCGAACAGCGACTTCGCCAGCGCCGCAGCGGCATACGAGCACGACGAGGAGACCATCCCCAGAAACGAGGCTCGCCCGATGGTCCCCAGGCGGTGATCACCCAGCGCGGCTTGCATCTGCCCGCGGGACACGAACGCCTGCACCGCCCCCGACAGCCCGAAACCCAACACCAGTGCCCACAAGGTTTCCCAGAACATCGAGAACGCCTCATAGAGGCTGTCCCCGACCGCGCTCAGTATCCCCATCGCTCAGTCCTGGCCGGTCGTGCGGCGGTGACCCCCCACGGCGCGAAGAGCTCGCGGGCGACGAACCGCATCCGCTCGAACGGGCCAGTGCCGCAGTCCGGCACATCCAGGTCGGGCGGCACCCCGGTCTGGTGGTGCGGCGTGCGGCACTGCGGATCGTTCATGACTTGACCAACCGGGCGATCGCGGCGCTGGCCTCGCGGAGTTTGACGTGCGCTTCGTCGCCACCGCGGTCGGCGGCCTCGGTCACGCAGTGGGTCAGGTGGTCCTCGAGTAGCTCCAAGGCCAGTGACTGCAATGCCCGGGTCGTCGAGGACACCTGCGTCAGCACGTCGATGCAGTACGTGTCTCGCTCGACCATCCGGGCCAGCCCGCGGACCTGCCCCTCGATGCGGGCCAGTCGGGCCAGCAGATCATCCTTGTCGTCGATGTAGCCGGTCATCGCCACCTCCACTCCGCACTGTACCCCGTACCCCCACCCGGTATATCGTGGCGCACAGTGCGGCAGGTGTGCCGGGTTGCAGCAGTCCCGGCGCTGCCCCGGATTCGGTGCAGGACTGCACGACCGACGCGGGCACTGAACAGGTGGTGGTGATGGCTCAGCGCAAGACCGGTCGGTCAAGGTGGCTATCGGCGGTGGTGTTCGTCGTCGTCCTCGTCGCGACCACGGCGGTGGTCGGGGTCGCCTACGTGCGGCACCGGGAGATCAGTCCCGATGGCGTGGACTGCACCCACGCCAAGTGCGTGGCGTTGACCTTCGACGACGGACCCACCCCGTTCACCGATCGACTGCTGCACGTCCTGGCCGCGGACAACGCCAAGGCGACCTTCTTCCTTGTCGGCAACAAGGTCGCCGCCGACCCCGCCAGCGCTCAACGCATCGCCGACGCGGGCATGGAGATCGGCAACCACACCTGGGAACACGCCAACATGTCCACCATCCCGCGCGAGGACATCCCCGCTCAATTGTCCAAGGGCACCGCCGCGATTGCCGCGGCCACTGGTAAGGCACCGACGCTGTTGCGCACCGCCGGGGGCCTGATCGACGACGCGGTGTTGGCCGAGGCCAAACAGCAAGGTCTGGCCGACATCAATTGGGACGTCATCCCGTTCGACTGGATCAACGACGCGAACACCGCCGCCACCCGCTACATGCTGATGACCCAGATCAAACCGGGCTCGGTGGTGCTGCTGCACGACACGTACTCCAGCACCGTCGACCTCGTCGACCAATTCATCCCGGTGCTCAACGCCAACGGCTACCACCTGGTCACCGTCAGCCACCTGCTCGGCCCCCGCGAACCCGGCAGCAGCTACGGCAGCCGCGTCAACGGCCCAACCGCCAACGACCTCACCGACATCCCCGACGCGCAAATCCCCACCCTGCCGGTCACACCGTCACCCAAGCCGGCCCCCAACCTGCCCATCACCGACATCCCCAACCAAAACCCCGGCGGCCCACAGTAATTGCAGCAGTGAACTGAGTAGGGTTGCGCTGGACCCGAACTGCTGCAGCTAACCACCCAGGACCACCGTGTCGGTGTCGGGTTGGCCGGGAAAGCTCACCCGCTGCACACGGCCCACCAGAGTCGCTCCCAGTTCGCATCTAGCTGCGCAAGGTGCGCTGCAACGCCACGACACGGGTGTGCTGGCCTGTCATCACCGCCAACTCCGGGTCTGCGCACGGGCCGGCGGCGGCGGTCATTGGCGCGGGGAAACGCCGTCATCGGATCCGTTGTGGCGCTTGGTCCATCAGTCGACTGCCTCCGGAGTTGTTGGATGCTGTCGAGGACCGCTTGGTGCGGCGAGGAGGCCTGCGGTGGCGGTGAGCAGCACCCCGAAAACAAGCAGGGCTGGGGTGAGGGTGACGGCGGTGGCGAGGGCACCGACGAGCAGCGGTCCGCCGGCGTCGCCGAGTTCGCGGCCCACTTCGGCGGCGCCCATCGTCTGCCCGAGTCGTTCCTTTGGGGCGGTGGCAGCCAGGTAGGCGAATCCGATCGGGGTGATCAGCCCCACCCCGACGCCGATCAGGACCGCGGCAGTGATCAGTCCGGCGATACCCGGGATGAGCACTGCCGCACACCCGGCGGCGGCGATTATGAGCCCGGTCGCCAGGCCGGTGCGGTCACCGATGCGGCCGTCGTCGCGGGCGCGTCCGGCGCGGGGTTGGACGACGGCGGCTGCGAGGGCGAGTAGCGACACGATTGCCCCGGTGACCAGCGGGCCGAGGCTTCGCTCGGCGCCGATCACGGGGAGGAAGCCCACCCCGACTGAGAGGGCTGCGGTGGCGGCGGCCAGTGCGAGGGTGGGGCGCACGAAGCCGGGATTGGTGAGTCGCCGTGCCAGGTCGGCCACGGTTTGGCGGGCCCGCGGCAGCGGCGCAACGCCGGGCACCATCACCATGGCCCACCCGGCGACGGTGACACCGAGCGCGGCCAGCGTCGCGAAGAGCAGGTTGTAGCCGCCGACGGTGATCAACACACCACCGAGCAGCGGGCCCAGGGTGTAGCCGAGGCCTTTCCAGGCGCCGTAGCGGCCGAAACCCCGCCCTTGGCCGCCCGGTGGGGTCAGCCGCGACACCAGTACCCCGGCCGCCGGGGAGAACGCTGCCGCGGCGGCGCCCTGCCCGAACCGGGCCAACCCGACCCACGCCGGATTGCCGGCGATCACGAACGCCGCCGACGCGGCGGCGAACGCGAGCAACCCACCGAGCAGGACTGGGCGGGCGCCGATGCGGTCGGCCAGGGAGCCGAACACCGGTTTCAGTAACACTTCGGCGCCGTCGTAGACCGCTAACAACAGGCCCAGTGCCAGCAGGGAGGCGTGTTGGCCGTGGGTGTAGCCGCCCAGGCTGGCGGCGATGCTGTGCGCACCGAACGCGGTGACGAATCCCGCCGCATACAACGGCAGTACCTGCCCACGGGGACCGACGCGGCCGGCGTCCGTCGGATCGGGGCTCGTCATCGGCTCGCCCGTTCGATTGGATCGGCGGTAGTCAGCAGTGGCCGCATTAGCCGACTCTGTTCGGCTCGGGTCAGCAGCCAGTGCAGGCCCGGGCGGGCGGCCCAGAATCCTGCGCCGCCGATCGCGATGCCGAGTGTCAGACCGGCCAGCACGTCGCGGATGTATTCGGCGGCGATGTAGACGCGGGTGAACGCCATCGCCGCTGCCGCGATCACGGCGACGGTGCCCAGTTTGCGGTCGACCCACCACAGACCTGCGGCGAGGGCGCCGACGAGCACCGCGTAGTCAGACGGGAAGGATCCATCGGTGCCGCGGTGGGCCACCACGACGATGTCGGGGAGCACGACGTAGGGGCGGGCCACGTGCAGCGCGGCAACGATCGGCTGGTTGATCGCGACCGCTGCCAGCACGCCCAGCGGCGCCCACGTCGCCGCTGCCATCAGGTTCAGGTCGCCTGAGTGCCGGGCGATCCACCACCCCGCCAGCAGCAGTGCGGCGAAGATGACGATCCCGTAATCGGCGTAGCCGATCACGATCGGGTGCAGCCACGGGGTGTCGCGGGCGAATTCGTTGATCAGCGGAAACCACCGCGGATCAGGGTCTGATATCACACTCGAAGGCCTTCGCGTGGTCGGTGACGTTGGCGGACATCACATCTGGTGCAGGGCGGCGAAGACCCGCTCGGTGTAGTCGGCGAGGCGTTCGGTGCAGTGCTTGAGCTGCTGGCCGGCCTCGGCCGCGGTCGGGGTGCCGAACACGTCTCGAGCCGTCAACTCGCGGTGCCAGCGGCGCAGCCGCTCCAGGCTGTGTTCCTCTTCCTCGAGTTCGG
>NZ_JAVROT010000602.1:0-27762 GCF_032162605.1 Mycobacterium sp. | reverse complement strand
TGACCTCGACGACGATGCGCATGCCGACCCGGTCGCTGCCCTGGTCCTCGATGTTGGAGATGCCCGCGAGCTTGCCGTCGCGCACCTGGTCGGCGATCGAGGTGATGAAGTTGTCGTGGTTCACCTGGTAGGGGAGCTCGGTGATGACCAGCAGGGTGCGGCCCTTGGAGTCCTCCTCCACCTCGACGACACCCCGCATGCGAATGGAGCCGCGGCCCGTCGTATAGGCGTCGTGGATTCCCTGCGAGCCGACGATCAGACCGTAGGTGGGGAAGTCAGGTCCCTTCACCCGTTGGGTGACCGCGGTCAGCGTGGCCTCTTCGTCGGCCTCGAAGTTGTCGAGACACCAGAACACCGCCTCCGAGAGTTCGCGGAGGTTGTGCGGCGGCATGTTGGTGGCCATGCCGACCGCGATGCCGCCCGAGCCGTTGGCCAGAAGGTTGGGGAACCGGCTGGGCAGGACAGTGGGCTCTTGGACCCGGCCGTCGTAGTTCGGGATGAAATCGACTGTCTCCTCGTCGATTTCACGCAGCATCTCCATGGCCAGCGGCGTGAGACGCGCCTCCGTATACCGCATGGCGGCCGGTGGGTCGTTGCCCGGCGAGCCGAAGTTCCCCTGCCCGTCGACGAGGGGATAGCGCAGCGACCACGGCTGGGCCATCCGGACCAGGGTGTCGTAGATCGATGAGTCACCGTGGGGGTGATAGTTGCCCATCGTCTCGGCAACGGAGCGTGCGGATTTCGCGTGGCCACGGTCGGGCCGGAAGCCGGAGTCGTACCTCGCGTACAGCACGCGGCGGTGTACCGGCTTGAGGCCGTCACGGACCTCGGGAAGCGCGCGACCGACGATGACGCTCATCGCGTAGTCGATGTAGCTGCGCTGCATCTCCTGCTGGATGTCGACCGGTTCGATGCGGTCGGTGGTCGCGCCGTCGTCGCCGCCGGGCGGCAGGGTGGTGTCTGTCATGTGCTCCTCGCTCGTCTATGAGCAGCTCGGGGATTCAATGGAGAGGGTCGAACGGCTTCAGACATCCAGGAAGCGAACGTCTCTCGCATTGCGGGTGATGAAGCTGCGACGGGCCTCGACGTCCTCGCCCATCAGCACGGAGAACAATTCGTCGGCCGCGGCGGCGTCGTCGAGCGTGATCCGACGCAGCACCCTCGCACTCGGATCCATCGTGGTCTCCCACAGTTCCTTCGCGTCCATCTCGCCGAGGCCCTTGTAGCGCTGAATTCCGTCCTCGGTGTTGATCCTTCGGCCGGCAGAACGACCGGCCTCCAGCAGTCCGTCGCGTTCGCGGTCGGAGTAGGCGAATTCGGGTTCGCTGCGCTGCCACTTCAGCTTGTACAGCGGCGGTTGCGCCAGAAAGACGTGCCCATTCTCGATGAGCGGCTTCATGAATCGGAACAACAGCGTCAACAGCAGCGTCGAGATGTGCTGACCGTCGACGTCGGCGTCGGCCATCAGCACGATCTTGTGGTAGCGCAGTTTGGCCAGGTCGAACTCGTCGTGGATGCCAGTGCCGAGCGCGGTGATGATCGCCTGGACTTCGGTGTTCTTGAGTACCCGGTCGATGCGGGCCTTCTCGACGTTGATGATCTTTCCGCGCAGGGGCAGGATCGCCTGATACATCGAATCGCGGCCGCTCTTCGCCGAACCACCGGCCGAATCACCCTCCACCACATAGACTTCCGACAGCCGCGGGTCGGTGGAGCGGCAGTCCGCCAGCTTGCCGGGCAGCCCGCCGATGTCGGTCGCGCTCTTGCGGCGCACCAGTTCACGCGCCTTGCGCGCAGCCATCCGCGCCTGCGCCGACTGAACGGCCTTGTTGACGACCGTCTTCGCCTCGGCCGGGTTGGCCTCGAACCAGTGACTGAGCTGCTCGTTGCAGATCTTCTGCACGAACGACTTCACCTCGGTGTTGCCGAGCTTGGTCTTGGTCTGGCCCTCGAACTGCGGGTCGGCGACCTTCACAGAGATCACCGCGGCGAGTCCCTCGCGGATGTCGTCGCCGGTCAGGTTGGCGTCCTTCTCCTTGAGTAGCTTCTTGTCCTTGGCGTACTTGTTGACCACCGTGGTCAGGGCGCTGCGGAAACCTTCCTCGTGCGTGCCGCCCTCGTGGGTGTTGATGGTGTTCGCGAAGGTGTGCACCGACTCCGAATAGCCGGCGTTCCACTGCATCGCGATCTCGACCTCGTGGCCGGGACCCTTGCCGTCGAAGTCGATGATGCTCTGCTGGATCGGGGTCTTCGTGCGATTGATGTGCTTGACGTAGTCGACCAGGCCGCCCGGGTAGTGGAAGGTGCGGTGCTTGACCTTGTGCGGCGCCTTGGCCTCCGCCTCTTTCTCGTTCGCGGACTTCGGCGCTTCCGCCATGTCGCTCACGACGTCGTCGACGACGTCCTCCGCGGTGACGCGTTCGTCGATCAGGTCGATGGTCAGCCCCTTGTTCAGGAACGCCATCTCCTGCAGGCGACGCGCGACGGTCTCGAAGTCATAGACCGTGGTCTCGAAGATGTCGGCGTCCGCCCAGAACCTGACCGTCGTGCCCGTCTTCTTGGACGTCCCGCCCTGCTTCAACGTGCCGGGAACCGAGCGGTCGTAATACTGGAACCACTCGTGACCGTCCCGCAGGATCGTGACCTCGAGACGGCTGGACAGGGCATTCACCACGGATACGCCCACGCCGTGCAGCCCACCACTGACGGTGTAGCCACTGTTCTCGCCGCCGAACTTGCCGCCGGCATGCAGCTGCGTCATGACGACGTCGACGGTCGGGACACCCGTGGAGTGCATGGCGACGGGGATGCCGCGGCCGTCGTCGGTGACCTGAACGCTGCCGTCGCCGAGAATCTTCACGTCGACCTTGGTGGCGTACCCGGCCATCGCCTCGTCGATCGCGTTGTCGACGACCTCCCAGACGAGATGGTGCAGACCGCGCTCACCCGTGGAGCCGATGTACATGCCCGGCCGTTTCCGGACCGCCTCGAGACCCTCCAGAATGGTGATTGATTCGGCGCCGTACTCCTTGGGAGAACTCTTCTTCTGGGCAGGCACGTTGGACGCGTCTCCTTGGTCTTGAGGGCAGGGGTTACCGACTAGGGGTTCGAGGGCCCCGGCGAGTCTTGTATCAGTCTACCGTTACCCACCGTCAGGACTGACTCTGAGGCGGCGTTTCTGTGTACCTAATTGAGCCGTGCACGGAATTTCGCGGCCAACGGCGCGTCCCGACGACCGATGAGCCCAGCGCAACCGTTGTCGGCGCTCTCAGATGCAGGGCGGAAGAGGCTCACCCGTAGGTGTCGCGCGGGCCGCGGCCCGGCACGTTGTACTTCCCCTTGCGCCACGTCGGAGCCGCCGGACCCACGATCTTCACACTGGTGACGACGCCGTCTCCCACAGCCGCGGCGATCTTGGCGAGAATCTGCGACTGAACCAGGCGCAGCTGGGTCGCCCAAGCCGTCGACTCGGCCTCCACCGTCAACACTCCGTCACGCAACGCGGACGGGTTGGCGTGCTCGGCGATCTGATCACCCACGACGGTGGCCCACTGCCCGAATACCGACCCCTCCGCGACGCGGGACGACCACCCGCGACTCTTCGCCAGCTCGGAGGTAGCGCTGCCGAGCGGCTGGGGGTCGCGGGCGTCTGGTCCTGGCCCCGACCACTTCCGGCGCGAACCGCGCACGGGCGCGTTCTTCGCCGACGACGTCCGGCCGCGGCCCACGTCCTTGCCCTGGCTGCGTGCGGCGCCGCGCGCCTCTTCGAGCGTGCGCCTGACGAGATCCATGCCCTTTAGATGCGCAAGGTGTACCGGTGGTTCCACCGGTTCTCCATCCGTGGAGTCCGTCATTCGATCACCTCCGAGAGTCGACCGGAATCGTCGTCGCGCATACCGATCTCCATTCTGCGCGCATCCCAGTCCTGAGGGATGTCCTCCTTGACCGCTGCCGTTACCAAAACCTGCTCGGCGGACGCCGCCACTTCGACCAGCGCCCGCCGACGCGCGTAGTCGAGTTCGGCGAACACGTCGTCGAGGAGCAGCACCGGATCACTTCCATCGGACCGGAGCAGTTCGTAGGCGGCTAGTCTCAGGGACAGCGCCATCGACCACGACTCCCCGTGACTGGCGAACCCCTTGGCCAGCTGATCGCCGAGCCGTAGTTCGAAGTCGTCGCGGTGAGGTCCCACGAGGCAGACCCCCCGCTCGATTTCGGTCGAGCGCTTGCGAGCCAGTTCATCGAGCAGTGCCACCTCGAAGATCTCGGTGCTCGACGCGCCGGTGGCCGCCTCCGCCTCGACCGCGTCGACCGAACTGCGGTAGCGCACCGATGCCGGACGCGAGGCCGGCGCCAACAGCTGGTAGGCCTTCGCGATCTCTGGGGCGAGCAGACCTATCAGCTCGACCCGCGCGGCGATCAGCTTTGCACCATGGATGGCCAGGTGCCCGTCCCACACGTCGAGCGTATCCAGGGCCCCGGAGTCGCCGCGAAAGCGGGCGCCCGCAGCGCTTTTCAGCAGCGCCGCGCGTTGTCGCAACACCTTGTCGTAGTCCGCGCGGATACCGGCCACCATGGGGCGACGGGTGGTCGCGAGCTCGTCGAGATAGCGCCTCCGTTCACCGGGCTCACCGCGGACGAGCGCGAGGTCCTCCGGCGCGAACAGCACCGCACGCAACGCCCCGAGGATCTCGCGGGCACTGCGCACCGGGGAGCGGTTCAGTCTCGCCTTGTTGGCCCGCCCCGCGGTGATCTCGAGGTCGACGGCCAACTCCCGGCCCTCGTTCACGACGATCGTCGACACGATCGCCCGCTCGGCGCCCGCCCGGATCAGAGGCGCATCCGAGCCGACCCGGTGTGAGCCGAGCGTCGAGGAGTACCACAGTGCCTCAACCAGATTCGTCTTGCCGAAACCGTTCGGTCCGACGAAAACCGTGCGACCGGGCTGAAGTTCCAACTCGAGTCGTGACCAAGAGCGAAAGTCGGTCAGTGCCAGTTGACGTACGTACACCGATCAGCCCCGCGTCGCTTCATCGCCGTGCCATGGATCAACCAGACTCACTAATCCTCTGCACCGCATGCCCACCAAATTGGTTGCGGAGCGCCGCCACGGCCTTCATCGTCGGCGAATCCTCCTGTCGTGACAGGAATCTCGCGAACAGCGCCGCAGCGATAGCCGGCACGGGCACTCGAAGGCGGATTGCCTCCTCCACGGT
Organism: Mycobacterium sp.; assembly: GCF_032162605.1. Taxonomy (GTDB): domain Bacteria; phylum Actinomycetota; class Actinomycetes; order Mycobacteriales; family Mycobacteriaceae; genus Mycobacterium. The sequence goes on along the minus strand of NZ_JAVROT010000602.1, from coordinate 22,546 downwards.
CCAGCGGCCCTCGCCCGAATCATCGGTGTAGCCCTTGATCTCGGCGAGTTGAGGATCTTCCTTCAGTGCCTTGGCCAGCAGCGTCTGCAGCCACGACCGCACCACGGTGCCATTGGTCCAGGCCTGATAGACGGCCTGTGGGCTCTTGATCAGATCCTCCGCGGCCAACATCTCGTAGCCCTCGCCGTACGCGGTCATCATCGCGTACTCGACTCCGTTGTGAACCATCTTGGCGAAGTGTCCTGCACCAACCGGGCCTGCGTGGACGAAGCCGTCCTCCTGCGGCCCGGGTGGCCGCAGGGTGTCGAAGATGGGCAACACCTTGGCGACGTCGTCGTCGCTGCCGCCGACCATCAGTCCGTAGCCTTCGGTCAGACCCCAGATGCCGCCAGAGACGCCGGCGTCGACGAAGCCAATTCCCTTCTCCGCCAACAGCGCAGCGTGGGGACCGTCCTCCGTGTACCGCGAGTTGCCGCCGTCGACGACCAGGTCCCCGGAACTGAGCACGGCCGCGAGCCCGATGATCGTGCCGTTCGTGACCTCGCCCGAGGGCACCATTACCCACACCACCCTGGGCGCGGTGAGCGCCGCAGCCAGGCCGGCGAGATCCGGGACGTCGGTCACCTCGGGCCGAGGGTCGTATCCGATTACTTCGTGTCCACCCTGACGCAGGCGTTCACGCATGTTGAAGCCCATTTTTCCGAGACCGACCAGCCCGAGTTGCATGTGCGCCTCTTTCGTGACGATAAGGCCGGTCAGCCCGGGAGGCGTACCGGCATCAACAGGTACACGTAGTCGGTCTGGGCCGCCGGGAAGGGACCACTGGAACCCACGTACGCATCATCATCATCACCCGCCGGCCGCAACACCGCGGGACGACTGGATGTCGTAAAGCCGAACGTCACCTTCGGAGAGTGCAGCGAGCCCAGACCATCGGTCAGGTACGTCGGGTTGAAGGCAATGGTCAGAGGATCACCGGAGAACTCCACGGGAAGATCTTCCTCGGCACGCCCCACCGCGTCCTCACCGCCGGCCGACAGTCGCAGCGAGTCCTCGGAGAATTCCATGCGTACCTGAGCGCCGCGGTCGGCGACGAGGGCAACACGTTTGATCGCCTCGGTGAGCTCCGCGACACCGATGGTCGCGACCGCCGTGTGCTCGGCGGGCAGCAACTGACGGAACTTCGGGAACTCCGCGTCGAGCAGCCGACTCGTCGTGCGCTTGCCATTGCTACGAATTCCGAGCAGCCCGTCCTTGCCGACCGCGGCGCCCGCACCGAGTGACAGATGTACGTCAGCTCCGTCGGTGCCTGCCCTCGCTGCCTCGGCGAGTGTCTTCGCCGGAACCAGCACGGCCGCTTCGATGTCTGCGGATTCGGTCGCCCAGGTCAGTTCGCGCACCGCGAGACGGAACCGGTCGGTGGCGGCCAGCACGACCTTCTCACCGGAGATCTCCACGCGGATGCCGGTGAGCATCGGTAGCGTGTCGTCCCGGCCCGCGGCGACGGCGACCTGGCCGATGGCCTGGCCGAACAGATCGGACGGCACGACACCGGTTTCCTCGGGCAACGACGGCAGCGTCGGATAGTCCTCGACCGCCATCGTCGGCAGCGAGAAACGTGCACTGCCGCAGCTCAACAACACGCGGGTGCCCTCGACACTGACGTCCACCGGCTTGGCTGGCAATGACTTCGTGATGTCCGAAAGCAACCGCCCAGAGACGAGAACGCTTCCTGCAGAGGCGATTTCCGCCCCGACGCGCACTTCGGCCGACACTTCGTAGTCGTAGCCGGAGATGGTCAGCCCGTCATCGGAGCCAGTCAGCAGGACGCCGGAGAGAACCGGCACCGTCGGCCTGGTCGGCAGAATGCGGGCAACCCATGCCACGGCATCGGCGAAGTCCTCCCGCGCCAGGCGGAACTTCAAATCAGTACCAATCGTCGTCGCCACGTCCATAGCGTCCCTTCGGTGAAACCCCAGCTACAAGCACTAGCAGCGGATCTACGGGTGTCTTACGGACATGTCACCACGCTGCGGTTCGACGACCGTTCCGGTTGTCGAAGACTCACCGTAGAGCCTTCGGCGTCAACTTGAAAGCTAATCGACGGGAGTGACAACGCGCCCTCGCGGCGGCGCTGCCGCACGGTCAACAGGGCGTGATCCCCAGGTGCTTCTTTTAGAGAGGGAACTATAGAGATAAACGAGTAACAGTAATAGGTGCTGTGGAAGCTGTGGATCGAGTGACGCGTTGCCAGGTCGGGTGCGGTGTGCGCTCGTGGGTTACTCGTGGAGTACTGACGTGCGCATGCGGGTGGGCTGTGGACGACACGGACCACGTGTGCACCGGCACCGGTCGCTCGGGCGGTTCGTCCCGAGACTGTGCACGAGTGGTCCACATGTCTGAGGTGTGACGAGTGGTGCGGCAGGGACAGAAGATTCTCGGAAATCTCGTCGCGGGAAATGTCGTTCAGCGCTTGGATCGCTGACGAATCCTCGTCGTGAGTTCCTTTACGTGATCGAAGATCTCGCGCTTCTGTGCCATCTCGCCGCGGATCTTGCGCTCGGCGTACATGACCGTGGTGTGGTCGCGGCCGAACGAATGACCGATCTTGGGTAGCGACAGGTCGGTCAGTTCACGGCACAGGTACATCGCGATCTGGCGGGACTGCGCCAACGCCCGAGTCTTGCCAGGACCGCGGAGCTCCTCGATGGTGATCTCGAAGTACTCGGCCGTGGCGGCCATGATCGTGGCGATGCTGATCTGCATGGAACCGGCGTCGGAGATGAGGTCGCGCAGAACGATTTCGGCGAGCGATTTGTCGATCGCGGCCTTGTTCAGGGAGGCGAATGCGGTCACCCGGATGAGGGCGCCCTCGAGTTCGCGGATGTTGCGCTCGATGCTGCTGGCGATGAGTTCCAGCACGTCGTCAGGAACGTCGAGGCGGTCCATCTGCGCCTTCTTGCGGAGGATCGCGATGCGGGTCTCGAGTTCCGGTGGCTGAACGTCGGTGATCAGACCCCACTCGAATCGCGTCCGGAGCCTGTCCTCCAGCGTGGCGAGCTGTTTGGGCGGTCGGTCCGAGGAGATCACGATCTGTTTGTTGGCGTTGTGCAGGGTGTTGAACGTGTGGAAGAACTCCTCCTGGATACCTTCCTTGCCCTCGATGAACTGGATGTCGTCGACCAGGAGAACGTCGATGTCGCGGTAACTGCGCTTGAAGGAGGCCTTGCGGTCGTCCCGCAACGAGTTGATGAAGTCGTTGGTGAACTCTTCGGTCGAGACGTACTTCACCCGCATGCCGGGGAACAGGCGCTGGGCGTAATTGCCCGCAGCATGGAGGAGGTGTGTCTTGCCGAGACCGGACTCGCCCCAGATGAACAGTGGGTTGTAGGCGCGGGCAGGCGCCTCGGCGATGGCGAGGGTGGCGGCATGGGCGAACCGGTTGGACGCGCCGATGACAAAGGTGTCGAACGTGTACCGACGGTTGAGGCTGACGTCGTTGGTGGGGGAGTTCTGGGGGCGGTTCGTGAAGTAGGTCGGCCAGCTTTCCTCGGCGCTCGCGAGTGCTTCCTCGTCGTCGTCGACCTCGTCGGCATCCGGAGTCACCTCGGGGGGAAGATCGTCGCCGCGGTCCGTCTGGGGGCCGGGAGTCTCGATGCGGACGCCCAACTCGACGCGCTGACCGAGCCGACGGCTGAGGCTGGCGATGATCGGTTCGCGGAGGTGCCGTTCGATCTCGTTCTGGACGAATGGGGTGGGAACCGAAAGGAGGGCAAACCCTTCGGCGATGACGAGCGGTTTGACCAGCTTCAGCCAGGCCCGTTGCTGACGGGTGAGATTCGGGGCGTTGGAGCCGGTGTGAGAGCTTCCGTCACGAGAGGTGTCACCGTTGAGCTCCGCAACGACGTCGTTCCAGATTGCGACGAACGGCGGGTCGGGGTCGGATGTCAACGTAGACGTACCCCCTCGTGGCCAAAGCTGGGATGGACGAATAGACAATGGCCGGATGTCCACATGGTTATCCACAGTCTGTGGATAACCGACACCCGTCGTTGTGTCGTAGCGTACGCGTGGAGGCCGCGGCCCGGGGCTCGTCAAGGTGGTCGACTACACCATGGGCTCCCGGTTGGGCGGCCGTCCTCACTTTCTTCGTCCAGCGGCGTCCCTAGGTGAGAGACAGCCTTGCCAGAAGCTAACAGTTTTATTGCCGGGTGCCAACAGTTCTGCAACATTGACTGCGGCTTGCCTGGACACGCGTGTTGGATGTGACACGCGTGTTGGATGTCACGGATTCGCCAGCGCGAGAAGCGGGTTTGACCTAGGGAAATCTCGTCAGTACCCTCGAACAGTCGCCCGAACGTGGCGATACGGCTGCGACTCGGATCGTCGGGTTTACGCGCCGGAGCAAGCGAGACGAACGAAGCGTACGTACCGCGGCTGCTTCCAGACGCGCACGAGGTTACTCGTGTGTTCGACGGGGGCGGGCGCACCCGTCATTGAGGAGAAACAGCCGTGGCCAAGGGCAAGCGGACGTTCCAGCCCAACAACCGGCGCCGTGCCAAGGTGCACGGTTTTCGGTTGCGGATGCGGACAAGGGCCGGACGCGCCATCGTGTCCGGTCGTCGCGGCAAGGGCCGTCGCTCTCTGACTGCGTGATGCCGGTCTGATCCGTAGCAGGGTGTAGACAGGTGCTTCCGGCTCAGTACCGGATGACCCGGTCGACTGACTTCGGGCTCGCCGTCAATCGTGGTGTGCGCGCAGCCCAGCCCGACCTCGTGGTGCACGCCTTGAGGTCATCCGACGATGGCTCCGATGGCCCGAAGATCGGCCTCGTCGTCTCCAAGTCGGTCGGCTCCGCGGTACAGCGGCACCGCGTCTCGCGGATGTTGCGGCACGTGGCACGGGGCGTGATCGAAGATCTGGGGCCAGGTGACAAAGTGGTGATCCGTGCTCTTCCGAGTAGTCGGAACGCGATCTCGGCCCGTCTCGATCAGGAACTGCGGACCGCGTTGCGACGCGCGTCGGAGTCTGGGGCTCGGCGATGAGCGGTCGCATCGCTGGCGTGCTGGCGCGAGGCGTCATCTACGCCATCGAGCTGTACCGCACGATGATCTCTCCGTTGCGGCCACCCTCGTGCCGATTCACACCAACGTGCAGTCAGTACGCGGTCGACGCGCTTCGAGAGTTCGGAATCTTAGGGGGGACATGGTTGTCCTTGGTGCGGCTGGCCAAGTGTGGTCCGTGGCACCAAGGTGGATGGGATCCGATTCCGGAGCGACACGAGAGTGGATGTCGTCCGCGGGCGGACTCCGGCGGGGCCGTGGATAGCGCGACGCTGAGGAGCGATTCGTTTGTTTAATTGGTTCAGTCTCGACGTCATCTATTACCCGGTGTCCGCCATCATGTGGCTCTGGTACAAGGTCTTCGGCTTCGTGTTCGGCCCGGACAATTTCTTCGCGTGGGCGCTGACGGTGATGTTCCTCGTCTTCACGCTGCGCGCGATTCTCTACAAGCCGTTCGTTCGGCAGATCCGCACGACCCGCCAGATGCAGGAGTTGCAGCCACAGATCAAGGCGCTGCAGAAGAAGTACGGCAAGGACCGACAGCGGATGGCGCTGGAGATGCAGAAGCTGCAGAAGGATCACGGGTTCAACCCAATCCTCGGCTGCCTACCCATGCTGGCGCAGATCCCGGTGTTCCTCGGCCTGTACCACGTGCTGATGTCCTTCAACCGGACCCAGACCGGCATCGGCCGGCTCGGCTTGTCCGTGGCGGAGAACAGCTCCATCGGCAACTACGTCTTCAGCGCGACCGACGTCCAGAACTTCTTGAAGGCCGATCTCTTCGGTGCGCCACTGGGCGCGTCGATGGTCCAGACGGTGGGGCTCGGTGCGTTCGAACAGTTCGACCGTATCGCGGTCATCATCGTCGGCGTGCCGCTGATGATTCTCGCCGGTGTCGCGACGCACTTCAACAGTCGAGCGTCGGTGGCACGACAGAGCATCGAAGCGTCGGCCAACCCGCAGACCGCGATGATGAACAAGCTCGCGCTGTACGTGTTCCCGTTGGGCGTTGTGGTCGGAGGCCCATTCCTGCCCCTCGCGATCATCTTGTACTGGGTGTCGAACAACATCTGGACGTACGGCCAGCAGCACCTCGTGTTTGGCCGGATCGAGAAGGAAGAGGAAGCCAAGAAGCGGGAGGAGTTGGCGCGTCGTGCGTCGAATGCTCCAGCACCGGGAACCAAGCCCAAGCGCAAGCGTCCGACGACCAGCGGCGCCGGCGCGGAGGGCCCGACGAAGCCTCCTGTGGAGCTGACGGATCATGATGGCGACGAGCTCGGAGCCGACGACGCAGGCAGTACCGATGCCACCTCTGCACCGCTGGGTGACTCACCGCCGACGTCGAACGGCAAGGGCCCGGCGACGAAGGCCGACGGCGGCGCCAACCGTGGGCCTCGGCGGGCCAACAGCCGACCGAAGAAGCGAAGGCCCTGACAAGTACCCCCGATTCGGGACGGCCCGGTGTGGCCACCGATGGATGTGAAAGCAAGGAAGTAAGGACGAACATGACTGACGCCGATACGACCGAACGGACCGAGATCGAGGGCGACGCGCCCAAGACGGAGGACCTCGAAGACCGCTTGGTGGCCGAAGGCGAGATCGCCGGCGATTACCTGGAGGAGCTGCTCGACCTCCTGGACTTCGACGGGGACATCGATCTGGATGTCGAGGGCGACCGAGCCATCGTGAGTATCGACGGGGGGAGCGACCTCGAGAAGTTGGTCGGTCGCAAAGGCGAGGTCCTCGACGCGTTGCAGGAGTTGACGCGCCTCGCCGTGCACCAGAAGACGGGTGAGCGGAGCAGGCTGATGCTGGACGTCGCGCATTGGCGGCGCGGGCGCCGGGATGAGTTGGCGGCGCTGGGGGACAAGATCGCCCGCCGGGTGCTGGCGAACGGTGAACGCGAAGAGCTGGCGCCGATGACTCCCTTCGAGCGCAAGATCGTTCACGATGCGGTGTCGGCCGTTGACGGTGTGCGTAGCGAGAGTGAAGGCGCCGAGCCGTCACGGCGCGTCGTCGTTCTGCCGGTCTGACGTATCGAGTTACAACCGTGTAGTTCCACCCCGGCCCAGCGGCGGGGGATTCGGAGGATGTTTCACGTGAAACATGGCGAAGTGCCCGCCGCACCGCCGGCTGCGGCACTCGTCTTCGGTGAACGACTCGAGCTGGCGCAGCGGTACGCCGCCATACTGGCGGGCGCTGGTATCGAGCGTGGGTTGATCGGACCGAGCGAAGTCGAACGTCTGTGGGATCGTCACATTCTGAACAGCGCAGCGGTCGGCGAGCTCCTGACCGACGATGAGCGCGTGGCGGACGTCGGGAGCGGCGCCGGTCTTCCAGGGATACCGCTGGCGCTTGCGCGACCGAGAGTGAGTGTCACTCTGATCGAACCGCTCCTGCGCCGCGCCGACTTCCTGTCTGAAGTGACTGAGCTTCTCGGGCTGGAGGCGGTCGTCATCCGCGGCCGTGCCGAGGAACCGTCGGTCCGGCGCCAAGCCGGAGAAATAGATGCGGTTACGTCCCGAGCCGTCGCATCCCTCGATAAGTTGACCCGGTGGTGTCTCCCACTGCTGCGGCCCGGTGGACGAATGCTCGCCATGAAGGGCGAGCGGGCTGCTGTGGAAGTCGAGGAACACCGTCGTGCGATGAAGTCATTGGGTGCCCTGGACGTGAAGGTGATGGAATGTGGCGTGAACTATTTGAGTCCGCCCGCAACCGTGGTCGTGGTGGTGAGATCGGCTCGGGTAGTGGGCACTCGCCGGTCGGGTCCGAGGGGCAGGGGCGGAGCGGCCGGGGAATCGAATCCGCCGGGCAGGAGCGGAGCGACCGGGGAATCGAATCCGCCGGGCAGGAGCGGAGTGACGGGGGAGTCAGACCAGCAGGGCACGAACCGCGGAACGCGGGACGAACGTTCACCACGGCCGAATCGGTCGACGAGGAGGAGCAAGTGACGCCACCGCCAAGAGGCGCGGGGGAGGCACCCGATGCTCAGCCGCCAAAATCCTCGCCGAATGTTTCACGTGAAACATGGCAGCCGCCTGTCGAGGAGGCGTGGAAGGAACCTACGGCCGGGGACACCCCGATTGGCGCAGAAGCCGAACGCGCAGTGCGTCTACTGCACAACGCGAAGGGCCGGCAACTTCCACGGCCACCGCACCAACGGGTGTTCACGATTGCCAACCAGAAGGGTGGCGTCGGCAAGACTACGACCGCAGTGAACATCGCCGCCGCTCTTGCGCTGCAGGGTCTGCGAACGCTCGTCATCGATCTCGACCCCCAGGGCAATGCGAGCACCGCGCTGGGGGTCGATCACCGCCCTGGCACACCCTCGTCGTACGAAGTGCTGATCGGCGAGATCACGTTGGAGGCTGCGCTCCAGCAGAGCACCTACAACGACCGTCTCTACTGCGTGCCGGCGACCATCGATCTAGCCGGTGCAGAGATCGAACTCGTCAGCATGGTCGCCCGCGAGGGCCGTCTGCGGAACGCGCTCGCAAGTCTTCGGGACCAGGACTTCGACTACGTCTTCATCGACTGCCCGCCGTCACTGGGCCTGCTCACGATCAACGCTCTCGTCGCGGCACCGGAGGTGCTCATCCCGATCCAATGCGAGTACTACGCACTCGAGGGAGTGGGCCAGTTGCTCCGTAACATCGAGATGGTCAAGTCCCACCTCAACCCGCATCTCGACGTCACGACGGTCATCCTGACGATGTACGACGGCAGGACGAGACTGGCGGATCAGGTCGCTGAAGACGTGCGCGCGCACTTCGGAGCGAAGGTCCTGCGGACCGTCATTCCGCGCAGCGTCAAGGTATCCGAGGCACCGGGCTACGGGATGACGATCTTGGAGTACGACCCCGGCTCACGCGGCGCGATGAGCTATCTCGATGCCAGCCGCGAGATAGCGGAACGGGCCCACACCGGAACGAAGGGACAGCTGCGATGACTCCGCCAGCCAAGCGAACCGGACTCGGCCGTGGACTCGCCTCGCTGATTCCGACCGGTCCCAGCGAGGGTGCAGATGGACAGCGCACTCCGGGAATGGGCGATGCCGCAGCGGATGTCATGTACGGGGGTGCGCCGACGGCGGTCGTCGAACCGGTCAACGACGTAGGTGCGGTGTACCGGGAGATCGACCCATCGGTCATCGAGCCGAACCCCAAGCAGCCGCGCCAGGTGTTCGACGGTGACGCACTGGCCGAGCTCGTCCATTCAATCCGCGAGTTCGGACTCATGCAGCCGATCGTCGTGCGCGCACTCGACCCGGTCGGGGGGAAACCGCGTTACCAACTCGTGATGGGGGAGCGGCGCTGGCGAGCCGCACAGGAAGCTGGCCTCGCGGCGATCCCCGCGATCGTCCGCGAGACGGCCGACGAAAGCATGCTGCGTGATGCGCTCCTCGAGAACATCCATCGCGCTCAGCTGAACCCGTTGGAAGAGGCCGCGGCGTACCAACAGCTTCTCGACGAATTCGGCGTGACGCACGAGGAACTCGCGGTGCGGATCGGCCGATCGCGTCCGGTGATCACCAACATGATTCGGTTGATGCGCCTGCCCATCGCGGTCCAGCGGCGGGTGGCGGCCGGAGTTCTGTCCGCGGGTCACGCCCGCGCACTGTTGGCACTGGAGGCAGGCACCGAGAAGCAGGAGGAGTTGGCCACCCGGATCGTCGCCGAGGGGCTCTCCGTGCGCGCGACTGAGGAGGCCGTGACCCTCGCGAACCGGGACGGCGTCCAGGACCCGTCTCCAGCACAGCGGCGCAAGCCGATTCAGATGCCGGGGCTGCAGGACGTTGCTGAACACCTGTCCTCAGCGTTCGATACCCGGGTCACCGTGAGCCTTGGCAAACGCAAGGGCAAGATCGTGGTGGAGTTCGGCTCGGTCGAGGACCTCCAACGCATAGTCGATCTCATGAACTCATCCAAGGCATGACCGGGCATACCGCGTAATTACGTCACTGTGACACATCGACGCGCACAGCCCGGCGGCGTCGGTACTCTGAGGAGCTAAACCCTTGCGCAGCAACATGATTCGACTGACATCTGGGGCGAGCGAAGCGAAGGGCTGTCAGTCGGGGCCCGGCGTGAAGTTCCCTCAAGAAATCGAACCGCGCTCGCCGTGCGCTTCTATCCTGGAGTGGCGGCCACGGCCGTCCGGCCGATCAGAAACGCGGGGGGTCTAGTGTCAGCACGAATTACGCCGCTGCGGCTCGAAGCCTTCGAGCAGCTGCCCAAGCACGCGCGGCGATGTGTGTTCTGGGAGGTGGACCCGTCCACTCTGCAAGGTGACGATCACCTCGCCGACCCGGAGTTCGAGAAGGAAGCGTGGCTGTCGATGGTCATGCTGGAGTGGGGTTCCTGCGGACAGCTGGCCGTGGCGTGCGAGCCGGACCAAGCCGACTTCACTGCGTCGACTTCGAGTGGGGACGAGCCGTGTCTCGGGTTCGCGTTCTACGCTCCGCCGCGTGCGGTACCGCGCGCCGGACTCTTCCCGACCGGACCCGTCAGTGCCGACGCCGTGTTGTTGACCACCGCCGGAGTCGAATCCGGTGACGACGGCGACGGGCTCACTCGCGCCTTGATGGCGGCGGTGGTGGGGGACCTGGTGCGGCGCGGTGTTCGCGCGCTGGAGGCGTTCGGGCGGACCGCCGAGGCGGCCGAGCTCGCCGACCCGCAGAAGGTCTCGCCCGACCTTCGCTCAGCGGTACAGGTCCTCGGCGACTGTTCGGTGGATGGGTGCGTCATCGATGCAGACTTCTTGGGCGACGTCGGATTTGAGATCGTCGCTCCGCACCGGTACTTCCCACGCATGCGCCTCGAGCTCGAGCAGGGGCTGGGCTGGAAGGCCGACGTCGAGGCTGCTCTGGAGCGGCTGCTGGAAAGCGCCCAACTGCAGCAGCCAGTGGGGGCCGGCGCCAGTTCCGCCGGGGTAAGAGCCGGTCAGCTCTGGGCTGCGCGCCCGGCGGACTGCTCGACGGAACGTTCGTGGGCCAGCAGTTCGGCGAAGGTGAACGTACCCGTCGGACGGTCGTCCTTGCCGAGCAGGTAGAGCCGTTTCACGGCGGCGAGGATGCCCTCGGCGAGGGAGTCGCGCGCATGGGGCGACACCAGCAGTGCGCGGTCGTGCGGGTTGGTGATGTAGCCAACGTCCACTTGGACGGTGGGCATGCGGGTCAGGCGAAGCAGGTCCCAGGTGCGTCCGTGGGTACGACAGTCCCGTAGTCCGGTGCGCGCCACCAGTTCTCGCTGGACGAAGTCGGCGAGATTGCGGCCGATGGTGGAGACCGAGCCATGTGCGTTGCCGAAGTGGAACGACGCGACGCCGTTGGCGGGGGAGCCGGGCAGCGCGGCACACCTGAGACTGATCATCAGATCGGCGCCGACGGCGTTGGCCGTCGCGGCTCGCTCGGCATCGGACGTACTGCGGCCCACCGGCCGGGACAGGAACGTCTCCATGCCGATCGCCGTCATCCGGCCCTCGAGACGACTCGCCAAGTCCCACAGGATGTCTGCTTCACTGATGGGCCCCGTAGGACCACTGAAGATGGGACCGTGGTCGTCGCCGCCGCGACCCGGGTCGATGATGATGCGCTTACCCGACAGGCGCGGGCCGGAGCGACGAACCAACTCCTCCTCGCGGATGGCGTGAAGCGAGCCACCGGTCACCCGGGAACCGAGAAAGTACAAGGACCGCAACGTTTCTGGGCCGCAGATACCGTCCGGGTAGAGACCGTACTCCCGCTGATACGACATCAGGCCGTTGTGCGTCTGCAGGCCGAAGTGGCCGTCGACCAGATCGGTGTAGAAACCAAGGTCCTGCAAGCGGGCCTGCAGCGTCGCGACGTCGTCGCCGTACATCGGCGCACCGAATTGGTGGGCCAGGGTACGTGCGCCCAACCGGTAGGACGCCTCCTTGAGTGCACGGTAGGTAGCCTCACCCACGATGCCGTCGACGAGCAGTCCACGATGCTGTTGGAACGCTCGGACCGCATGGTCGAGGTCCTCGTCGAACGCATCGAACGCCACGTGCCTACCAGTGGTGGGGTCAGCATCGGGGCTGTCCAGCATGCCCAGCGCAGCCAGTGCCGTCCGAATCTCGACGACCGGGACCCCCCGGTCCCCGCGGCGCACACTAGACATGAACAGAATTGTCGCAGACGGAGACGATAATTCGAAAAACCTCCAGGCCAGTCGGAGCCGCATGTTCCGATCGGGAAGGGCCGATCAGACGACGTCAGACAGTTCGCGCAGCAGCGCGGCCTTGCCCTTCGCGCCCACGATGCGCTTCACCGGCTTGCCATCCTTGAACAGGATCAACGTCGGAATCGACACCACCTGGAAGTCGCGGGCCGTGGCCGGGTTGGCGTCGACGTCCAGCTTCGCAACCGTCAGCGCGCCTGCCTTCTCGGTGGCGATCTCCTCGAGTACGGGGGCGACCATCTTGCAGGGGCCGCACCACGTCGCCCAGAAGTCCACCAGCACCGGGGTGCTGCTGGAGAGGACGTCGCTCGAGAACGAGTCGTCAGTGACAGCAACGGTCGCGCTTGTGATCTCGCTCATGTGGTGCTCCTCTTGTCTACGAATCGGTTGAAGCGGGAGGGTTCAGCTCTGGATCGTCTTCAAGCTCTGGATCGTCGTTGTCGGCGAGCCAGCGCTCGGCATCGATCGCCGCCGAACAGCCACTGCCTGCGGCGGTGATGGCCTGCCGGTAGGTGTGGTCGACGAGGTCGCCGCACGCGAACACCCCGTCGATCGACGTGCTGGTGGTATGCCCCTTGACCTGGACATATCCTTCGTCGTCGAGTTCGACCTTGCCCCTCACCAGCCCCGAACGCGGATCGTGGCCGATCGCCACGAAGACGCCCGTCACGGCAAGCTTGGACTCTTCACCGGTGACGGTGTCGCGCAGGCGCACGCCCGTGACCTTGGGCTCGCCCTCCACCTCGGTGACCGCGGTGTTGGGCAGGAACGTGATCTTGGGATTGGCCTTGGCGCGCTCGAGCATGATCTTCGACGCGCGGAACTCGTCGCGGCGGTGGATCAACGTCACACTGCGGGCGAACCGGGTGAGGAAGGTGGCTTCCTCCATGGCCGAGTCGCCGCCGCCGATGACCGCGATGTCCTGGTCGCGGAAGAAGAAGCCGTCACAGGTGGCACAGGTGCTCACACCGGTGCCGATGCGCTCCATCTCACCGGGTACGTCGAGTTGCCGCGCCGCCGCGCCCATCGCGAGGATGACCGACCGAGCCTGATAGGTCTCGTCGCCGACGTTGACCGTCTTGATGGGGCCGTCGAGCGAGACGTCGTCGACGTCCTCCATGCGGAGATCGGCACCGAACCGCAGGGCCTGCTCGCGCATCTGCTCCATCAATTCGGGCCCGGTGATGCCGTCCTTGAACCCCGGGTAGTTCTCCACCTCGGTGGTGGTCATCAGGGCGCCGCCGAACTGCACCCCTTCGAAGACCAACGGATTGAGCTGGGCACGCGCGGCATACACCGCGGCCGTGTAACCAGCGGGGCCCGAACCAATGATGATCACGTCATGGAGCGTGCCGGAATTAGGGGAAGAGCTAGTCATTTCCGCCTTTCTGCGTACGGCCTATAACACCAGCGTAAGCCCGCCTGTTCCATGCGCGCGTGCGGGACGCGTCACGTCTTGTTGACCACCGTGCTGGCGAGTAAACCGGTGTCGACGGAGCTGCAGTTCGGCGCAACCACGACCGCGTTGATGCGGCTGGGCACATCGCCGGGAAGAAGCACGAGCACCCCTGGCCTGCCCATGACCTCGAGCGGTCGCGCGCCGAGCACGGATGTCCCCGTCGAGTAGCCGAGCCCGATGAGACACGACGCCCGACGCCGAGGGCTCGCAAGGGCGCCCAGGTCCGGGGGCTGGGTGAGCAGCGCGAGGAGTTCCGCGTCCGACAGGGAAACGCCACCCGACGGGCGGGAGACCGTGATCGACGATGCGGTGGGCTCAGCGCCGAATGGCTCTGCGGAATCTTTGCGAAGGAGCATCACCGTGCCCACCGCGCCCGCGGCGATGACCGCTGCCAGACCCAACACGGCACCGGTGGTTCTGAATCGCACGACGGGATCGCGGGCGGCGTGTACGGTCCCCGAGCCGCGCCGATCGAGCACCCGATTCGCCGGCGGGAGCTGATTGCGCAGGGCCGTGCCGACGCGTGCCGTGACGTCGGCCGGAATGTCGGGTGCGGATGCAGCGTCGACGCCCAGGTCGGCCAGCTCGCGGCGCACTCGCTCCAGCGTCGAAAGCTGACGGGCGACGTCCGGATCGGTGCGCGCCCGGTGCCGAAGTCGCGCAGCGGTCCGCTCGTCGAGCAGGCCGGCCTGCAGATCTGCCAGCAGGTCTATGGTGACGGGTCCGTCGAAGCGATCGTCGTGACCGCCCGCCTCGCTGTCCACTGGCCGTCGTCCCCCACCGATTCGAGTGCTTTCAGCCAGTGTCGCACCGCCTCGAGACCGGAATTCCCGGGAGTGTCCTTGCGTTGTTCCAGCTGAAGAGGATCCTTGGGTCAGGCGGCCCAGAATTGTGATTAGTTGAACTTTACGAACGAGGCCCACATCATGCGCAACCTGCAACGACTATTGGTCATCGGCGCCTTCGGAATCGCCTCGGCCTCGGGGCTGGTGGCACTGGACACCGCGACGACGCCCCACACCGCTTCGCTGGCCTGCGACATGAACGTGGTCCCCTGGGATCCGTACCACCAGACCTGCGGTATTCCGAATGCGGTTCCGTCGGTTCCCGGTCAGTCTCCCGGGGCGGGTGCCATCATCGCTTGCAGGAACCGTCCGGGATGCCTCTCGCAGGCCGTCAACGGCCCGCAGCTGATCAACGTGCCGCGTCCGGACACCCGCGTCCGCCAGAGCCAGTAGCCGTCAGCGGACCTCGCCGCGGACCGTCGGGGCGGGGTTGTCGAAGTACTCGAGGGTATTGGCGAGCTTCGCGCGCGCCCGCGAACAGCGACTCTTGACCGTGCCCTCGGGCACGCCGAGTAGCCGTGCCGTCTCGGCGACCGAGTAGCCGTGCATGTCGACCGCCACCACGACGGCCCGTTGCTCGACGGGCAGTCTCAGCAACGCGCGTTCCACGACCAGAGCCGTATCGACCCGCGGCGTGGGGTCACCGACGTGATAGACGTCGTCGGTGAGCGGGCACGCTGCGTGAGACTTGTTGCGCCGCAAACGATCTAGGCACGCGTTCACGACGATGCGGTACAGCCAGCTGCTCACCGATGCGTCGTGGCGGAATCGGCACGCGCTGCGGTGCGCCGACAGCATCGCGTCCTGGAGCGCGTCCGCAGCGTCATCGCGGTTGTGGCTGGTGATCTGGGCGAGGCGGTACAGCTGCCGGTGATGGCGGTAGAAGAGTTCCTCGAAGGCGTAGCGGTCGCCGGCCACGTGCGCCGCCAGCAACTCTGCGTCCGACCGCTTTGGCTCTGCGATTCCCCCGAAGCTCCCCACAGACGAACACTAATCAACTGCGAACACCGGGCCAGACACTTCTTTCTCGCCAGCCATCGAGTCCATCCACACCGCAGCGCTGACCTGCAGCGAAGCGCATCGCACCCGGCGACCTGCCTGGGGACGAACCGACGGCGCCGCCGTCAGGAAGCGGGTTTGAGCGTGATGTCCGCGAGCGCGGACTCGCTCTTGCCGTCGACGGTGCCGAGCGTGGTGATCCACACCAGCACATACGAGACGGGTGTGGGGTTGTTGATCGTGATGGTGTTGGAGCCCGCCTTCATCGGCGTCGGCGGGGTGAGCACGGTGGTGTCGTCGAGGCTGGCAGGCGTCGCCGACTGCGCGGAGCGGATCTGGATTGACGTGCCCGTGCTGTTGAGGCTGAGGGTGACGGATCCGATCGCGGTGGCGTGCGGCAGCTGCAGCATCAACCCCACGCCGTTCTTGAAGTTGGGGAAGGGAACCGAGTCGGTGTAGGTGTCGGTCGACCACGCCGTCGCCGGGTCGCCGTCGATGGCCTGAGCCGCGTTGGCCGGGTTGTCGGCCTCGCCGTCGGGCGAGAACACCGTCGCCTTGACGGGTTTCACGTTGTTCGCCGTCGGGTTGTCGCTGCTCGTGCTCGATGGGGCGTTGAGGCCGAGTTCGTCCTTGTTGAGCGGTCCGCCGACGTCACTGAACACACCTCGAAGGACCGTCGCCAGCACGATGAGGGCTACTACCAGGATCGAGCCCGCGACCGCGGCGCCGATCAGGATGCCCTTCTTGCGCTTGGCCTTCGCCTCGTCGGCATCGTCACCGGTTCGGTAGCGGTCGCGCGGAGCCGGGGGCTCGTCGATCGGCGAGATCAGCTCGGTGCGGTCAGCGACCGCGGTGGCCTGCTGCAGGAGATTCAGCAGGGTCGGTGCGGAGCGGATGCCGCCGTTCTCCTGAACCGCGCGGACGGCCGCCGCGGAGATCTGGAACGGGATGGCCCGGTCCACCACGCGGGGCTCCACGGGCTCGCCGGCCGCGTCGAGGTCGGCGGCCTCCATTCCGCTGCGCACACCCGACTCCGGCAGCGGCCAGCGGTTGACCAGCAGCGCGTACAACGCCGCGCCGATGCCCCTGATGTCGTCCTCGGGCGTCGCTGAGGGCAAGGTGGCCGGGAACGCGAGCGCGACGTCGCCTTCGATGCTGACGCGCACCCGGCCCGGATGATCGATTGAGAGTGCGACACCGGATCGGTGCGCAACCTCCGCCGCCGCGGCGAGCGACTGGATGGCGCGGGCACCGCCGATGGCCGACGGCGCCGTCTCGGCGACCTCGGCCAGCGAGCCGCCGCGGATCCATTCCGAGACCACGAGACCGCCCGAGCCCGTATGGGCGACGTCGAGCACACGCGCCACACCGGGCACGTCGATCGAGCTCAACCGCATCGTCCTGGACAGGATCTCGGCCAGTTCCTCGTCGGGGAGCACCGCGTCGGGGTCGATGAACGTCAGCGCCACCTGGCGGTCGAGGGCCGTGTCCATGGCGTGCCAGAACTGTAGATGTGGCGGTCCACCGTGGAACACCAACAGACGGTAGCGGCCGCCGGCGATCGTGGCGCCGGGCATGAGATGGACGTCGTCGTCGCCGGTGGCTGCCTCGATCGCCGGCTCGTTCGGCAACCCGTAGGCGAGGGGTTCGCGGGTGGGGTCGCCGCCGTAGTCCGCCGGTGGGCGGCCAGAGGGGGGCAGGTGCGACTCGCCGGGGACGTCGGGCCGGAAGTCGTCGACGTTCTGACGCGGGATGCGGGTCGTCGCGCCACCGACGTCGGAGCCCGGCGCGGAACTGCCCGCGGATTCGTCGGCCACCGCTGGTCCCTTCCGATACCCGACTCCGGCAACGCCTGCCGGAGGTCCGCCCCGCCGGGCCGGGACGTTTTGACGCGGCCGTAACGGATGCGAATTACTCTGATCAGAATACGTGAGGGGCATACCAGGCCGCGGTCGGTCGGCAACCCTCGTCGTGTGCGGACCGGCAACCCGCGGGCCCGACCGGCCACCTCCCAGACGCCGCCGGATAGCCGCCGCCGCGGCCTGCGCGTCGGGAACGCGAGCTGCGAGTAGGACCCCGACGATGATGGGGAGCATGATCAGCCCGAGGATCAGCAGCCGCAGGATCGAACCGGCTCCGCCGCCGCTCTCGGTGAGCGACTCGAGGCCGAGCAACTGGTCTGCGACGTGGGCGATCAGTCCGGCGAACAACGACGCGGACATCGTCACCAGGATCGTGCGCAGCACGTCCAGCCCGATCAGCCGGCCTCCTGGCGGCTTGAGGTTGGCCCGCAGCACCACGTGGCCGACTGCTGCGCCGGCGAGGAAGCCGAGACCGTTCGCCAGGCCGAGGTAGGCGGCGACGAGTTCAGGGTCGTCGGTCACGTGCGGCGTCGCCAGTGACGCGATCACCTTGACCGCGGTGATGACAACGATCAGCAGGATCGGGGTCCATGGCTGCTCGCGGGCGTAGAACACCCGCAGCTGCAGTAGCACCAACGAGTACGGAATCAGGGTGAAGGCCGACAGGGTGATTGCCATGCCAAGGTAGTCGGCGTCCACCGCTCCGAAGTTGCCGTACGCGAACAGCGCGCTGCCGATCGCGGGGCCCGCGACGGTCATGAAGGCCACGACGGGAATGAGTATCACCATCGTCAACCGCGTCGCGAAGGACAGGTCGGCAAGCACCGCGGGCTGGTCGTCGGCTGCGGCGTTGCGAGACAGCCGCGGCATCACCACCGTCAGCACCGTGACGCCGATCATGCCGAACGGCAGCATCAGGACCAACCACGTGTAGTTGTAGATCGCCGGGCCGGAAGCGGCAGCGGTACTTGCGATCTGGTTGCCGACGATGAGACCGGCCTGGCTGATCAGGACGTAGAGGACCATGGCGCCCGCCATCGTGCCGAACCTCTTGATCCTTGCGTCCAGGCCCCACAGGGGTCGCAGGCTGACCCGCTCCTGCCGGATGGCGACGAAGAGGACCGCGGTCTGGGCTACGACGCCGAGTGTGGTGCCGATGCCCAGCACCAGCAACTTCGAGTTGCCCATCGCGACCGGGTTCAGCGAGAGTTCGCCGGGCACCAGGAGATAGGCGCCGAGCGTGGCGATCGCCACCACGTTGTTGACGACGGGCGCCCAGGCCGGCGGCCCAAACACGTTGCGGGTGTTCAGGATTGCCATGAACACCGAGGAGAGGCCGTAGAAGATGATCTGCGGCAGCAGCAGGTAGGCGAACGCGGTGGTGAGCGACCGGTTGACCAAGGGGTCGTCGCCGAGCATCAGGCGGACGAGCAGCGGCGCGGCAGCCACCGAGATCACCGTGGCGACGAGCAGCAGCGCGGTCGCCAACGTGAGGAGGCGTCGCACGAACGCGGTCCCGCCGTCGGCGTCGTCGCGCTCGGCGCGGGCCAGCACGGGAACGAAGATCGCGGTGAACGTCGCCTCGAGCACCAGCGCGGCGATGAGATTCGGCAACTGGTTTGCCACCGAGAATGAACTTGACAGCGCCGCGCCGAGGATCGCGGCCAGCAGCACGATCCGGAAGAAGCCGGTGATGCGGCTGACCAGCGTCGCCAGCGCCATCCCCCACGAACGTGAGACCACCGCGGCGTCGGTCAGTTCCGGCTTGCCCGCGCGCCGTCGTGGCGCGGCACCCTGAGGGATCCGCGCAGGCGCGCTCGGCGGCGTGCGCGCTGGTCGGGGACTGCGCGGGGGTTGCGGCGCCATCGCAGACATTCCCTGAGGCGACATTCCATGAGGCGGGCCGGGCGGCCGGATCGTGCTCACTTCTCTTCCGGCGTGTGGGCCAGCGCGACGTCGAGCGGGTCGGGTCTGGCGCCGTCGCGGCGCGTGGGACGGTCGAGGTCGGCCCGGTCGGGCTGTCCCCGGAAGCGGTGCCACAACCGGCGTCCTGCGAGCAGCACCAGCACCGCGCCCGCGGACAGCGTGATGAAGAACAGCACCTTGCCGTAGGCGTTGGAGTGCACCGACAGCCTCACCGGGTCGCCAAGCGCAAGCCCGTCCGCGGTGCGCAGTGCGACGTCGACGGCGACGCGCTGGGTGAAGTGCACCTCGATCGGTACGCGCAGGGGGAGGAAACCCGGTGGCAGCTCGACCTCGCCCGGGTCCGTCACCGTCATCCCCGGCGGCGCATCGACGTCGAGCCGCACGCGGATGGGCACCGGAAGGTCGTTGCGCAGGACCAACGGCAGGGGACTGCGTTCGGTGGCCAGCGTGTAGGAGCCGCCTGGGTTGACGATCGTGACGGCGCGGAGCAGGTCGTCGACGGTGGTGTCGACCACGCCGACGCGCTGCGTCGCCAGCCCGTTGCGGGAATCCGGTGGCACCGACTGGCTCAGTGCCCGCAGCATGTCCTCACGCAGCGGCGCGGTGTACTGCGTGCCGGTCAGGCCCGTGCGCGGGTCGACGGTGAGCGCGGCGGTGAGTCCCCACAGCCTGCCGGTTCCGTTCGCGATGGCGGCGGTGACGCCGGCATCGATGTAGGAGCGCGGGTTGCCGAGGGTGTCGGCGGGCAGAGGTTGCACGTCCGCAGCGGGGAGGGCATCGGCCTCCGCGACCACCGCGGTGAGGGGGCGCGGTACGGCGAGGCCGGACCGGATGGACGAGGCGAGCGTCGTGAGGATCGTCTGGGCGTCGTCCGGGGGCAGGTTCCAGGCCATCGGTGGCACGAAGATCTCGGTGCGCGGCTCGGTCTGGGGCCGCAGCGCGCGCCACAGAAGGGCGGACACGGCATCCTCACGGCGCGCGGCGGGGGAGTCGTGGGCGAGTGGAACGCCAAGGGACGCATCGAGATACGAGGGTGTGACGGGCACCGTGCCTGCACCGGCGAGCGCCGCGCCCACGGCGGGGTCGAACGGCGCCGCGACCACGTTGGCGGCGTACCGCCGGGGGTTGAGGTCGATGGGCGCGGCCTCGCCGGACGTCGAGTCCTGCGCGACGGACTCGCCGGCGGCGATCGCCACGGTCGGGCCCTGTGCGGCAAGGAGCTGCACCGTCGATCCGGTGAGGGGTCCGTCGCCGACGATGGTCACACCACGGATGGAGATGCTGCCGAGGATCTGGTCGACGATGTCGCCCGCGTCGTTGATCGCGATCCTGGACAGCCCGGTGTCGCCGACCCGTGCCAGAGCCCCGAGGTCGGCCTGCGCGTAGACCGTCGGCGTCACGCACGTGCGCCGGGCCAGCGCTCTGAGCCTGCCGAGCCAGTTGATCGCCGCGTCCTGGCCGGTGCCCGGGTGTGTCGGCGAGTTCACCCCGCCCGCAGGGTCGTCGTTGACGGCGTAACCGGCCGTCATGGCGTTGACGGTGACCAACAGGTCGGGATCGACGGCGAGGCACAGCGCACTTCGCGTCTGGCCGCCCGGGTCGACGGTGGGGCTGGTCGCGAAGTCCGCCGCGGCCAGCAGCGTGTCGAGGCGCCCGCCCGCGGCCAGCGACGACGCCAGTTCGTCGTCGATGAGGCGCACCGGTGTACCGCCGCCCGGCACGCCGGCCGCGAGACGTGGCCTGTCCGCGAGCGGCCACAGCATCGTCACGCGCACGGGCCGCAACGTGTCCGGAGGCACGACCGCAGTGACCGAGTCGGGGTTGTCGGTCGACGGATCGGCAGGCACGCCGAGGACGGGCAGCAGGAACCGGGCGTCGTCCAGGCGGGCGGGTGCTCCGTAGTCGGGAGTGCCGTTGACGTTGACCAGGGCGGGGTAGACGCCGGGTTGGTCGATCCGCAGCGAGGGCAGGTCGGCCGAGCGCACCGGGTATGAGAGCGTGAACGGCACGTGTTGGCCCTGGGCGAGCTCGGGTGCGACGGTGACGAAGTCCGCGACTGCCTCGTACTGCTCGACGCCGCCCCTCAGATCGGTGCGCAGCCCGGTGGACGACGCGACGGCAGGAGCGTGTTCGAGACGCACCATCACGTCGCGAACGGGACGGTCGCCGACGTTGGTCACGGTGCCGGAGACGGTCACGACCGGTTCACTCGTCGTGGTGACCGTGTCGGGGGTGATCTGGTCGATGTGAAGCCGCAGGAAGGGCTGCGCTCCCGGCTCGCCTGCCGCGGCCCGCGGCACGACGGCGGGGACGACGATCATCGTCACCAGCGCGACGGCGGCCAGCAAGCGCGACCCGGCAATCCAAGCCGCCTGTCGCCTCATGGGCCTTGGCCGCAGCCGTTCGCCCGCCGGCCAGGTTGCGGTTTCGCAGAGTCGTCTCCTCGACGGTTGCGCGTGTGCGAATGCGTCTGGGGTCGGCGGCGCGGCGAGCTGTGCGGAAGAGGTGGAAGCGACCCGGGGCCATCGGTGTGAAGTTTGTCGATCAACCGGCCTGCCACCTCGGCGAGCTTGCGTTCATCGGCGTAGGCCAGCCGCGAGGGAAGGTCCGCGAGCGGCACCCACGCCACCTCGGTCACCTCGACGTCCTCGTCGGACAGCTCGCCGTCGAGGAATCGCATGAGGTAATGGTGCACGGTCTTGTGGACGCGTCGACCCTCGGTCACGAACCAGTAGTCGATGCTGCCCAACGCGGCGAGCACGCTGCCTTGGATGCCGGTCTCCTCGGCGACCTCGCGGATGGCGGTCTGCTCGGCGGTCTCGCCCTGTTCGATGTGCCCCTTGGGAAGTGACCACAGCACGCGGCCGCGCCGGTCCACGCGGCCGATGAGGGCCGCGACCTGCCCGTCCTTGGGACCGTCGATGCCGTCGATGACGAGTCCTCCGGCAGAGGTCTCGTGAACGGTCCGGAGGCGTTCGGGTCCGCGACGGCCCTGCTGGTTTTGGGGGGCCGGGCGGGAGGCGATGGGGTTGGAACCGGGGTCGGAAGCGTGAACGGGACTGGGGCCGGGCAGCGGTGCGGCGGACGGGTTCGGGGGGGTCGGCGTACTGGCTTCCGGCGGACCCGCAGAGCGTCGGCCGCGGCGCCGTCCTCGGCGCCGTCGTGGTTTGGCCCGTTCGCCCTCCGACAC
>NZ_JAVROT010000601.1:0-24121 GCF_032162605.1 Mycobacterium sp. | reverse complement strand
TCAGTACGACGGCCGCCACCACGGTCAGCGCGATCGACACCAGCACCCACACCTGCGTCAGCGCCGCCATCGCCACCGCTGTCGCGATACCGAGCAGGGGAGCCGCCACTCCCACCGCGGCGTACGTGACGCAGATCCGGTGTAGCACCTGTCCGGCGCCGGGCGTGCCGGCGTAGCGCGGAAAGACCTTCGCCGCCAACGCGATTGGGCCGACAGCCAGCACGGCCAGAATCACGTGGACGCTCAGCAGGATCGCAGACATCGGACTCGACGCTAGGCCAGTCGGCGTGCGGTCGCCGTCATCGTGCGCGCCAAGAATCGACGGAATCTTGCCAGGGCTCGTCGGCGAGCTCACCAGCCCAACTCGGCCAAGGGATCATCTTCTCAGGACGCTAGTTGACACGTCGAACGTGACGTCACTGCGAAAATTTGACGGATTCTTCGCAGTGGCGTCACGTTCGACGCAGGGCTCACCACCCCTCGGTGAGGACCCGATCCAGGGTGGCGACGTAGAAGTCCGCCCCCTCCACGTCGAGGCACAGCGGCGGCTTGGTCTTCAGGATGTTCATGTGGTCGCCGGTCGGTTGAATGACGACGCCGAGTTCGAGCATGCGGTCGCAGATCGCCGTCGTCTCCTCTGGCGCCGGCTCCAAGGTGGCCTGATCGCGGATCATCTCGACGCCGAGGTACAGGCCCATGCCGTGCACTGTGCCGATGATCGGGTGCTTGTCGCGCAACGCCGTCAACGCGGCCTTGAGATGGTCGCCCACCCTTGCGGCGTTGCCCTGCAGGTCCTCGTCGCGCAGCACATCGAGCACGGTGACGCCGATCGCGCAGGACAGCGGACTGCCGCCGGTCGACGAGAAGAAATAACCCTGCGAGCTGAACGCCTCGGCGATCGCGCGACTGGTGATGACGGCGCCGAGCGGGTAGCCGTTGCCGGTCGACTTGGCGATCGACACGATGTCGGGCACCACCTGCTGCTGATGAAAACCCCAGAACCACTTGCCCAGTCGGCCATAGCCGACCTGCACCTCGTCGGCGACGGCCAGCCCGCCCGCCGCGCGGACGGCGCCGTACACCCGTTGCAGGTACCCGTCGGGCAGCGCCATGCCGCCCGCATTGCCGTACACGGTCTCGCAGATGAAACCGGCGGGCGCGCGACCCGCCGCGACGAGCTCCGCCACCTTGGCGACGGCGTCGTCGGCATAACGGCCGACGTCGGAACCGCGATAGGTGCCGCGAAAGCTGTTGGGCGACTCCACCGTATGTACCCAGTCGGGCCTGGTGGTCAGCGCGTTGGGGTTGTCGGCCGTTGACGTCGACACCGCGTCGGTCGCGTACGTCCAGCCGTGATAGGCCTCCCGGACGGCGAGCACGTCACGCCTGCCGGTTACCGCCGTGGCTAATCGCAGCGCCAGATCGCTGGCCTCGGAACCGGAGTTGACCAGGAACACGGTGTCGAGTGGCTCCGGCAGGGTGGCGGCCAGCCGCTCACTGAACTCGACGACGGCCTCGTAGTTGAATCGGGAGTTGGTGTTCAACCTGCGCAGCTGCCGGTTGGCGGTATCCGCCACCCGCGGGTGGGCGTGCCCGAGGACGGTCACGTTGTTGACCATGTCGAGATAGACCCGGGCGTGAGTCGACATCAGGTAGTGGCGCTTGCCGCGCTCGATCTGCGGCGGATCGGCGTAGTAGTGCTCCTGGACCCGGGCGAAGCTTTCGTCGCGCCGCGCCAACAGATTTCGCGGCGTGCTGTCGGGCAGCGCGGCCAAGCCGAGCAGCGGCCGCGGGTCGCGCGACGACGCGAGCCAGCCCGGCGCCAGCTCGGCGGTGGTGCACGCCGGAGCCACCGGTCCGCCGGCCGGACGGATGCTCACGGTGGTCCACCCGTCCGGGGTGACGGTCGCCAGCTCGGCGCCAGGGGCGACGCGCCCACCCGACAGCTCGGTGGCAGCGGTCACCGTCAGCTCGTAATCATCGCCGCGGAGCGTGAATTCGCCGTCCGAGCGAGTGATCTCACCGCACCACGGCGCCGTCAAGGTGACGGTCGCGGCCGGCCAGATCGAGACTCCGGTGGCGACTACCGTGGGTGAGTCCTGGCTGAGCGCGGGCGCGCGGGTCAGGTCCGCCTCCCCGAAACGGGTCACGACGAGCGACGCGCCGTCCCGAATCGCGTTGTGCGCCAGTTCGTCCCGAATGCCGGTCCGCATCCAGTCGTCGGCCTGAAACGCCGTGTCGAACACCTCCGAGGTGGCGGAGAGGTCCAAGGTGACCACCGAGGCCGGGTCGATCCCGGCGATCAACGGTCCGCCGGTGATCGCGGGCGCGGTGACGTCCGTGCCGAGCGCGGCGCGGATTACGGCGGTCATGACGTCGATGGGCACCGAGATGGCCTGTTCGAACATGCGCGTCTCGTCGTCGGACTGCTCGGTCAGATAGTCGTTGTCGGGGTCGAGGACCGCCTGTTGGGCTCCGCTGACGATCAGCACCGCGGTGCGCAACACCAGCAGTGGCCAGAGCGCGTCGACCTCCCGTGCCGTCAGTGGCCGGATCCCGTGAAAGGCCTTGACGCCGGGCAGTATCGACGCGGGAGTGGAGCCGGGGTGCCCCAGCACCGACGACATCGTGATCGCCAGCTCGGAGACCGCCCACGTTTGCGACAGGTCGCCAAAGTCGATGATGCCGTCCGGTCGTGTTACGGCGCCACCCGTGCGACTTGCGACCAGGTTGGCGTCGGTCAGGTCGAGATGTACGGCCTGGCAAGGAAGCTCGTCGGCCAGGGAGGAGATCCGCGACCACGCCTCGGTCGCCGCTGTCTCGAGGAGGTTGCGTTGCGCAGGATCATCGACGTGCGCGACGAGTGCCGCGACGACGCCGAGGCCGAACCGGAGGTCCCACTGCAGGGCGCGATCCAGACCCGGATGGGTGAAGGCGGCCAGCGCCCGACTCACCCGTCCGGCGACCTCGCCCATGCCTGCCACCACCGTGGGCGACAGGTATCCGGCGCTCACCAGCGTCCCACCGGGCAGGTAACGCAACAACCGGACGTGGGCGACGCCGTCGAGGAGACCCGTTACCGCCGTGGCCACTTCGCCGTCGAGATTGGGCAACGGCACCGCGACCCGCAGGGTCGGCTCCGCCTCGGCGATCACCTCGGCCGCGGCGTCCTGCGCGGCGAGCTCGATGTCCGTGAACGCCGGGTTCGCGATCTTCAGCACGCCGGGCAGTTGATCACCTGAAGCGAACACCAGGAAGTTCTTGTCCTGGTTGCTGCCAAGCGATTCCGCCCTGGCGCTGATGCCGTAGTGCGTCGACAGCACCTGCTGCGCCTCGGCTTCGCTCACCCGGGGAGCGGGCAGCTCCGGCTGATCGAGGAAGTTGAAACCAGTGCTCATCTCTGCCATCTGCTCTTCGCGTGAGCGCTCATCGGCGTTCGTTGCTCTTCGCGCGAGCGCTCATCGGCCGACGAACTGGACGACGACTTCGCTGAACGCGTCGTTGTCGTCGCCTGCCGCGGTATGGCCTGCCTCGGACAGCTCGACGAACTCCGCGCGGGGCACCTTGGTCAGGAAGTCCTGCACCCCTTCGGCGCTCACCACGTCGGACAATTTACCCCGGATCAACAGGATCGGGATCTGGAGGTTGATCGCGGCCTGTTCGAGCTTGTCCATTCGGGCGAACGGATCGTCCTCGGGCTTGGTCAGGAACGCCGGATCCCAGTGCCAATACCAGCGACCGTCGCGCAACCGCAGATTCTTCTTCAATCCCTCCGGACTGCGCGGCTTGGTGCGGTGTGGCAGGTATGCGGCGACCGCGTCGGCCGCCTCCTCGAGCGAATCGAAGCCGTCGACACCGCTGAACATGAAGTCGCGGATACGGGCGCTGCCGTCCTTCTCGAACCTAGGCACGACGTCGACGAGGACGAGCCGGGTGACCAGTTCCGGTCCGGCCTCATGGGCGGCCGCGATGCCGGTCAACCCACCCATGCTCGCGCCGATTAGGGTCACCGGCCTGCCGATCTGGTACAGCACCTGCAGCGTGTCGGAGCAGAGCGACTCCACCGTGTAGTCGGCCGTCGGCGAGCGGTCGCTGTCGCCGTGCCCTCGACTGTCCAGGGCGATGACGTGAAGGCCGGCGTCGGCGAGGATCTGCCCGGTGTTCTTCCACGAGTACCGGTTCTGCCCGCCGCCGTGGAGCATCAGGATCGTCGCTCTGTCGGCGGCGGATTCCGCGTCGCGGTTCCATTCGTCGGCGACCAGTGCGAGGCCGTCCATCCCGCGAAACTCAACGGTCTTCGATGCGGTGCTCACGGGTGATCCTCTCGGCGGTACCTCGACCTCACGTTACCCAGGCGGTAAACGGTCATCCGACCGGGTCTCGCGGCGGCCGCGATGACTTTCGGATGGGGTGCGGGTCGGTAGGAGTGAGGCACCGGAGAGGAGACCCGCACCATGCCGTCCATGACGCCGTCACTGTGGTTCGACGACGATCTCGAGGAAGCCGCCGCTTTCTACGCGTCGGTGTTCCCGAATTCGTCGGTCGAGAAGTTCAATCGCTACACCGAGGCGGGACCCGGGGTGCCGGGCGAGGTGGTGTCGGGCACGTTCGTCCTGGATGGCACCCGTTTCATCGGCATCAACGGCGGCCCGTCATATCGATTCACCGAGGCCGTGTCGTTTACGGTGCAGTGCGCTGATCAAGACGAGGTCGACTACTACTGGCACCGTCTCGTCGACGGCGGTGAGGAGTCGCAGTGCGGGTGGCTCAAGGACCGGTTCGGGCTCAGCTGGCAGATAGTCCCCGAGCGCCTCTACGAGCTCATCGATGACCGCGACCCCGCCCGTGCTGCCGCCGCGACCTCTGCGATGCTCCGCATGCGCAAGATCGTGATCGCCGAACTGGAGGCGGCAGTCACCGGCGTCTGATCGGTGCGGAGACACTCCGCCATCAGCGACGCAAGCTACTCTGCACCCCCGATCCCACGACGCCGATCGCGGCCGCTGATCTAGGGGCAGCGAACAACACGTACTTTGGACCGGACGGGCGTGGGTGCACGCAAGTCGACCTGGCCCGCAAAGCCGCAGAGGAGCAAACATGGCAGACGATGCTGCCGCCCCCTCAAAGAAGCTGGAGGAGGCAGAGAAGTCGGCAGCCGCGCACGAGCCGGAATCCGGGGCAGTCGAGGTCGACGCGGCCGACGAAGCCGATGTAGACGCGACCGGGGAGGACCTTGGCGACGATGGTCTGGGCGACGATGGTCTAGGTGAAGACGGCGTAGGGGACCATGACGTCGTCGCTGTCAAGGGAATGTCGCATGTCCGGTTGGCGCTCATCGCGGGCCTGGTGGCGGTGGTGGCACTCGGCGGCCTGGCTGGCTGGCTGGGGTTCCGGGCGAACCAGTCGCGACACCTCGAGCAACAGCGGGAACTCTTCCTACAGGTAGGGCGCCAAGGTGCGGTGAACCTGACCACCCTGGTCTACGGTCAGATCGAGACCGACGTCCAACGCATCCTGGATTCTGCGACCGGATCGTTCTACGACGACTTTCAGCAGCGAGCTCCTTCGTTCATCGCCGTCGTGAAGCAGGTCAAGTCGAAGTCCCTGGGAAACGTGACGGCCGCCGCACTGGAGTCGGACACCCCAACCGAGGCAGAGGTGCTGGTCGCGGTGACAGTGAAGTCGGTGATCGTCGGGCAGCCCGATCAACAGCCGCGCTCCTGGCGGATGCGCATATTGGTCCAGAAGGTCGATGACGACGCCAAGGTGTCCAACGTGGAGTTCGTGCCGTGAGCGATTCCGACGATCAGAAGACCTCCGACGAGGAGAACGCCGTGGATGACGCGAGCGAAACGCCTGATTCCGCGACCACCGCCGTCGACGAGCCCGACGCCACCGACGAGACCGATGAATCGGAAGCGGTTGAAGCCGGTGCGGTCGAGGAAACGAACCGCCGGGCAGGCGTCGACTGGGCCAGGGTCGCGGCCTACGGGGTGCTGCCCGCCCTGGCGCTGATACTGGCGATGGCCGCGGGTTACCTCAAGTACGTGGACAATTCGGTGCGCGAAGACGGCACTGCCCGTATCCAGTCGGTTCAGGCGGCCACGGCCAGCACCGTCGCGATCCTGTCCTACAGGCCCGACAAGGTCGAGCAGCAACTCAACGACGCGCGCAATCTGCTCACCGGCGAGTTCCGCGACTCGTATACCTCGTTGATCAACGGCGTGGTGATCCCAGGCGCCAAGCAGCAGCAGATCTCAGCGGTGGCAACGGTCCCCAGGGCCGGCTCCGTCTCCGCGGACCCCAGCCACGCCGTGGTGCTGGTGTTCGTCAACCAGACTGTGGTGGTGGGGACGGGCGCGCCGAGCAGCACGGCGTCGAGTGTCAGCGTGACTTTGGACAAGGTCGGCGACAAATGGCTGATTTCCGAATTCACACCCGTATAGGCACATTCCGGTGAGCGAGCCGCGCTGGATCGACGTCCCTACTTCGGACGTACGGCTTAGGGCGCTGTTCTGGGGTCCCGACGATGCGCCGATCGCCCTGTGTCTGCGCGGGTTCCTCGATACGGCGCGCATGGCTGGCGCAAGGTCGCTGCGTTGCTGGTGGATGCGGGCTGGCGCGTCGTCGCGCCATTCATGCGTGGATATGTACCGTCGTCGTTGTCGTCGGATGCCAGCTATCACGTCGGAGCCCTGATGGACGACGCACTGCGCGTGCTCGAGGCGGTAGGCGCCGCGGGTCGCGACGTTCCCATCGGACACGACTGGGGTGCGATCGCAGGGACCGGCCTCGCGGCGATGCCCGACAGCCCCTTCGCCAAGGCCGTCATCATGTCGGTGCCCCCTGCCGCGACGATCCGCGGGAAGGTGCCCGACGCGGGACGCCTGGTCGCCCGGTTGCCGCGCCAGCTGCTGCGGAGCTGGTACATCACGTACTTCCAATTGCCCGCAGTGCCAGAGCGTTCCGCGTCGTGGGTGGTGCCGCGGCTGTGGCGGCAATGGTCGCCCGGTTATGACGCCGCCGAGGACGTCGCACTGGTACTGGACGCGATTGGATCCCCCGAGAACTGGCGAGCGGCGCTCGGCTACTACCGGGCGACCATCCGGGGCAGCAAGACCGGCCAGAAGAGATGGTGCGCCCATCGCCGACTTCGTCGGTGCTAGCCCTTCTTCAGAGAAGGGTGACTGCGCGCCAGGATCGGCAGCAACAATCGGCGCGGCAGGATCTTGTAGGCAGCGGCACCGACCTTGTTGAAGGCGCCGGGAACGATCACCGACTTGCCCGACGCCAGGCCGTCGACCGCGGTTCTGGCGACCTCGGCGGCGCTGACCCACATGGCCTTGGGCAGCGCGGCCTCGGCGTCGGAGTCCGAAATTCCCGCCGCCGCACCAAATCCCGTCTTCACCGGCCCCGGGCACAGAGTCGATGCGACCACGCCGGTGCCCTGCAACTCCTGTCCGAGGGACTGCGTGTAGGACAGCACGAACGCCTTGGCCGCGCCGTAGGCGGCTTGACCCGGCACCGGCCCGAACGCCCCGACCGACGCGACGTTGAGCACGGCGCCGTGGCCGCGCGAGACCATGCCTGGCACGAACCGGCTGCACAGGTCGGCCACCGCAGCGACGTCGACCTCGACGAGGTTGAGTTCGGCAACGGGATCCGACGTAGCGATGGGACCCGAGGTGCTCAATCCGGCGTTGTTGACCAGGATGTCGACGACCAGGCCGAGGTCGGCGACCCGGGCCGGGAGTGCCGCACGCTCGTCGGCCACCGACAGGTCAGCGGCCAACACGTCGGCGGACGATTCCAGCGATGCGGCGAGCGCCTGCAACTTGTCGGCTCGCCGCGCCACCAACACCACGTGACGACCACGCCGGGAGAACTCCCGGGCGATCTCCTCACCGATGCCCGACGAGGCACCGGTGACGAGAACCGCCCCGTTGCTAGTCGCCGTTGGAAGCATCTGAAGCAGCCTAGCCTTGGCACATGACCACACGGCGACTGACGCCGATCGATGCGCAGACGTTCTGGCTGGCCGCCAAGATCCCGAACGACACGTTCCTGTTGTTCGCCTTCGGGGGCGTGGCGGCCGACCTGGAGCGGACGCTCGAGGACGTCGCGGACCGGGCTCGCACCTGTTCCGACCTCGGTGTGCGCATCGACGATCACGGGTGTTTGACGTATCCGGCGTGGGTGCGCCGGGAGGTTGATCGGTCGCAGTTCGTGGTGCACGACCTCGAGGACCCCACGTGGGCGGGTTGCCTCTCGGAGGTGGGCGCGCTGGTCGCCGATCAGCTGGACGCGGGGGGTGCGGCCTGGCGACTGCACGTGTTCGCAGGCGTCGTCGGTGTGCCAGGCGCGAAGGGGCCCGGCACCGTGGTGGTGCTTCAGATTTCGCATGCGCTCGGAGGCGGCGGCCGCACCTGTGCGCACGCGGCCCTGATGTTCGGCAGGGCCGGTGGCGAGGTGGCCGCCATCAGCCCGCCGTCGACGGGTCCGATCAGCTTGCCATTGGCCGGCTTTCGCGCCGCGCGGGCTCACCGCCGGTTCCTCGCCGACGTCGAGTCGGAGGTCGTTCCGGCTCAGGCGGAGCTGCGGCCGTTGCTCCGTACGAACACGAGACCGTCGGGGTCCCGCAGCCTGCGCACCCTGGTCAGGCGACGGTCGGAACTGCACCGGTCGACGGTGACGGTCGCGGTCCTGTCAGCGGTGTCGGTGGCGCTCGCCGGTCAGTTGCGCGACCTC
The DNA here is from genome assembly GCF_032162605.1 of Mycobacterium sp. Taxonomy (GTDB): domain Bacteria; phylum Actinomycetota; class Actinomycetes; order Mycobacteriales; family Mycobacteriaceae; genus Mycobacterium. The sequence goes on along the minus strand of NZ_JAVROT010000601.1, from coordinate 15,373 downwards.
GGCGACGATCCATCGGCGCTCGGCGCCGAAGTCCCGATGGCCAAACCGCCACCGCGCTTGGCGTACAACCACTTCGGCAACGTCGGCGTCGGCCTGCATCCGGAGCTGGCGGCCGCCGCGCGCGTCACCCGTATCGCCGACGACCTCGCCGCGCGGCGCCTGCGGGCCGGACACCAGGCCATGCGGGCGGCGGACCTGGCCTTCGCCGCGACGCCAGCTCCGCTGTTGCGTTGGGGGATGGACCGTTTCGACCCCGACGTCCGTCCCACCGCGGTGACGGGCAACACGGTGGTCTCGAGCGTGAACTGCGGCGCCGCGGACTTCGCGTTCGGTGGCGCGCCCGTCACGATGGCCGCGGCCTTCGCCGGACTGTCGCCGATGATGGGTCTGACGCACGTCGTGGTGGGTGTCGGGGACACCGTTGCGGTCGGCGTGCACGCCGCCGAGTCGGCGCTGGGGGGTCCGAACGGGATGGACGCCTACGTGGCGCGATTGGAAGCTGCCCTGGGCTCCGAGTCGCCCTAAGCCCGCAGCGCGGCGATGCCGACGTCGAGCGCGGCTTCGAGGTAGCTGAGGTCGCCGGTGCTCATCAGGACCAGAACTCCACCCTGGATGCCGGCGAGCAGAGCCGCGGCGGCCCGGGACGGGTTGACGGTGGCGGCGATCTTCTCCTGCCTTTGCATCGCAAGCACGCCGTTCTCGATTTCGGCGCGCCATCGTTCGAGCAAGGTCGAGGCCACCGCCTGCGCCCCCGGCGTGCGGCCGATCTCCGACATCACGGTCGACAGCGGGCACTGCTGGCCCTGCCGTCGGTAGCGCTCCACGACCACGTCGCGCCACCGCTGCCACGCCGCCCACGAGGTCAGGCCGCTCAGGTATGGCTGCTGATCGCTGATGACGCGCGCCGCTTCCTGCTCGGCGACGGCGAGCAACAACTGCTCCTTGCCGTGTGGAAAGTAGTGAAAGAGCTGGCTCTTCGAGGTTCCGGTGTGCGTCATCACATCTTCGAGCGTGGTGGCCAAAGCGCCGTTGACGCGAATCTCCGCGGCGGCGCCGTCGATGATCCGCTGGCGCGTCGCGACGCCCTTCGGAGTCAATTTCTGGACTTGCATGGGCATTTTCAAATCACCACTACTGGACTCACGAGTCCAAACTATACGAGGATGGACGGACGTCCGCCGGGTGTGTGGCTGGGCATTGGCTTAACACATGCCCTACATTCTGTTGCGTGACTGCCTACGATTTTGCGCTCCTGCTGCTACGCGTGGTGCTCGGCCTGACCATGGCCTCCCACGGTTACAACAAGTTCTTCGGCAACGGTGGCATCGCTGGTACCGCCGGCTGGTTCGACAGCATGGGGATGAAGCCGGGCATCTTCCACGCCAGGGTCGCGGCGACGACCGAGATGGCGGCAGGTCTCGGGCTGGCGGTCGGGTTGTTGACGCCGATCCCCGCCGCGGGCTTCGTGGCGCTGATGTTCGTCGCCGCATGGACCGTCCACCGGCACAACGGCTTCTTCATCGTCAAGGAGGGCTGGGAGTACAACCTCATCCTCGCGGTCGCGGCAGTTGCGGTCGCAGGGACCGGCGCGGGCAGGTTCAGCCTGGACTACGCGCTGTTCGGCAACTCGGCCGTGTACGACTACCTGCACGGCTGGTGCGGTCTGCTGATCGCCGTCGTGCTCGGCCTGGCAGGCGGCATTGGTCAGCTGGTCGTCTTCTACCGCCCGTCTGCTGCTTAGTTCTGCGGCGAGCAGTCGCAAATGTGCTGCGACACGCGTGCCCGCGGCACACTTGTGTCTGCTCGCGGTGAGAAAGGCGAACTGATTCCGCGCGGTTAGAACACGTTCTAGTCTGGCCGCCATGGGGTTTCTGAAGCAGGACGCACCCGTCGTCGACTACGAGGAGTGGAACAAGGGCACCCGCGCCGAGAAGATCGTCCCGATGGCCCGGCACTGGGCCGAGGTCGGCTTCGGCACGCCGGTCGTGCTGCACCTCTTCTACGTGGTGAAGATCCTGCTGTACGTCCTCGTCGCGTGGCTGATCGTGCTGACGACCAACGGCATCGACGGCTTCACCGACGTGGCGTCCTGGTACGCCGAACCGATCGTTTACCAGAAGGTCGTCCTCTACACGATGCTGTTCGAGGTCGTCGGGCTCGGCTGCGGCTTCGGGCCGCTCAACAACCGATTCTTCCCGCCGATGGGCTCGATCCTGTACTGGTTGCGGCCCAAGACGATTCGACTCCCACCGTGGCCGAACCGGATACCTCTGACCAGGGGCGACTCGCGCAGCCCGTTCGACGTGATGCTCTATGCGGCGCTGCTGGTGGCGTTACTCTTCGCCCTGTTTTCCAATGGCAGCGGGCCCATCCCGGAACTCGGCTCGAAGGTGGGCGTGCTGCCGGTCTGGCAGACCGCGACCATCCTTGGCGTCCTCGCGGTGGCAGGCCTACGCGACAAGGTCATCTTCCTGGCCGCCCGCGGCGAGGTGTACGCCGCGTTGGCGGTGTGCTTCCTGTTCAGCGGCGTGGACATGATCATCGCCGCCAAGCTTGTCTGCCTGGTCATCTGGGTCGGCGCCGCGACGTCAAAGCTCAACAAGCACTTCCCGTTCGTCATCTCGACGATGATGAGCAACAATCCGGTGTTCCGCCCGCGGTGGATCAAGCGAAGATTCTTCGAACACTTCCCCGACGACCTGCGTCCGGGCCGACTGTCCCGCTACGTCGCGCACTTCAGCACCGCGATCGAGGGACTGGTCCCGTTGGTGTTGTTCTCCTCCCACGGCGGTTGGCCGACGGTGATCGCCGCGTTCGTCATGCTGTGCTTCCACTTCGGCATCCTCTCGTCGATCCCGATGGGGGTGCCGCTGGAGTGGAACGTGTTCATGATGTTCAGCGTGCTGGCGCTGTTCGTCGGGCACGCCGGCGTCGGCCTCGGCGACGTGGCGAGCCCGTGGCCGATAGTGCTGTTCGTCGTCGTCGCCGGGACCGTGGCACTGGGCAACCTGTTCCCGCGCAAGGTGTCCTTTCTGCCCGGCATGCGGTACTACGCAGGCAACTGGGACACCTCGCTGTGGTGTCTCACGCCGTCGGCCGAGCAGAAGATCGCCGATGGCATAGTGGCGATCGCGAGCATGCCCGCCGCACAGTTGGAGAAGTTCTACGGCAGCGCCGAGACCGCCCAGATGTATCAGTACATGGGATATGCGTTCCGCGCCTTCAACACTCACGGCCGGGCGATGTTCACCCTTGCGCACCGGGCGATGGCCGACCGCAACGAGGACGACTACACGTTGACCGATGGCGAGCGGATCGTCAGCACGGCGATCGGCTGGAACTTCGGCGACGGCCACATGTCCAACGAGCAGTTGGTCGCCGCCCTGCACGGGCGATGCCGGTTCGAGCCCGGTGAGGTGCGCGTGGTCATGCTGGACGCGCAGCCGATCCACAAGCAACAGCAGGAGTATCGACTCGTCGACGCGGCGACTGGTGAGTTCGAGCGCGGCGTCGTCAGGGTCGCCGACATGGTGACGCGCCAGCCGTGGGACGACACCGTTCCCGTTCGCGTGACGTGGTCGGCCGCCACTACTGCATGACGTCGCGGACCTTGACGGTTTCCAGTCCCTTCAGCAACAGGTCGCGCGTGGTGTCGAGGTGCTTGCGCCAGTGCGCCTCGGCGGCGGCGCCGTCCCCGGCGCGCAGGAGCGCGATCAGTCGACGGTAAGAGCGGGTCAGCTTGTCGTAGTCCGCCTTTGTCACCGGGCGGTGCTCCTTGATGGCGAACGCCGTGTGCCGCACGGTGATCTCGTGCAACATGCCCCCGATGATCGTCAGCGTCGCGTTGCCCGACATCTCCACCATCCTGCGGTGGAACTCGCCGGTCGCCTCGGCCAACCGGCCCGACTGCCAGCCCGCCGGGATCTCCTCGGCCAGCATGGACTCCAGCTCGTCGAGCGCCTCGGGCGAAGCCGACTCCGCGAGCAATCGGACGGCCATCGGCTCGATGCCGGACCGCGCGACCAGGACGTCGGCGATCGTCGCGCCGGAGAGTTCGAGCAGCAGACCGGCGGGGCGTGCCACGATCTCCGGCCCGGGCACGCGGACCCGAGCGCCGGTGCGCGAACCGCGTCGCACCTCGACCAGCCGTTCGGACTCGAGCACCCGCACCGCTTCGCGCAACGTCGGACGGCTCACGCCGAAGTGCGCCATCAGCTCGGCCTCGTTGGGCAGGAAGTCGCCGTCGGTGAGCTGGCCGTCGACCACCATCCGACGTAGTGTTCCGGCGACCAGCTCCGCGGTCTTGGGTGAGCGGATCTGGGTGCCCCCGCGCTGCGCGACGGCGTCGGGCCCGATCATGGGCGCCAAGGGCATGTTGCGTGCCAACGGGTCTCCCGAACTGGTCTGGGCCGGCACGGCGGGCGGAGCGTAGCGAGAGGGGATTGTGTCCGGCCGGTTGTACAACTCAGTAAAACATGTGGTTCGGCGGAGCCGCTGGAAACGACTGTGATCTACCAACCAGTAGGTTGACCTAGTAAACCTTCTGTTCTACGTTCGGTGCTAACTACCATTCGTCTACAACACCAGGTACCCCCACTTCAAAGGAGAAGTCCCATGGTTGAAGCCGTCATCGTCGAGGCAGTCCGATCGCCCGTCGGCAAGCGCAACGGCGGTCTGTCCGGCGTCCATCCAGGCGAGCTCTCGGCCCAGGTGCTCAACGGACTGGTCGAGCGTGCGGGTGTCGACCCCGCGCTCGTCGACGACGTGATCTGGGGCTGTGTCATGCAGGCAGGCGAGCAGGCGCTCGACATCGCGCGCACCGCGGTTCTCACCGCGGGCTGGCCCGACACCGTGCCCGGCGTGACCGTGGATCGCCAGTGCGGGTCGAGCCAGCAGTCCGTGCACTTCGCCGCCGCGGGCGTGGTGGCGGGTCACTACGACGTCGTCGTCGCCGGTGGTGTCGAGTCGATGTCGCGCACCCCGATGGGTGCGTCGCTGGCCAACGGCGGCCACCCCTACCCGGAGGCCTTCCGCGCCCGCTACACCCAGACTCCGAACCAGGGCACCGGCGCCGAGATGATCGCCGATCAGTGGGGATTCGACCGCACCGCGCTCGACCAGTACTCGCTCAGCTCGCACGAAAAGGCTGCCGCCGCGCAGGATTCGGGCGCCTTCGACGACCAGATCGTGGGCATCAAGGATCAGGACGGCAATGTAGTACTTAAGGACGAGGGCATCCGTCGCGGCGGCACCATCGAGAAGATGGCTACCATCAAGCCCGCCTTCAAGGAGGACGGCGTCATCCACGCGGGCAACGCGTCGCAGATCTCCGACGGCTCGGCGGCACTGCTGTTCACGTCGGCTGAGAAGGCGAAGTCGTTGAGCCTCAAGCCGCTCGCCAAGGTGCACACCGCGGTGCTGGCGGGTGCCGATCCCGTAATAATGCTCACCGCGCCGATCCCGGCCACCCAGAAGGCGCTGAAGCGCTCCGGCCTGCGGCTTGCCGACATCGGGGTCTTCGAGGTCAACGAGGCGTTCGCGCCCGTGCCGCTGGCCTGGCTCAAGGACATCGGCGCCGACGAGAAGAAGCTGAACCCGAACGGTGGGGCCATCGCGCTGGGTCACCCGCTCGGCGGCTCGGGCGCCCGGATCATGACGACGATGCTCTATCACATGCGGGACAACAACATTCAGTTCGGCCTGCAGGCCATGTGCGAGGGCGGCGGCCAAGCCAACGCCACCATCCTCGAACTGCTGTGACCGATGGTCCGACTCCTCCTACGTCGTCGTCGAACGTGACAGCAGATTCCCAGACGGCTGCCCCCGCCGCTCTCACCGAGCGGCGGGGCAACGTCCTGCTCATCACCCTCAACCGGCCCGAAGCGCGCAATGCCGTCAACGCCGCCGTGAGCATTGGTGTCGGGGACGCGCTGCACGAAGCCCAGCACGACCCGGAGGTGCGCGCGGTCGTCATCACGGGTGCGGGCCAATCCTTCTGTGCGGGAGCCGATCTCAAGGCTATCTCGCGACGGGAGAACCTCTATCACCCTGAGCATGGGGAGTGGGGGTTCGCCGGCTACGTGCAGCACTTCATCGACAAGCCCACCATCGCGGCGGTCAACGGCACGGCGTTGGGCGGCGGCACGGAACTGGCGCTGGCGAGCGACCTCGTCATCGCCGAGGAGCGCACGAAGTTCGGCCTGCCAGAGGTCAAACGCGGGCTGATCGCAGCGGCCGGGGGAGTGTTCCGCATCGTCGACCAGTTGCCCCGCAAGTTGGCTATGGAGCTGATCTTCACGGGCGAGCCGATGACGTCGGCCGACGCGCTGAAGTGGGGGCTGATCAACCAGGTGGTGCCCGACGACACCGTGGTGGAGGCCGCGTTGGCACTCGCCGAGCGCATCACCGTCAACGCCCCGCTGGCGGTGTGGGCGAGCAAGCGCGTGGCCGCGGGCGTCGACGACGGCGTGATCAGCGGCGATGAAGTCGGCTGGGCCAGGACGATGAGAGAGATGGGCGCGGTGCTGCGCTCCGAGGACGCCAAGGAAGGACCGCTGGCCTTCGCGCAGAAGCGCCGGCCCGTCTGGAAAGCCAAGTAGGCGAAGGGGAAGGAAGACAGATGAAGCGACTGGTTTTCGAAGACGAGCACGAGCAGCTGCGGGAGACGGCGCGCCAGTTCCTGGAGAAGGAGTGCGCTCCGCACGTCGAGAAGTGGGAGCGCGAACGCCTCGTCGATCGCGAATCCTACGTCGCCGCAGGAAAATACGGACTTATCGGGTTCAACCTGCCGGAGAAGTTCGGCGGCGGCGGCGTCGACGACTTCCGGTTCAACGCGGTCATCGTCGAAGAGTTCTCGAAGTTCGGTGCCGCGACGCCGGGCCTGAGCCTGCAGAACGACGTCGTCGGCCCGTACTTCGCGAACCTGGCCACCGAGGAACAGCAGGAACGGTGGCTGCCCGGTTACATCACCGGCGAGCTGATCGGCGCGGTAGCGATGACCGAGCCCGGTGCGGGCAGCGACCTGGCGGGGATCAAGACCTCGGCCGTCCGGGACGGGGACGACTGGATCCTCAACGGCTCCAAGACATTCATCTCCGCGGGCATCAACTCTGACCTGGTCGTCGTCGTGGCCCGCACCAACCCGGACACCGGTCACAAGGGCTTCTCACTGTTGGTGGTCGAGCGCGGCATGGAGGGTTTCACCCGTGGCCGCAAGCTCGACAAGATGGGCCTGCACTTCGCCGACACCGCCGAGCTGCACTTCGAGAACGTTCGCGTGCCAGGGGCAAACCTGTTGGGGGAGGAGGGCAAGGGTTTCTACCACCTGATGACCAACCTGCCCTCGGAGCGGCTCTCGATCGCGATCGCGGCGATCGCCGGTGCCCGCGCGACGTTCGGTGACACGCTGCAGTACGTCAAGGACCGCAAGGCCTTTGGGCAGTCGATCGGCAGCTTCCAGCACAACCGCTTCGTGATGGCCGAGCTCGACACCGAACTCGAGATCGGGGAGCAGTACATCGACCGGTGCCTGCTCGCCGTCGTCGACGGCGAGCTGACCGCCGTGCAGGCGTCCAAGGCCAAGTGGTGGTGCACCGAACTCAACAAACGGGTCGTCGACGCCTGCGTGCAGCTTCACGGTGGGTACGGCTACATGAACGAGTACAAGGTCGCTCGCGACTACGTGGACGTCCGCATCCAGACGATCTTCGGTGGCACCACCGAGATCATGAAGGAGATCATCGGCCGCGACCTCGGGCTCTAGCCCCTGTCCCACCAGCGATTTCGGCGCGCTCACCCGCGCTCACCGCGGCTGAGCGCGCCGAAATCACGTGAGGAGGGGGTCAGCCGATCGGCGCCTCTGCAGCCGGCTCGGCGGACGTCGTGCTCGTCGTGGTGGTCGGCTTGCCAGTGTTGGTGGCCGCCGACGGAGTGACCGCCTCCGGTGGTGAGTCGGGGTTCAGCACCGAATCGATGATGTAGATCCTGGCGTTGCTGGCCTGGATGCCACCGCAGATCACCTTGGTGGTGTCGTTGACCTTGATGTCGCCGTCCTTGCCGGTGACCTTGATCTCGTTGCCCTGCTGGGTGGGGCGCTGACCCGCCACGTCACCGGGGCCGAGAAGGCCGAGGAACACGTGGTAGTAGTCCAGCTTGCTCAGCGCGTCGGGATTGGTCTTCAGCGTCTCGAGCTCGGCGGGATCCAGCTTGGCGAACGCGTCGTTGTTCGGCGCGAACACCACGTACGGACCGTTCTCGAGAACGGGGACGATGTTGACGGCGGGGTTGAGGCCGCCGTTGATCGCCGAGGTGAAGGTGCTCAGCGACGGGATCTTGGCGAGCGCCTGCCCAACGGGCAGCGTGGCCAGGCTGGCCGTCGTGGCACCGCTGGGGGCCAGCTCGCTGCGCAGCGGATCGCAGTTACCCTGTGGGTCCGGTGGCGGCTTCACCGCGACCGTTGTCGGTTCCGGGTCGGCCTGGGCGGTGATCGCCAACGGCAACGACGCGGCGATCGCAGCGATCGCGGCGGAAACTCCTATGGCTCGACTGGTGCGAGTCTTCACTTTCGGCTCCTCAACGTATTGATCGCGCCGCCCAGAGCCCGACTCTCGTGGCGACGCCTGGGGAAGCGTAATTGCTCCGATCACGAATCGGCAAAGTCAAGATCGTGCCCGTAAGGCACTAAAGGAGGGTTGAGCTGGGCTTTTCGCACGTTCAGGCAAAGTAGCGCGGCAATGCCGCACAGCCCCGAAGCCAGGTAGAAGGCCAGGTCGTAGTTGCCCTGCAGGTCGCGCAGCCAGCCAGCACCTGCGGCGGCGACCGCCGCGCCGAGTTGGTGCGAGGCGAAGACCCAGCCGAAAACCACCGGCGTGCGGGCGCCGAAGTAGCTCCGACACAGCACGATGGTCGGCGGCACGGTGGCCACCCAGTCCAACCCGTAGAAGATGACGAACACCCAGGTGCTGGGCTCGGCCTGCGGCGAGAGCAGTGACGGCAGGAGCAGCAGCGAGATCCCCCTGCCCGTGTAGTAGACGACGAGCAGCAGGCGAGGGTCGACGCGGTCGGTTAGCCATCCCGAGAACACCGTCCCCGCGACGTCGAGGATGCCGATCGTCGCGAGTAGCCCGGCGGCCACGGTCGTGGGCATGCCGTGGTCGTTGGCAGCCGGAATGAAGTGGGTGCCGATGAGACCGTTGGTCGTCATCCCGCAGATCGCGAAGCTACCCGCGAGCAGCCAGAACGTTGGTACCCGCGCACCGATCAGCAAGCCGTCGAACGCTGCGCGGAACGTTCCCGCAGGGTCCACGGCAGCGGCGGTGGTGATGGCGCCGGCGTCTTTCCCCGTCGCTTCGCTCGCCCCTCCGGCTTTCCCCGTCGCTTCGCTCGCCCCGAAAGCGTTCAGGCCCCGGTCCTGCGGGTAGTTCCGCATGAAGATCAGCACCAGCGGGATCACGCTGAGCGCCGCGGCGGCGACGATGAGCGACGCCCACCGCCAACCGTGGCGGGTGGTCACCTCGGCGATGACCGGCAGGAAGATCAGCTGCCCCGTCGCGCTCGCCGCCGTGAGGACACCGGTGACGAGGCCGCGCCGTTCCTCGAACCAGCGGGTCGCGATCGTGGCCACGAAGCCCATGGAGATCGACCCCGTGCCGACCCCCACCAGCACGCCCCACAGCAGGATCAGCTGCCAGCTGGTGGTCATCGTCACCGACAGCGCCGAACCGGTCGAGACGAGGACCAGCGCGGCCGTCAGTACCGGTCGCACGCCGAAGCGGTCCATCAGCGCGGCGGCGAATGGCGCCGTCAACCCGAACAGGGTCATGTTGACCGACATCGCCAACCCGACCGTGCCGTGCGACCAGCCGAATTCGTGATGCAGCGGATTCATCATCACGCCGGGCACCGAGCGGAAGCCGGCGGCGCCGAGGATCGCGACGAAGCTGACGGCGGCCACGACCCAGGCCCAGTGCATCCGGGGACGACGCGTGGTCTCGTCTCGGTCCCGGAGGACACCATCAACCGTCACCCGGACACTGTGCTGTCAGCAGGGCCGTCGACGCCAGTGGCACGAATGCCACCATTCATCAAAAACGTGCCAAGATGGCGGAATGCCTCCCGCACACCGCGTCGCGGTTCTGCTCCTACCGCCGGTGGTGGGTTTCGACGCCGCGATCGCCCCGACCCTGTTCGGCGCAGCCGTCGACGACGACGGCACTCCGCTGTACGAAGTGGTGGTCTGCGGCCTGGACGATCTGCCGGTGCCGACGACCAACGGCTTCGGCATGGTGCCCGCGGCGGGGCCGGAGGCGTTGGCGGAGGCCGACACCGTGGTGATCCCCGGCACGCGGTTCCCGTCGGCGCGCAACGACGGCGTCCTGACACCGGCCGCAAGTGCCGCGCTCGCCGCGATCCGCCCTGGCACCCGAATGGTCTCCATCTGCACGGGTGCGTTCGTGCTGGCCGCGGCGGGCCTGCTCGACGGGCGTCCGGCGACCACGCACTGGAAGTTCTCGGACGACTTGCGCCGGCTGCACCCGCGGGTGAAGGTCGACGAGAACGTGCTCTTCGTCGACGACGGCGACGTGCTGACCTCCGCAGGCCTGGCCGCGGGAATCGACCTGTGTCTGCACGTCATTCGCTCCGACCACGGCGCGCAGGTCGCCAATGCCGTGGCACGGTACTGCGTCGTGCCGCCGTGGCGCGAGGGCGGTCAGGCGCAGTTCATCGCCCGCCACCTACCCACGGCGGACGACTCGTCCACGGGCGCGACCCGCGAGTGGGCGATGCACCACCTCGGCCGGGAACTGACCGTCGCGCGACTGGCCAGGCATGCGCACATGAGTCCGCGCACCTTCAACCGCCGCTTCCGCGAGGAGACCGGCCAGGCGCCGGGAACGTGGATCCGGAATCGTCGGGTCGACCGTGCCCGCGAGCTGCTGGAGTCCCGCGATCTGCCCGTCGACGAGGTGGCCCGTCTCGCAGGGCTGGGGTCGGGCGGCAACCTGCGCCATCACCTTCGCCGAGGCGTCGGGATGTCGCCGTCGAGTTACCGCAAGGTCTATCAGGGCGCTTGACCGCCCTCCGGACGGGTACCTACCTACCGTGAAACCAATGCGCACCCTCGTCACAGGCGCCACCGGCTACGTCGGCTCGCGGCTCGTCGCCTCGCTGCTCGGAGCGGGACACCACGTCGTCGTGGCCAGCCGCAACGTCGAGCGACTCGGTGACTTCGGGTGGATCGACGACGTCACGCCCGTGATGCTCGACGCGGGCGACGAGGAGTCCGCATCCAGCGCGTTCGGCGTCGCGGGTCCCATCGACGTCGTCTACTACCTCGTCCACGGCATCGGCGAGCCCGGATTCCGCGAGGCGGACAACCGCGCGGCGGCCAACGTGGCACACGCGGCCAAGACGGCCGGGGTCAAGCGCATCGTCTATCTCGGCGGCTTCGTGCCAGACGACGGCGAGTTGTCCGAGCACCTGACCAGTCGTGCGGAAGTCGCGGAGGCGTTGAGCGTCGACGCCGGACCGGACGTGGTGTGGCTCGGCGCGGCGATAATCCTCGGCGCGGGGTCGACGTCGTTCGAGATGCTGAGATACGTGGGCGACCGTTTTCTGCTGATCCCCATGCTGCCGTGGGCGCACAACGGGTTGGATCCGATCTCGATCAGCGACGTGATCTACTACCTCATCGCGGCCGCCGATTCCGATCGCGTCCCGGCCGGGTCCTACGACATCCGCGGCCCCGAGTCCACGACCTACGGCGACCTCCTTCTCACCTACGCCCGATTGTCCGGAAAGTGGCGCACCGGAGTGGCCGTGCCCGACGTGGACATGGGACTGGTATCGCAGGTGGCCGCGCTGTTCGTACCGATCCCCGGTGGTCTTGCATCGGATCTCGTTGAATCACTTGACTTTCCGATGACTACCTCGAAAGACGGCCTGCGGCCGTTCGTACCAGACCCGCCGGGCGGACTGGTGAGCGTCGGGGACGCGATCCAACTGTCCCTGTCGAGCCGCAAGCAGCTTCCCGTCGATCGTCTGGCAGACCCGCACCACCTCGCCGACTCCGACCCGGACTGGGCTGGCGGCGACATCCTGCGGCTGCGCAAGCTCGCCGCAATGGTCACTCCGGCGCACGCGCGTCCGGCGCTGGGTCTGCTCGGCGCAGTACCCGGACCCATAGCCGGATGGTGGCGGACCGGCCTGGACACCCTGATCGGTCTGGCGCCGAAGGGGGCGTCATGACGGGTCTGCTGTCGGAGATCGGTGCGATCGTCGCAACCCCCGCGGTCCCGCACAACGAGCCGCCGTCGATGGTGCGCAGACGCCGCATCATCGTGGTCGTCGTCCTCGTCATCGGTGCGACGCTGCTCGGGGTGTCCCTGACCCGCACGCCCGGCAGTACGTCGTTCTATCTGCTCACGGTGGCGCTGGCAGCGGTGTGGGCGGTTGGCGCCCGCCTGTCGGGCCCGCTGCACATGGGAAGCGTGAAGTTCCGCGGCAGGAACCGGCGTCCGGTCATCACCGGTACGGCGATCGGCGTGTTGCTGGGCGGCGTGTTCATCGTCGGCGGTGTGGTGGCCCGCGAGATCGGCCCGGTCCGCGACTACATCGTCGCGGTGCTCGATTACGCCAACTACGGCGCACTCTGGCTGGTGGTGCTCATCACCGTGGTCAACGGCCTCGCCGAGGAGATGTTCTTCCGCGGTGCCCTGTACAGCTCGCTGGGCAAGTACCACCCCGAGATCGTCTCGACGATCGTCTACGCCCTCGCGGTGTCGGCCGCGGGCAACCCAATGCTCGGGTTCGCCGGCATCGTCCTCGGTGGGGTTTGCGCCTACGAACGCCGAATCACCGGCGGCGTGCTCGCACCCATGCTGACCCACTTCTTCTGGGGTCTGGTCATGGTGCTCGCACTACCGCCGCTGTTCGGCGTCTGACCTTCTAGCGCAATGGGTTCGCGATCTCGTCGCGTGCCATTCGCGCCGCCACCATCGCCACTGCCGCCAGCAGCACCGGCACGACGCCCGCCGCCAGGAAGATCGTCTCCATCGACACCACCTTGGAGAGCGGACCGGCGATCGCGAACGACACCGGCATGAACGCCAGCGACACGAAGAAGTCCAGGCTCGACACGCGACCCAGCATCGCCGGCGGTACCCGGCGCTGCAGCAGCGTCCCCCAGATCACGCCTGCCGCGCCATCGGTCACGCCGACGATGAACGTCGCCATTGCCATCAACGGAAACGACGACGTCCAGCCGACGACCACCAGCGGGAGGGAACCGAGGCCCCACATGGTCATCATGACCGTCAGATAGCGTCGCGGCAGCCGGCGCGACGACACTCCAAGCGCACCGATCGCGCTGCCGACTCCGTAGAACGCCAGGATGAAGCCGTACGTCCGGGCGCCGTCGGCGAAGCGGTCCTTGGCGATGAACGGCAGCAGCACCTCGATGGGGCCGAGCACCACCAGCACGAACATGCTCGCGAACAGCAGCGTCCACAGCAGCCACGGCGTGCGCACCATGAAGCGGCAGCCGTCGCGCAGATCGCGCAGGACGTGGGGGCGTGCCTGTTGCATCTGCGCGGCAGCGGCATTCACGGCAGGACGGGTGGCGACGAGCAGCGCGAGGCCGATGCCGAACAGCACCGCCACGACGACTGCCCCGAGGGCGGGAAACGTCAGCCCGACCAGCACGCCTGCGACGGCCGGACCGACCGCCCGTTGGAAGACCGGTCGCACCATGCCCTCGACGCCGTTGGCCGCCAGCAGTTGGTCGGCGGGCAGGATTCGCGGCAGCAGGGCGCTGTACGCCGGGAAGAAGAACGCCGCTGCGATACCGAGCGCCGCCGCTGCGATCGCCATGTGCCAGATACGCAGTATCCCAATGGAACTCAAGAGGGCGACGGTCGACACCACGGTGACGTTGACGGTCTCCACGGCGATGATGATGCTGCGCTGATTGATCCGGTCGGCGGTGATGCCGCCGACGAGGACGAAGCCGACGAGCCCGGCGCCGAGGCACGTTGCCACGAGGGACAGCGACGCCGGGTCGTCGTCGAGCGCGATGACCTGCATCGCCATCACGACGGCCCACATGCCCTCGGCGAAGATCGAGATCGACAAGGCGCCGATCAACAACCGGTACTCGCGGAATCGGAACGGTGCGAGCACGCGCCAGCCCCCGGTGACCTGCACCGGATGCTGGAAGTCGAATTGTGTGCTCACGCAATCATGGTGACCGACCGACCCCCTCCGAGTCGAACGATTTTCGGCTCAGTGGCACCGTTGAGGTAGCACTGACTGCGACGTCTACTCGCACTTTCTCGCTGGGACCGCTACCTCAACGCGTGGGGCCAATCCCGCCGTCAGTCGTCGGTGAACGTAGCGGGCCGTCGTTGTTGAAACGCCTTGGTGCCCTCGCGGAAGTCGTGCGACGACAGCAGGGCGAGCTGGCCGTCGGTCTCGCGGTCCAAAGCATCATCGAGTTCGGTCAGCGTCGCGGAGTTGATGGCGTGCTTGGTCTTGCGCAGCGCAATGGCCGGGCCCGACTTCAGCGTCTCGATCACCCCGTTCACCGCGGCTTCGAGATCGCCGGCCGGGTACACCGCGCTCACCAGACCTGCCGCCAATGCGTCCACGGCGGACAGGCGTTCGGCCAACAGGGCCATGCGCATCGCCCTGGTCCGGCCGATGGACGCAGCCACCAATGCGGACGCCCCACCGTCGGGCATGAGCCCAATCTTGGTGAACGCCAACAGGAAGTAGGCCTTCTCCGAAGCAAGGACGATGTCCGCCGCGATCGCCAGCGAAACGCCGACACCGGCGGCCGGGCCCTGCACGACCGAGACGACCGGCTTTGGGAGCGCCACGATCGACCGCACGGCCCGGTTCGCCGCGTGCAGCACGTTCTCCGGGGTGCCGCCGGCGCCGGGGTTGGCGTGATCGGCCTCGCCGATGCCCGCCCCGGAGCTGAAGCCGCGACCCGCGCCGCCGAGGCGGACGACCCTGACCGCGAGGTCGGTCGCCGCGCGCTCCATGACGGCGGAGATCGTCGTGAACATCTCCGCGGTCAGCGAATTGAGGCTGTCAGGCCGGTTCAGAGTCACCGCAAGGACGCCGTCGCTCAGGGTTACGGTGAGATCGTCGATGCCGGTGTACGTCTCGGAGTTGATCATGGCCGCCTCTTGTCAGGCGAGCCGAGGCCCGCAGTCCATCGACTTGGTTATACAAGTAAGCTTTGTCGGCGGTCAAATGGGTCGAACTGGTGGAGGGCAACAACGATGGCTGGACCACTGCACGGACTGAGAGTCGTCGAGCTGGCGGGCATCGGCCCCGGCCCGCACGCAGCGATGATCCTCGGCGATCT
>NZ_JAVROT010000600.1:0-41705 GCF_032162605.1 Mycobacterium sp. | reverse complement strand
GTCTTTCCTTTCGATTGGCCGAACTCAAGCATCAGGTTAACAAGTGTCGCTGGTGTGTCGAATCCCTACACCACACACAAAGGCTGAATCGCCGGTAGCTTTGATGTTGTTACTGCACCAACTTCCGGTGCGGGGAGGGGCGCAACATGAGTGAGTCAGAGCCCATGTCCAGCGAGGACGCTGCCGAGTTGGAAGAACTGCGTCGTGAAGCTGCCGCGCTTCGCGAACAATTGGAGCAGGCGGTAGGGCCGGACAGTGGCCTTCGCAGTGCGCGAGACGTCCACCAGCTCGAGACGCGCATTGACTCCCTTGCAGCGCGCAACGCCAAGTTGATGGACACCCTCAAGGAGGCTCGTCAGCAGTTGCTGGCGCTCCGCGAAGAGGTCGACCGCCTCGGACAGCCGCCCAGTGGCTACGGCGTGCTGTTGCTCGCCCACGAGGACGACACCGTCGACGTGTTCACGTCCGGCCGCAAGATGCGGCTGACCTGCTCGCCGAACATCGAGGTCAAGGAACTCAAGCAGGGCCAGACGGTTCGTCTCAACGAGGCCTTGACCGTGGTCGAGGCAGGCAAGTTCGAAGCGGTCGGCGAGATCTCGACGCTGCGCGAGATTCTGAACGACGGCCATCGGGCGCTTGTCGTCGGACACGCCGACGAGGAACGGATCGTCTGGCTCGCCGAACCGCTGGTGGCCATCGAGGACCTGCCGTCGCAGGTCGATGAAGGCGTCGACGACGACCTTCGTCCCCGCAAGCTGCGGCCCGGTGACTCCCTGCTCGTCGACACGAAGGCCGGTTACGCCTTCGAGCGCATCCCCAAGGCCGAGGTCGAGGACCTCGTGCTCGAGGAGGTGCCCGACGTCAGCTACCACGACATCGGTGGCCTGACCCGTCAGATCGAGCAGATCCGCGACGCGGTGGAGCTGCCGTTCCTGCACAAGGACCTCTACCGCGAGTACTCCCTGCGGCCACCCAAGGGTGTGCTGTTGTACGGCCCTCCCGGTTGCGGCAAGACTCTGATCGCCAAGGCCGTGGCCAACTCGCTGGCCAAGAAGATGGCAGAAGTGCGCGGGGAGGACGCCCGCGAGGCCAAGTCGTACTTCCTCAACATCAAGGGCCCGGAGCTTCTGAACAAGTTCGTTGGTGAGACCGAACGCCACATCCGGCTCATCTTCCAGCGGGCCCGTGAGAAGGCGTCCGAGGGCACCCCGGTGATCGTGTTCTTCGACGAGATGGACTCGATCTTCCGCACCCGCGGTACGGGCGTCAGCTCGGACGTCGAGACCACCGTCGTCCCACAGCTCCTGAGTGAGATCGATGGCGTCGAGGGCCTGGAGAACGTGATCGTGATCGGCGCCTCCAACCGTGAGGACATGATCGACCCGGCGATCCTGCGGCCCGGCCGCCTGGACGTCAAGATCAAGATCGAGCGGCCCGACGCTGAAGCAGCGCAAGACATCTTCAGCAAGTACCTCACCGAGAACCTGCCCGTGAACAGCGACGACCTCGACGAGTTCGGCGGCGATCGCGCACTGACGATCAAGACGATGATCGAGAAGATCGTCGACCGGATGTACGCCGAGATCGACGACAACCGGTTCCTGGAGGTCACCTACGCCAACGGTGACAAGGAAGTCATGTACTTCAAGGACTTCAATTCCGGCGCCATGATCCAGAACGTCGTCGATCGCGCCAAGAAGTATGCGATCAAGTCGGTGCTCGAATACGGTCAGCACGGGCTGCGCATCCAGCACCTGCTCGACTCGATCGTCGACGAGTTCGCCGAGAACGAGGATCTGCCCAACACCACCAACCCCGATGACTGGGCCAGGATCTCGGGCAAGAAGGGGGAGCGGATCGTCTACATTCGCACCCTCGTCACCGGCAAGTCGTCGAGTGCGTCGCGGGCCATCGATACCGAATCGAACCTGGGCCAGTACCTCTAAGCGGTTCTATATTGTGATGATGGCCAATGAGGTTGTCGTCATCACGGGTGCCAGCAGCGGGATCGGCCAGGCGACCGCACTGCATCTCGGAGCCGAGGGTTACCGGGTGGTGCTCGCGGCCCGACGGACGGATCGTCTCGACGACGCGGCGGAGCGGATCACCGCCGGTGGCGGGACCGCCGTCGCGCGGGCTGTCGACGTGACGGACCGCGACGACGTCAAGGAGCTCGTCGATGGTGTGGTTGCGGAATTCGGCACCGTGGACGTCTTCGTCAACAACGCAGGCGTCATGCCACTGTCGCGACTCGACGCGCTGCTCGTCGATGAGTGGAACCAGATGATCGACGTCAACATCAGGGGTCTGCTGCACGGCATCGCCGCCGCCTTGCCTCAGTTCACCAGCCAGGGCGGTGGCCACTTCGTCACGGTCGCGTCGATCGGGGCGCACGAGGTCGTCGCGACCGGTGCGGTCTACTGCGCCAGCAAGTACGCGGCGTGGGCGATCACCGAAGGACTGCGCCAGGAAAGCGACCCGAGCATCCGCGTCACCACCATCTCGCCCGGTGTCGTTGAGTCCGAACTCGCCGACATCATCAGCGATCCCACCGCCAAGGAGGCCATGCGCAGCTACCGCGCCGTCGCCATTCCGGCAGACGCGATCGCCTCGGCCATCTCGTATGCGATCGGCCAGCCACCCGACGTCGACGTCAACGAGATCATTGTGCGACCTGCCGGGCAGCGCTAGGCCGCCTCCCGCGGTTCCTCCAGTTCGAGCCGCAGGTAGGCGTCCCTTCCCGCGAGGCTCACCGCCACGTCGGCGATCAGCGGATCGAAGAAGCGCTGCCGGTACAGCGGGTCGACGCTGGTGCTGACGGTGAAGTAGAGACCGGACAGCACCGCGACGAACAACGACATGTGCACGACGGTTTGCGGGATCGGGATGTGGACGCCGAACCACGTTCCCGCACATGGTGGTTGACCCACCGCGCAGGACTGCTCGGCGGACCACAGCACCGCGACGTCGTCGGGGATCGCGATGATGCCGAGGGCCAGGAAGAACGCGAAGAGGCCAGCGGTGAAGAACACGACCTGGATGGCCTGGGCCACCACCATCACGGCGACGACGTTGATCTGCTCGGCGCGCGACAGGTCGGTGCGGGGGATCGGCTCGCTCGCTGAGAGGGCCAGCGGCGTACCCGCGAGCAGACTGGCCGGGTCGTTGCGCTCCGCTCTGTCGTCGCGGAGTGCGCGCACCTCGTCGCGAATGGTGGTCACGACGAAGACCAGGGCGACCAGCGCCAGGAAACCGATTACCTGCCAGAGTCTTTGGCGCGTCATGCGTACGGCGAGCTGCCACAATTCACCGGTGAAGTAAACGACCACGGTCAGCATCAGCAGCGGCAGGGCCCGGCTCATCAGCGTTCCCCGTGCGCCCAACTGCACCCAGGCGAACCGGAATGCCCATCCCGCGATCGACCCGAACCCGATGCAGGTGAGCCAGATCGCCAGCAGGGTGATGACGACGAAGGTGGGCGCCTCGGCCGCTGCGGCCGCCGACCAGCCGCTCACGGTCACCGGCATCACCACGACGAAGATCGCCATCACCAGGAGCGCCGCCGTTCGACGGCCGGCTTCGCCGCGCGTCGTGTTGCTGCGGTGCAGAACGTACAGCGCGAAGGGCGCGGCGACGAGGGTTACGGCGATGATCCCCAGGCGCAGCACGTAGCCGTAATCTGAGGTGCCGCCGGTGAGGTCGGCCAGCAGCATCGTCGCGGCGGTGAGCGCGCCGACTCCGCTGACCATCGGGGCCGATCGTGCGACGAGGTCGCGCGAGCGGACGCGGCGGGTGAGCACGAGGGGCAGGCCGCGATGCAGGAAACACTCATGGACCTACTGGACATCGGGCACGGCAAACATTGTGAGGGACCGGTGGCCGTCATGGCGAGCGAACTCGCTGGGCCAATGGATCAATGACCTTCCTCGACGTGCGCGCGGTAGCGATTGCGGGCAACGAGGGTCAGGCGCAGGTCGTCGACCAACGGGTCGAGGAACTCCTTGCGGTACTCGCCGTCGCCGACCGCGCGGGCGCTGACATACATGAAGGTCAACGCTCCCAGGAACATCGTGACGTGGATCAGCGCCTGCGGAACCGGCAGCGTCATGCCGAACCAGATGCCCTGATCGGACCCGTTGGCGGTCCACATCGCGAGGACCTCCGGACTGAGCACCAGCAGTCCCAGTACGAAGAAGATCGCCGCCGTCACGACGGCGACGGTCGCGATCTGGGTGATCTGAGACGCCATCACGACGAAGATCACGTTGGCCCGTTCCCCGCGGCGCAACGCGTCGCCCACCTCCGGGTCGGGCATCGCGGCGAACGGGCTGTCGGCGAGACGCCCGGCGTCGGGTTCGCGGGTACTCCTGCCCTCCAGCACTGGTCGCGCGCGCTCGATCACGCCGCCGAAGAGGAAGGCGACGGCGATCAGCGCCATGAAACCGATCACCAGCCACATGCGGTCGCGGCCGATCTTGGTCGCCATCGACCAGACGTAGCCGTTGAAGAACACCAGCACGGTGAGCAGGACGACCGGCAGTGCCCTGGCGACCAACGCGCCCGCGCTCGCCAGATTCGACGCCGTCAGCCGCAACGCCCACCCGAGCACCGATCCGAGGCCGAGTCCCGTCAGCAGCAGGATCGCGGCGATGAAAAGCGCTGTGTTGAACAGGCTCTCGGCCTTCGTGCCGATGGACCCGCTCAGCAGGTCCGCCAGGAATGCCGCGATGACGGACACCGTGGCGATTGTCGAGCGGCGAGGTGCGCTCTCGACACGAGACACCAGCCAGGCGAGCGCCAGCAGCAGTGGGACCGTCGCGGCCAACATGGCCAGGATGACCCACTCCAACGTCGACGGGTCGTCGTCGATGTCGATCGTCCGGCCGCCCGCCGCCCACGTGACGACGCCGATCGAGACCACCAGCGTCGAGCCGCCCGCCATCACCGGCGCCGAACGGCGCCACAGCCGGCGCCACCGCGCGCGCCGGGTGAGCACCGAAGGCAAACCGCGCTGCAGGAACCAGGTCTCGGCGGCGACGCGGTCCGCGGGCTCAGGCACGGCGTTAGTTGACCAACCAAAGGTCCCAAACCGCAACCATGGGCCGTGACCGCCTCCCGCGACCGTCCCCTAGGCTGTGGCCATGCAACGGATCATCGGTACCGAGGTCGAATACGGTATTTCGTCGCCGTCCGATCCGGCCGCGAATCCGATCTTGACGTCGACGCAGGCGGTTCTCGCCTATGCGGCGGCAGCCGGGATCCAGCGGGCCAAGCGGACTCGGTGGGACTACGAGGTGGAGTCGCCGCTGCGCGACGCCAGGGGGTTCGACCTGAGCCGCGCCAGCGGGCCGCCACCGATCGTGGACGCCGACGAGGTCGGGGCGGCCAACATGATCCTGACCAACGGCGCGCGGCTCTACGTCGACCATGCCCATCCGGAGTACTCGGCGCCCGAAGTGACCGATCCGCTGGACGCGGTGATCTGGGACAAGGCGGGAGAACGGGTGATGGAGGCGGCGGCGCGCCACGTCGCGAGCGTGCCCGGTGCGGCCAAGCTGCAGCTGTACAAGAACAACGTCGACGGCAAGGGTGCGTCGTACGGATCGCACGAGAACTACTTGATGAGCAGGCAGACCCCGTTCTCCGCCGTCATCGCGGGCCTCACCCCGTTCCTGGTGTCGCGCCAGGTCGTCACGGGTTCGGGGCGCGTCGGCATCGGTCCGTCCGGTGACGAACCCGGATTCCAGCTGACGCAGCGTGCCGACTACATCGAGGTCGAGGTCGGCCTTGAGACCACGCTCAAGCGCGGCATCATCAACACTCGCGACGAGCCGCACGCCGATGCCGACAAGTACCGGCGGCTGCACGTCATCATCGGCGATGCCAACCTCGCCGAGACATCGACCTATCTCAAGGTCGGGACCACGTCGCTGGTGCTCGATCTCATCGAGGAGGGGGTCGACCTCACCGATCTCGCGCTGGCCCGTCCCGTCCACGCCGTACACGTGGTCAGCCGTGACCCGTCGCTGCGCGCGACCATCGCCCTTTCCGATGGGCGTGAGCTGACCGCCCTTGCGCTGCAACGCATCTACCTCGACCGGGTGGCCAAACTCGTCGATTCGCGCGACCCCGACCCGGCCGCCAGCCGCGTCGTCGAAACGTGGGCGAACGTGCTCGATCTGCTCGAGCGGGACCCGATGGAATGCTCGGAGATCCTCGACTGGCCCGCCAAGCTGCGGCTCCTCGAGGGCTTCCGGCAGCGGGAGAACCTCGGCTGGTCGGCGCCCCGGCTGCATCTCGTCGACCTGCAGTACTCCGACGTCCGACTCGACAAGGGCCTCTACAACCGGCTGGTGGCGCGGGGTTCGATGAAGCGCCTGGTCGCCGAGCAGCAGGTCCTCGACGCCGTGGACAACCCGCCCACCGACACACGCGCGTACTTCCGCGGCGAGTGCCTGCGCAGATTCGGCGCGGACATCGCCGCGGCCAGCTGGGATTCGGTGATCTTCGACCTGGGTGGCGACTCGCTCGTGAGGATTCCAACCCTGGAACCGTTGCGGGGGAGCAAAGCCCACGTGGGAGCACTGCTCGATTCCGTGCACAGCGCCGCGGAACTCGTCGCGCAGCTCACCACCTGACAACCGGCATTCCGGCGGTCGACCGGTAGTGTGGAAGAACCGGCGGGCCCTGTGAGTCCGCTGAAGACAAGCAGGAGGCAGCGATGGCTCAGGAGCAGACCAAGCGTGGTGGTGGCGGCGGCGATGACGACGAAGCCACCGGCAGTACTGCCGCTGGCCAGGAGCGTCGTGAGAAGCTCACCGAAGAGACCGACGATCTGCTCGACGAGATCGACGACGTGCTCGAAGAGAACGCCGAGGACTTCGTTCGCGCGTACGTCCAAAAGGGCGGACAGTGACCTGGCCGCATAACGATCGGCTGTCACCTACCCCACAGATGCCGGGAGCCCCCGGAGCGCATTCCCTATCGATGGACACGTCGTCGTTCTCTGAACTCTTGCGCCGACAGGCTCCGCATCTGCTGCCGGTGGGCGCGAGGGCCGATGACATCACGGTCAGCAATGCGCTGCCCCACGGCACCACGATCGTCGCGCTCAAGTTCTCCGGCGGTGTGCTGATCGCGGGCGATCGTCGGTCGACCCAGGGCAACATGATCGCCGGCCGCGACGTGCAGAAGGTCTACGTCACCGATGACTACACCGCGACCGGCATCGCGGGCACGGCGGCCATCGCCGTGGAGTTCGCGAGGTTGTATGCCGTCGAACTGGAGCATTACGAGAAGCTCGAGGGCGTCGCACTGACGTTCGCGGGCAAGGTGAACCGGTTGGCGATCATGGTGCGCGGCAACCTCGGTGCGGCACTGCAGGGCTTCGTGGCCCTGCCGTTGCTGGTGGGCTACGACCTCGACGATCCCGACCCGCAGGCGGCCGGACGCATCGTGTCGTTCGACGCGGCGGGCGGCTGGAACGTCGAGCTCGAGGGCTACCAGTCGGTGGGGTCGGGCTCGATCTTCGCGAAGTCATCGATCAAGAAGCTGTACCCCCGGGTGACCGGGGCCGACTCAGCTCTGGCAGTCGCCATCGAAGCCCTCTACGACGCAGCGGACGACGACTCGGCGACGGGCGGACCCGACCTGGTGCGTGGTATCTACCCGACGGCCGTGGTCATCGGGGCCGAGGGGGCCGAGGAGATCGCGGAGGAGCGCATCGCCCAGCTGGCGCGTGAGGTGATCGAAAACCGCTCCCGTGCCGACACGTTCGGCCCTGACGACGGTACTGACGCTGGGAAAGTGGACCTGTGAGCTTCCCGTACTTCATATCGCCTGAACAGGCGATGCGCGAGCGTTCCGAGCTCGCGCGCAAGGGCATCTCCCGGGGCCGAAGTGTGATCGCGCTGGCCTACTCCGGCGGTGTTCTGTTCGTCGCCGAGAACCCCTCGCGATCGCTGCAGAAGGTCTCCGAACTGTATGACCGCGTCGGCTTCGCCGCCGTCGGCCGGTTCAACGAGTTCGACAACCTGCGTCGCGGCGGTATCCAGCTCGCCGACAGCCAGGGTTACGCCTATTCCCGCCGCGACGTCACCGGCCGCCAGCTCGCCAACAGGTACGCGCAGGCGCTTGGAACGATCTTCACCGAGCAGGCCAAGCCCTACGAGGTCGAGCTCTGCGTTGCCGAGGTGGCGCACTACGGCGAGACCAAACCGCCGGAGTTGTATCGGATCACCTATGACGGCTCCATCGCCGACGAACCGCACTTCGTCGTCATGGGCGGAACCACGGAACCGATCATCACCGCGCTGAACGACTCCTTCAAGGAGAACGCCAGCCTGAGTGAGGCCGCGAAGATTGCCGTCGGCGCGCTCAGGGCAGGTATCGCGGCCGGCGTCGGCACCGGCACCGGCACCGGCGCTGGAGCCGAACCCCGCACACTGGGGCCCGCCACACTGGAGATCGCGATCATGGACGCCAATCGCCCGCGGCGCGCGTTCCGGCGCATCACGGGTTCGGCGTTGGAAGCGCTTCTCCCGGTCGACGAATCAGAGCCGGGACCGGAATCCGGCAGCTAAGCCGGCAGCGCGTTGACGACGGTGCAGCGGCTCGTCAGTTCGGGCGGCAGCGACGACGCGAAGTCCACCGCGGGCACCACGCTCAGTAGGGCGGTCGTCGCGAGTTCGGTGATGCCGGCCAGTGGCGCCGCCGCCGCGGGTCCGTAATAGCCCACGCCGCGGCCTCGACGCCCGCGTCCGCGAGTGAACGGAGATAGTCGCCGTGCCGGTCGGCGGAGCGGGAGATCAGGGCGACGGCGTAGCCCTCGGACCCGAAGCGGTGGGCCACCGACAAACCGAGGCCGGGTCCGGCGCCGACGACTACGAGAATGGGGCGGGCAGAAGTTGAGGTCATACTCAACTTAGTAGTACAACATGAGGCAGGGCTCAACTTAGGTATCATCGAACCGTGCCTGGTGCCATGCGTGCCGATGCGGTGCGCAACCGCAACCGGCTGACGGCTGCGGCGGCGGCGTTGTTCGCCGAACGCGGGGTGGACGTGCCGCTCGACGAGGTGGCACGGCGCGCAGGCGTGAGCATCGGCACCCTGTACAACCACTTTGCGAACCGTGGTGCGCTTCTCGACGCGGTGCTGCCGGATCGGCTGGCCGCGTTCGACGTACTGGCCCAGGCGGCGGCCGCCGACCCGGATGTCTGGCACGGGTTCGTCCAGTTCCTCGATGGCGTATTCGTCATGCAAACCAGGGATCGCGCCATGAACGAGGCGATAGCCCGCAGTCCGGTGGGCGCCGTCGACGTTGCCGCGGAGTGCGGCAGGGCCGGGGGTGTGTTGGATGCCGTGGCGCAGCGGGCACGGGACGCCGGGGCGTTGCGGCTCGACTTCGGTCCCGCCGACCTGGCAACGCTGGTGTGTGCGATGTCGAAGGTGATCTCGATGTCAGGTGGTGATGACGCGGTCTGGCGCCGCCATCTCGGGTTCGTGCTGGATGGGCTGCGCTCAGCGGTGTGAATTCTGTTCGCGCAGATGGTGTTCCATGGGTTCCAGCCAGGCCTGACACCACAGGGATCGGTCAGTCGGTTGGCTCGTCGAACCCGTCGTCTCTGCCGGTGACGATCTCCCTGACCTTTTCGACCGAATAGGTGGCGATGTCGATCGAACTCTGCACGATGCCCTCCACTCCCGCGGAGATGTCACCCTTGAGGATGTGGCCTGCACTGTCGACGATGTCTGCCGACCTCTCGACGGCGTTCGTCGCGATGTCCTTCACCGACTCGATCGCGTCTTTTGGGTTGAAGCCCATCGGATTCTCCTTAAGCGTGATGACCTTGGCCGAGCGTAGCCCCCGGCGGCTCCCGCCGGCCTTCAGCCGGCCAGCACGATGTGCGCCCTGTCTCCCGTGATGACCGCAAGCACGTTGCGCCAGGCATCCGACCCCGTGGCGTTCACCACGTCGGTGTGAGCGCGGGGGCCGGCCATCAGGCGCCCGTCGTCGTAACGCCCTGTCGCCAAGTGGATTACCCCGGGCATCTCGTCGGGGTCGGCGCCGTGTGGGCCACCGGGGATGCCCTGGACGAGCTGGATGGGATCTCCCGGCGCGGTAATCGAGAAGCGCAGCACGTCGGGGTTGCGATTGTGCCAGTCTTCGGGGCCCTCGACTCCGAGGCCCGCACCCGCCGCGGCGGCGTACAGCGTCCTGTCGGCCGTCAGTCCCATGGCCTCCGCCGTGCCGAGGATCGCCCCGCCGTAGGAGTGACCGACGTACGTCACCGGGATGGCCAGGCCGGTCGCGTCCACGGCCGCGTCGACGTCGCGACTGAACGCGACCAGCCGCGGCGCCATGTCCATCGCGAAACGCGGGCTGGCCGCCTCGACGAGCGCACCCACCATCGAGCCGTCCTCAGGAAAGGGGCCGCCGAGGTAGGTGATCGCGGCGACTTCGCCCCGCGTCGCGGACACCAGCTGCCGAGCCGTCCTGGTGTTGGCGGCGGAGCCCTCGATCGTGGTGTTCATGCCCGGCACCAGCACCGCGACGCTGGTGGCGACGCCGAGCTCGCCGTTGAGCTCCACCAGCGAGTCTCGACCGGGATCGAACGCCAGGATTTTGCGATCGATGCGCTGCCCACTGCCCGCAGGGTCGTCGACCTCTCCGAGCAGGCCTCGGTAGAAGCCGTTGCGGCCGGAGGCAGTGCGGTCACCGAGGTGCTCGACGATCGCCTGCGCGATGTTCGTGCGGTTGGCCCCGATGCGCACGTCCCATGGGACTCCATCGGTGTTGCCCAACGCGGTGTCTGCGGTGCGGCTCACTGACTGGAGAGCCTCCCGGATGTCCAGGGCGGCGTCATCGTCGGCGTTGCCGAGCCGGTCGAGTCCGTCGGCGATCTGTCCGGACAGTACGGTGGCCCGCCCGACGAGCATCTGTGCGGCGACTCCGACGTCGTTGCCGGACAACGTGATCAGCAGGGTCGACGGCGCGGCGTCCGGTACGACGGATCCGTCGTCGCCGACCAGGAAGCCCTCCGCACGTGCGACGTCGACACGCGCCGCGACGTCCGACTTCGCGACGGTGATCTGCTCGGCTCCGTCGCGCGCGGCGACGGCCGCCAGCACCAGCGCCCGCGCAACGGCGTCACCGTTCACTGCGAAGGCCTTGGCGTCGTGGCGCGCCGCGTCGCCGCTGGCCCCCGCCCACACCGGCCCAGTGTCCTGCCCGGCGCGCGAAGCCGCGACGACGTGGGCGTGAATGACGCGCGCGGTCTCGTCCCAGGAGTCCGCCAGTCTTCGGAGCGCCTCTGGTCGCCACTGCGACGCCTGGGTCAGGGTCGGCCGACTCATCGTGGCGCGCCGAGGCGGCCGGCCTGTTGTTCCTCGGCCAGTTGGACCGCACCTGCCGCCGCCCTCGCCGCCGCCGCCCAGGTGCGCATGTGAGCGACGACGTCCGCGAGCCGATCCTCGGCCGACGGACACGCCGCGGCCGGCAGCACGCTGGAGCCGGACATGCCCTCGGAACTCAATGCGGGCCAATGGATTGCGTCGAGATGATTTGCTCCGTCGAGCACGCTTTCGGCAAGCGCCCGCACCGCCGCCGCGTCCATCCTCATTGTCACCATGCCCGATGTTGACGGATTCGAGGGCGGGTTCGCACGATTCATCCACAGGTGTTCAGAGCCTGCGTTCACGGAGATGGCAGCGGGTGTCACTACGTGCAGCACCGGTAACCCGTAAGCTCGTTGAGGTGCAGCGGCGAATCATGGGCATCGAGACCGAATTCGGTGTGACGTGCACTTTCCACGGCCACCGGCGCCTGTCCCCCGACGAAGTTGCCCGCTACCTATTCCGGCGCGTGGTCTCTTGGGGCCGCAGCTCCAACGTGTTCCTCCGCAACGGCGCCCGTCTCTATCTCGACGTGGGTTCGCACCCCGAGTATGCGACCGCCGAATGCGACAGCCTCATTCAGCTCGTCACCCACGACCGCGCAGGTGAGCGCGTTTTGGAGGACCTGCTCATCGACGCCGAGCAGCGGCTCGCCGACGAGGGCATCGGTGGTGACATCTACCTGTTCAAGAACAACACCGACTCTGCGGGCAACTCTTACGGCTGCCACGAGAACTACCTCATCGTGCGGGCCGGCGAATTCTCCAGGATCTCCGACGTACTGCTGCCCTTCCTGGTCACGCGCCAATTGATCTGCGGCGCGGGCAAAGTGCTGCAGACGCCCAAGGCCGCGGCGTTCTGCCTGAGCCAGCGTGCCGAGCACATCTGGGAGGGCGTCTCCTCGGCAACGACCCGATCACGCCCCATTATCAATACCCGCGACGAGCCGCATGCCGACGCCGAGAAGTACCGGCGCCTGCACGTCATCGTCGGCGATTCCAACATGTGCGAGTCCACCACGATGCTCAAGGTCGGCACCGCCGCCCTGGTGCTCGAGATGATCGAGGCGGGCGTGCCCTTCCGCGACTTCTCGCTGGACAATCCGATCCGGGCCATCCGCGAGGTCAGCCACGATCTGACGGGACGCCGCCCCGTGCGGCTCGCCGGCGGACGGCAGGCCAGTGCCATCGACATCCAGCGGGAGTACTACGGCCGCGCCGTCGAACACCTGCAGACCCGCGAGCCCAATGCTCAGATCGAGCAGGTCGTCGATCTGTGGGGCCGACAACTCGACGCCGTCGAGAGCCAGGACTTCGCAAAGGTCGACACCGAGATCGACTGGGTGATCAAGAAGAAGCTGTTCGAGCGTTACCAGAACCGGTACGACATGGAGTTGGCGGATCCCAAGATCGCCCAGCTGGACCTCGCGTACCACGACATCAAGCGCGGTCGCGGCGTGTTCGATCTTCTGCAGCGCAAGGGGTTGGCCGCGCGCATCACCACCGACGAGGACATCGAGGCGGCGGTCAACGAGCCGCCGCAGACCACCCGCGCCAAGCTCCGCGGCGAGTTCATCAGCGCGGCGCAAGCCGCAGGCCGTGACTTCACCGTCGACTGGGTGCACCTCAAGCTCAACGACCAGGCCCAGCGCACGGTGTTGTGCAAGGACCCGTTCCGGTCCGTCGACGAGCGGGTCAAGCGGCTCATCGCCAGCATGTAGTCCGCGGGCCGTCGCGGCCTGGGACCCGAAGGGCCCTAAGCTCTCAGGGGTGGGGATCTCAAAAGTAGAGCGCTTGATGAACCTCGTCATCGCGCTCCTGTCCACCCGCACGTTCATCACCGCCGAACGCATCCGCGAGACCGTGTCCGGGTATTCCGAGAGCCCCAGTGACGAGGCGTTCTCCCGGATGTTCGAGCGCGACAAGAACGAGTTGCGCGACCTCGGCATCCCGTTGGAGACGGGGCGGGTGTCGTCGCTCGATCCCACGGAGGGCTACAAGATCAACCGGGAGGCGTATGCGCTGCCCCCGGTGGAGCTGACGGCCGACGAAGCTGCCGCCGTCGCCATGGCGACACAGCTGTGGGAATCGCCGGAGATGGTGACGGTCACCCAGGGTGCGCTGCTCAAGCTTCGCGCGGCCGGTGTGGACGTCGACGCGCCGGAGTCCGGCGGCGCGATCACCGCGACGGCGTTGATGCCCGGCCTACGCGGGTCGGAGGACGTACTGGGAATCCTGTTGGCCGCGATCGATTCCGGCCAGGCGGTCCAGTTCAAGCACCGTGCCTCCCGCAGCGAGCCGCACACCGACCGCACGGTGGAGCCGTGGGGGGTCGTCACCCACCGCGGCCGCTGGTACCTGGTCGGGCACGACCGCACCCGCGACGCCACCAGGACATTCCGGCTGTCGCGCATCGATGCCGACGTCAAGGCCACCGGATCCAAGGGCGCGGTGCGCCGGCCCGACGGCGTCGACCTCAGGGAGATCGTCCATCGGGCGGTGGCCGACTTGCCGCCAAGCGCGAAGGCCAGGGTCTGGGTCGCCGACGGTCGCGGTACAGCGCTGCGGCGACAGGCCGCGCTGGTGAGCGCCAGGACACTGGCGGGGCGCAGCGGTGACGAGATCGCGCTCGACATCGGCAGGCAAGACCGGTTGGCCAGGGAGATCGCGGGTTACGGCGCCGACGCCGTGGTCTTGGAGCCGGAGTCGTTGCGGGACGACGTAATTGCGCGGCTGCGCGCGCAAGCTGAAGGGGTGAGTTCTTGAGGGCCCAGCGAGAAGCGGAGCGGATCGCTCATGAGTAGTGTGTCGACCCGCCTGGTGCGGCTGCTCAACATGGTCCCGTACCTCCGGGCCAACCCGAGGATCACCCGCGCGGAGGCGGCCGCCGAGCTTGGGGTGAGCGAGCAACAGCTCACCCTGGATCTCGATCAGCTGTGGATGTGCGGACTGCCCGGCTACGGGCCCGGCGATCTCATCGACTTCGAGTTCTCCGGTGACACGATCGACGTGACGTTCTCGGCCGGGATGGACCACCCGCTGCGACTGACGTCCCCCGAGGCGACGGGCATCCTGGTGGCGCTGCGGGCGCTTCTCGAGGTGCCCGGCATCGTCGATCCGGAAGCGGCGCGCAGCGCGATCGCGAAGATCGAGTCCGCGGCCGGAACGGCCACCGGCGCCCGCGAGGGCGCCGATGCCGCGACCGACGAGCCGGCACCGATCGAGAGCCAGGCCGCCGCTGCCGTGCGCGCCGCGGTACGGGACGGTCGCGCGCTGACCCTCGACTACTACTCGGCGTCGCACGACACGCTGTCGAGCCGCGTCGTCGACCCGATCCGCGTGGTGCTCGTCGGTGACCGCACCTACCTCGAAGCGTGGTGCCGCACCGCTGAGGGAGTCAGGCTGTTCCGGTTCGACCGCATCGTCGACGCGCGCGTGCTCGGCGAGCGGTCGGCGCCTCCCGAGCCCGCCGTGCAGGCCAGGCCCGACACGTCGCTGTTCGACGCGGACCCGTCACTGCCGGCCGCGACGCTGCTGATCGACCGGTCCGCCGCGTGGATGTTCGACTACTACCCGCTGCGCGTGCTGCGCGAACTGCCCGATGGCGCCTGCGAGGCGGCGATGACGTACGCCTCTGACGGCTGGATGGCGAGGTTCGTCCTCGGCTTCGGTTCGGCGGTCCGCGTCCTGGAACCTCGATCCCTGGCTGACCGGGTGCGCGACTCGGCCGTCGCCGCGCTGCAGGCCTACGAAGTCCGTAGTACGGGAGAGGGCGAGTAGACTCGCTCCCAACATCTGGAGGTGTCCAAATTGGGTGGTCTACAACCGTGGCACTGGTTGATCGTCATCGCGGTGTTCGTCTTGCTGTTCGGCGCTAAGAAGCTCCCCGATGCTGCGCGTTCGCTCGGCAAGTCGATGCGCATCTTCAAGTCGGAGATCAAGGAGATGCAGTCGGACGGGAAGCCGGACGACGACGTCCAAAGCGGGGCGGCCAAGCCGGCGCCGACGCCCATCGCGTCGGAGCGCGTCGGAGGGCAGGAGCGAAGCGACCCGGGAATCAGGCACGAGCCCGCACCGGCGCCACAGCAGCCCACCGAGCAGCGACCGGCCTGACCAAACCAAACCTTCGGCGCGCCGCGAGGCCGCGCCGCTAGGTGGCGTCCAGAGGACCCGTGCAAACCCCCGGAATCTTCAAGAGGCTCGATCCGCGCCGTCGACGGGCCAAGGCCAATCCCGACGGCACGATGTCGCTTGTCGACCACCTGCAGGAGCTCCGCAACCGTCTTCTGATCGCGGTCGTCGCGATCCTGGCCACCACGACCGTCGGATTCTTCTGGTATACCCACGGCGCCTTCGGCCTGCCCAGCCTTGGCGACTGGCTACGCGCGCCCTACTGTTCGTTGCCGCCGTCGGCGCGCGCGACCATTGCTCCCGATGGTGAGTGCCGCCTGTTGGCCACGGCGCCATTCGACCAGTTCATGCTGCGGCTCAAGGTCGCGTTGACCGCGGGCGTCGTGCTGGCCTGCCCGGTCTGGCTGCATCAGCTGTGGGCGTTCATCACGCCTGGCCTTTACAAGAAGGAGCGCCGGTTCGCGTCGGTGTTCGTCGCCTTCGGCGCCGCGCTGTTCATCGGCGGCACGGTGCTGGCCTACGTGGTGCTGTCCAAGGCGTTGAGCTTCCTGCTCACCGTCGGCAGCGACGTCCAGATCACCGCGCTGTCGGGCGACCAGTACTTCAGCTTCCTGATCAACCTGCTTCTGGTGTTCGGCATCAGCTTCGAATTCCCCCTGTTGATCATCATGCTGAACCTGGTCGGCATGCTGCCCTACGAGCGGCTCAGGGCCTGGCGGCGTGGGCTGATCTTCGGCATGTTCGTCTTCGCCGCCTTCGCGACGCCGGGTTCGGATCCGTTCTCGATGTTGGCGTTGGCGTTGGCGTTGACTTTATTACTGGAGTTCGCCATCCAGGTGGCTCGCGTCAACGACAAGCGCAAGGCCCGCCGCGCCGCGCTCGAGGACGTCCCCGACGACATGGCTGCCCCGCTGGGTGACGTGGAACCCGTCGAACCGCCGAGTGCCGTGCCGACCCCATCCCGGCTGGGCATCGATGATCAAGCAACCTGAGAAGACACCCGGTACCAGCCAGCTCGACGGCTTCGCGGGGGAGCTGCCGTTCTCGCTCGACGACTTTCAGCTCCGCGCCTGCAGGGCGCTGGAGAACGGGCATGGTGTCCTGGTATGCGCCCCCACCGGCGCGGGTAAGACGGTGGTCGGTGAATTCGCGGTACACCTCGCGCTCGCTGCGGGCCGAAAGTGCTTCTACACCACGCCGATCAAGGCGCTGAGCAACCAGAAGCACAACGATCTGGTGCAGCGCTACGGCGCCGCGCGGATCGGCCTGCTCACGGGTGATCAGTCGATCAACGGTGATGCCCCGGTCGTCGTGATGACGACCGAGGTCCTTCGCAACATGTTGTACGCGAATTCCAATGCGCTACACGGACTTTCCCACGTCGTCATGGACGAGGTGCACTTCCTTGCCGACCGGATGCGCGGTGCGGTGTGGGAGGAGGTGATCCTGCACCTGCCCGAGGACGTGCGGCTCGTCAGCCTGTCGGCGACCGTGAGCAACGCCGAGGAGTTCGGCGGCTGGATCCAGACCGTCCGCGGTGACACCACCGTCGTGGTCGACGAGCACCGGCCCGTCCCGCTGTGGCAGCACATGATGGTCGGCAAGCGGCTCTTCGACCTGTTCGAGGGCTCCGAGGCGAAGGCCGACCCCTCTCTGGTCGACAAAGAACTGCTCCGTCACATCACCCACCGGCGAGAAGCGGACCGGCTGGCGGACTGGCAGCCGCGGGGCAGGTCGGGAAACCGTGGTCGCCCGGGCCAACGCGAGCGGCCGACGATCTACCGGCCGCCGTCGCGACCCGACGTCATCGGCGCCCTCGACCAGGAGGGCCTGTTGCCCGCGATCACGTTCGTGTTCTCCCGCGCTGGTTGCGATGCGGCAGTGAAGCAGTGCCTGCGTTCGCCTCTTCGGCTGACGACCGACGCCGAGCGCACCAGCATCGCCGAGGTGATCGACCGACGATGTGCCGATCTCGACGATGCCGACCTGGTGGTGCTCGGCTACTACGAATGGCGAGAGGGGCTGCTTCGCGGCCTGGCCGCCCACCACGCGGGGCTGTTGCCCGTCTTCCGTCACACCGTGGAGGAGTTGTTCACCGCAGGGCTGGTGAAGGCCGTGTTCGCCACGGAGACACTCGCGCTGGGGATCAACATGCCCGCGCGCACCGTCGTGCTCGAACGGCTGGTGAAGTTCAACGGTGAGCAACATGCTCCGTTGACACCGGGGGAGTACACCCAGCTGACGGGCCGGGCGGGCCGACGTGGCATCGACGTCGAGGGGCATGCCGTGGTGCTGTGGCACCCCGACGTGGAGCCCGCCGACGTCGCGGGTCTGGCGTCCACCCGTACGTTTCCGCTGCGCAGCTCGTTCGCGCCGTCGTACAACATGACGATCAACCTGGCGCACCAGATGGGTCCGGAACAGGCCCATCAGCTGTTGGAGCGATCGTTCGCCCAGTTCCAGGCGGACCGTTCCGTGGTTGGACTGGTTCGTGGGGTGTCACGCGGTGAACGGATGATGGACGAGCTCGCCGCCGACTTCGGCGGCCGGGACGCTCCGATCCTCGCGTACGCGCGGCTGCGCGCGACGATCTCCGAGCGCGAGCGGGCGCAGGGGCGGGCATCGCGGCTGCAACGGCGGAACGCGGCTAACGACGCGCTGGCCGCGCTGCGCCGCGGTGACATCATCACGATCGGGCAGGGCCGCCGAGGTGGGCTTGCGGTGGTGCTAGAACCGGCGGGGGATCGTGAGGACCCGAGGCCGCTGGTGTTGACCGAAGATCGTTGGGCAGGCCGTATTTCGTCGACGGACTTCAGTGGATCCTCCGCGCGGGTGGGGTCGATGACCTTGCCGAAGCGGGTCGAGCACCGGCAGCCGAGGGTCCGCCGCGACGTCGCGTCCGCGCTGCGGTCGGCGGCGGCGGGCCTGGCCGTGCCTGCCGGAAGGTCCAAGCGTGGCCAGCTGCCCCGCGACGCGGACTACCACGACGTAGATCCAGATCTGGCCGCGATGCGCGAGCAGTTGCGCGCCCATCCCGCGCACTACCTCGCCGACCGTGAGGCTCAGGTCCGCATCGCGGAGCGCTTTCTGCGGATCGAGCGGGACAACGCCGAGATCCAGAAGAAGGTTGCCGCAGCAACCAATTCGCTGGCGCGCACGTTCGACAGAATCGTGCTGCTGTTGACCGAGCGCGGGTTCATCGAGCCGGGGGCGGGTAAGGACGGCGCCGACGATCTCAAGGTCACCGCCGACGGCCTGCTGCTGGCGCGCATCTACAGCGAGAGCGATCTGCTGGTCGCGGAGTGCCTGAGAAGCGGTACCTGGAACGGTATGGAAGCCGCGGAGCTGGCCGCGGTCGTGTCCTCCGTGCTGTTCGAGTCGCGAGGCGACACGCCGGGCGCGTCACCGGTTGTCGAGGGGGCGACACCCGGTATGCGGCGCGCCCTGTCACAGACCCGCAGGTCGTGGTCCGAGATCAGGGCCGACGAGCAGCGCCACCGCCTGCCGGCGAGTCGCGAGCCCGACCCGGGTTTCGTGGCGGCAGTTCACCGCTGGGCGACGACGGGTGATCTGTCGGCGTCGTTGGCGGCCTCCGACGCCTCGGGTACCGGATCACCGCTGTCGGCAGGCGATTTCGTCCGGTGGTGCCGACAGGTGCTCGATCTGCTCGACCAGGTGCGAAACGCCGCCCCGACACCGGAATTGCGGACAGGAGCGAAACGCGCGATCGGGGCGATTCGGCGCGGCGTCGTCGCGGTTGACGCAGGGTAGTGAGCTGTCCGCCGGTACGCGGTGGTTGGTTGGGCTCGTAGCAGAAGGCGGTCTCTTCAAGGACTAGCCGTCGTCACGGGCGGAGACGACTGTAAGCCGTCACCTCACGGTGACGCTGGTGGCAGTGAAATCCGAACCCGAGAGGCAGGAGGAGACAGCGCCGATGACGGTGGGAATGCCTCGTCCAAAGGCGAGGCCGCCTCAAATGAGTAGTCACAATGCC
The DNA here is from genome assembly GCF_032162605.1 of Mycobacterium sp. Classification (GTDB taxonomy): domain Bacteria; phylum Actinomycetota; class Actinomycetes; order Mycobacteriales; family Mycobacteriaceae; genus Mycobacterium. The sequence goes on along the minus strand of NZ_JAVROT010000600.1, from coordinate 22,187 downwards.
AAGTCATTGAGACAGTCGCGTTTGAGGTGACGGTAGTGTGCAGGTAGACGTTTCGGTTTCGACGAGTAGACGCACCTAGGAGTGACGATGAGCGGACCGCAGGGATCCGACCCCACTCAGCCGTGGGCGGGTCAGCAGCCGGCCGACCCCGCGTGGCAGCAGCCCCAGACTCCTGAACAGGCGCCGACCGAGCAGCCTGCGTGGGGGCAGCAGCCTCCCGCCTACGGTCAGCAGCCCCCCGCCTACGGCGGCCAGCCGTACCAGCAGCCGCAGTACGGTCAGCCCGGCCAATACGACCCGAACCAGCAGTACGGCCAGCAGCCCACCGCGTACAGCCCGTCGTCCAACCCGCAGTACGGCCAGCCGCCGGGGCAGTACGGACAGCAGCCGCCGTATAGCCAGCCCGGCCAGTACGACCCGAACCAGCAGTACGGCCAGCAGCCCGGTCAGTACGACCCCAATCAGCAGTTCTCGCCGTACTTGTCAACGGGCGGCCCCGGCGGGTCTAAGAAGTCGACGAACGCCGTCCTCGGCGTGGTCGGGGCCTTCGTGGTCATCGTCCTGATCGTCGTCGGCGTCCTGGGCTTCTGGACCCCCGGCTGGTTCGTGACCACCAACCTCGACGTCAAGGCCGCGCAGACCGGCGTGCAGCAGATCCTCAGCGACCAGACCAACGGCTACGGCGCCAAGAACGTCGAGGGCGTCAACTGCAACAACGGGGCGAACCCCAAGGTCGTCAAGGGCGGCACGTTCGACTGCGAGGTCAGCGTCGACGGCACCAAGCGCCAGGTCACGGTGACGTTCCAGGACGACAGCGGTACCTACGAGGTCGGTCGACCCCGCTAGCCCGACGGTTCCTTCCCCCCGGTCGCTTCGCTCTCGCCCGCAAGCGGGGGGACACCCAGCGCCGGAAGCGCGTCGAGCGCCTTCTGCAGTCGCGCGATGGACGACGTGACGCCGAGTTCACCCGCCAGTTCGGCGACCTTTCGCGGGTGTCGGGCGGTCAAGGGCAGCGCATCCGACTCGGTCGACATGGTGACCTCCGCATCGGTGGCGACCCGTATGACCTGCTCGGCAGCGATCACGTAGTCGGTCGCCGCCAGCAGCTTCTTGCGCTGCGCCGCAGGCATTTTCGACGACGGATCGGCCGCCGCCGACATGATCCGCTCGAGTGAACCGTGCTGGCCGAGCAGCGTTGCCGCCGTCTTCTCGCCGACGCCGGCGACCCCTGGCAGGCCGTCGGATGGGTCCCCCCGCAGCAGCGCCAGTTCCGCGTAGCCGGCGCCGGCGCGGTCGACGGGCACGCCGTATTGTTCGGCCACCTCTTCGGGGCCGAACATCGTCGCTCGTGCGAGTCCGCGCCCGATGTAGAACACCCTGACTGGGACGGGTTCGTCGGCGACCAGCTGGAGCAGGTCCCGGTCGCCGCTGACAACGACGACGGGGTCGCGTCGCTCCCTGGCTGCGAGGGTGCCCAGGACGTCGTCGGCCTCGAAGCCTCGGGCGCCCGCGGTGGCGATGCCGAAGGCGTCGAGCATCGCCATGATCATGTCGACCTGCGGGGTGAGGTCGCCGGGCACTTCCTCGAGGTCCGGTTGGGCGCCCGAGCGTTCCTCCTCGACGCGGTGCGCCTTGTAGGAGGGGATCAGATCCACCCGCCACTGGGGCCGCCAGTCGAGGTCCAGGCAGACCACCAGCCGTGCCGGGCGTTCCCGGGTGACCAGCGTCGCAACGGTGTCGAGGAACCCGCGCAGCGCGTTCACCGGCCGTCCGTCGGGTGCCGTGATCGAGGACGGGACGCCGAAGAAGGAACGGAACCACATGCTGGCGCCGTCGAGCAGCATCACGGGTGCGGTCATCGGTGCGTCTCGATCCGGAAGAGGTAGGAGCCCGCGGTGATCGGCTTGTCGTCGCTGCCTTCGTCGTGCAGCACGACCCTGACCGCTACCGCACCGTCAGCGCCCGCCAACGGCTCCGCCTGCACCCGGAACGGGCCGACCTTGCCCCGCGCGAGGAACATCACGTGTGACGACACGCCCTGCAGCAGATCCGTGTTCACCACTGCCGCGGCGGCATCGGCGGCAGCGGTCTCGAGGATGACGAACTGGGGACCGATGTGCAGGGCGGCGTCGGGGGACGCCACCTCCCCGGACAGTTCCGGAAGTGCCCAGCGCCCGTCGGAGCGTTGGTGGCCTCCGAACACCCGCCACAGCGGCGGCAGGTCCGGTGAGTCGACGACCTCGATGTTGTCGACCTCCATCTTCGGCAGCCCGTCCGGCGGCGTGCCGATGGTGACGCCCTGGCCCTCGATCAGGGCGAGCACGCGGTCGGGCCGGTCGGCATCGACGATCTTGGCTCGGCTGTAGCCCATCTGCCTGCCACGTTTGAGCGGCTCGGACACGATCTCGATGCGCCGCACGTCGCGGCCGGGGTCGACGATCTGGCAGGAGTGGATGACGGGGTTGGGCACCGCCTCCAGATCCGACACGAGCCCGCTCTCGGGAGCCGAGATGCCGAGCACCGCCAGCAGCAGGCCGCCGGTCGGGTTGCGCATGTCGTGCCGCAGCGTGACCGTGTCTTCGACGGCGCGCGGGTCCATCGACGCGTACCGACGGCCGATGTAGCGGTAGCTGAGCAGACCACCCCAGCGGCGCCGCAGTTCGTCGGCGTAGGCGACGCGCTCGTCGGTGAGATCGCGGATGTCTCTGAGCATCTGAGTCACAGTAATGTGCGGTCGGGCAGTGGGGTATGCATGAGCCATGGACTTCACCGTCGACCGCATCGATCACGTCGTCGTCAACTGCCGTGACGTCGAGGCAACCGCGGATTGGTACGTCCGGGTCCTCGGCATGAAGCGCGAGACGTTCGGCGAGGGCCGGACCGCGTTGCGGTTCGGCAATCAGAAGCTCAACCTGCGACCCACTGGCGCGCAGAACTGGGTGACGGCGGCGGTGGATCAGCCGGGCACCCTCGACCTCTGTTTCATCGTGGACGCGCATCCCGACGCGATCGGGGCGCACCTGCGCGAGTCCGGTGTCGAGATCACCGAGGGGCCGGTCGCCAAGACCGGCGCTGCCGGCCCGATGACGTCGCACTACTGCCGCGATCCCGATGACAACCTGATCGAGGTCGCCAGCTATCGGCGCTGAAGATTAACCTCGACGCCATGGACTTCAGTGGACAGCAAGGCCGATTCAGCACTGACGTCTACGCCGGACGGCTGCGGGCGGCAGCCACCGCAGCTGCCGATGCCGGGCTGGCCGGTCTGGTGATCACGCCCGGCTACGACCTTCGCTATCTCGTCGGGTCGCGGGCGCAGACCTTCGAGCGGCTGACGGCGCTGGTGCTGCCCGCCAGCGGAGGGCAGGAGCGCAGCGACCGGGGAATCGAGTTCGGAGGGCAGGAGCGCAGCGACCGGGGAATCGACTTCGGTGAACCCGCCGTCGTGGTGCCTCGCATGGAGTTGGCGTCGCTCAAGGAGTCCGCGGTGACCGAACTGGGTCTGGCGGTGCGGGACTGGGTCGACGGCGACGATCCGTACCGGCTGGTCGCCGACGCGTTCGGCGGTGGGCGGGTCGCAACGGCCGTCACCGATTCGATGCCCGCCCTACATCTGCTGCCGCTGGCCGACGTCCTCGGCGTCGTTCCGGTGCTGGCCACCGGCGTGCTGCGGCGGCTGCGGATGATCAAGGACGGCGCGGAGATCAAGGCGTTGCACGAAGCCGGAGCGGCGATCGACCGCGTCCATGCCAGGGTGCCCGAATTCCTGGTGCCGGGCCGCACCGAGGCGAACGTCGCCGCCGACATCGCCGAAGCCATTGTCGCCGAAGGGCATTCGGAAGTCGCATTCATCATCGTCGGGTCAGGTCCCAACGGCGCCGATCCGCATCACGAGTGTTCCGACCGCCGGCTGGTGGCGGGCGATATCGTCGTCGTCGACATCGGTGGGCCCTACGAGCCGGGCTACAACTCGGACTCGACACGGACCTACAGCATCGGCGAACCGGACGGTGAGGTGGCGAGGCGCTATTCGGCTCTGCAGCGAGCCCAGCGTGCGGCGGTGGCGGCCGTGCGGCCGGGAGTCACCGCAGAGCAGGTCGACGCTGCAGCCCGCGACGTCCTGGCCGCCGAGGGCCTGGCGGAGGTGTTCGTGCACCGCACCGGGCACGGGATCGGGCTGTCGGTGCACGAGGAGCCCTACATCGTCGCAGGAAACGATCTGCCGCTCGAGGAGGGCATGGCATTCAGCGTCGAGCCCGGCATCTACTTCCCCGGCGAATGGGGCGCCCGCATCGAGGACATCGTGATCGTCACCGCGGACGGGGCGATGTCGGTCAACGAGCGCCCGCACGACCTGCTGGTGGTACCCATCTGACGGGAGCCAGGGTTCTGGTAAGCAGACTCTTGGATCAGCTGATGACATCGATGACGCACTGGACTCCGGGCGCTCGGGACAATCGACTGTCCGCGGTCAGTAGAACAACCTGCAGCATCTCAGCCAGCGCGACGTAGGCTGCGTCGTACACCGTGACGGTCTGACGCAACTCCCAGCACCGAGACAGCAACGGCCGGTGAGAAGCTCGTTGCATCGGTAGCTCGGTGAGGTCTGCCAGAGCCAGTCTCGCACGCTCTGCAGACATCGACCCAGCAGCAACGCGACGGCGCAATACCGACGCCACTTCGAGGTCGATCAACTCGGGCGCGGCCAGAGATTCCCCGTGGATACGGGCCCGCGCAGTGCGGCCGTCCACCTCGTCGTCACCAAGCGCCACCGTCAAGACGCTGGCATCAACGACGATCACGTTCCCCACGGACTGCCTCCACGGCGGCCGGCAGCGGCACCGAGCCGCCCGTACGACCAGCGACCCGCTCCAGCACTTCCTCTACGGTTGGCATCCGCGCTTCCTCGATCAACCGGGTAAGCAGGTATTCCTGAAGCGACTGGTGCGCGCGTGCTGCGCGCTGCCGTAAGACCGCGTGTGTCTCCTCCGGAACATCCTTGATCTGCACGCTCGTCATGGCTCCATTCTGGCGCCAATGGCGCCAGAATACAAGCGATTCGCGGAATTCCAAGCAGCGTCAGGCGTCGCGGCCGTGATCCAGGAGTTCCGAAGACCCGAGCACCCGTTCGATCCGCACCTCGATCACCACGCGCCGCGGGTTGACCCTTGGCGTGCGGTAGCGCTGGGCGTATCGCAGTTCGGCGTCGCGCACCGCGGCCGGGTCGGCGTTCACCGACGAGCTGCCCTCCAACGAGAGCCAGCGGGCGCCATCGACCTGGCTGAGCACGGCCATCCCGCGCTGATCGGCGTTGACCGCCTTCTGCGAGCCGCCCGTCGTGATGACCCGCGCGACGTGAGTCTTGGGGTCGAACGTGAATCCGACCGCGACGACGTGCGGTGAATTGTCCAAGCGGAGGGTGGTCAGCATGGCGAGATGCCGTTCGGTGAGGAACGCCAGCGCGTCGTTGGTGAGCCGCGTAGTTGCCTTCGCCATCGTTGTCCAACCTAGCGCAGGACATAATCGCAGCCATGGAGGACACGGCTGGCACCCGCGTGGTGGTGATTTTCGGTGGGCGCAGCGAAATCGGGCTCGAACTGGCGACCAGGTTGGCTCGAGGCAGCACCGTCGTGCTCGCCGCGCGGGGCGCCGACCGGTTGACCGACGAGATCGCCGCGGTGACGGCGGCGGGCGCCGCGGGCGTTCGCGTCGCGGAGTTCGACGCCGACGACCTCGCCTCGCACGGCCCGCTCGTCGAGTCGATCGTCGCCGAGCACGGTCCGATCGGGGTCGCGGTGTTGGCGTTCGGGATCCTGGGTGAGCAGACCCGCGCCGAGACCGACCCCGCCCACGCCGCCGCGATCGTGCACACCGACTTCACCGCGCAGGTGAGCCTGCTGACGGTGCTGGCCGCGACGATGCGGTCGGCGGGCCGGGGCGCCATCGTGGTGTTCTCGTCGGTGGCGGGCGCCCGCGTGCGCAGGGCCAACTACGTGTACGGCTCGGCCAAGGCGGGTTTGGACGGGTTCGCCCGCGGCCTGACCGACGCGTTGCACGGCTCCGGGGTTCGGCTGTTGCTCGTCCGGCCCGGCTTCGTCGTCGGCCGCATGACCGAGGGCATGTCACCGGCCCCGCTGTCGAGTACACCGCAGCAGGTGGGCGACGCGGCGGCGCGGGCGCTGGCGAAGGGCCGCGACGAGATCTGGGTGCCTCGGACGCTGGGCGCACTCGTGTTCGGGCTGCGGTTGGTGCCGAGGGCGATGTGGCGGAGGTTGCCGCGATGAGTAGTGCTTGCGCGAAGAGCAGGGGGCACCAGTGATCATCGTGGTTGGCATTGGCGCCGACGGGATGGCGGGCCTACCGCCGTCGTCACGGAATGAATTGATGAGGGCGACGGTCGTTTACGGCTCGCGACGCCAACTCGACCTACTCGACGAAAGCATCTCCGCCGCGAGGCGTTCGTGGCCCTCGCCGATGCTGCCCGCGCTGCGCACCTTGCTCGAGGAGACCGAGGGCGACGTACACGTGGTCGCCAGCGGTGACCCGCTGCTGCACGGAGTCGGGAGCGTACTCATCCGCCTGCACGGGCGGGACGTGGTCGCCGTCCTGCCGCACGTGTCGTCGGTGACGTTGGCGTGTTCACGGGTTGGCTGGGCGGTGCAGGACACCGAGGTCATCAGCCTCGTCACGGCTCAACCCCACACGGCGGTGCGCCGCGGCGGCCAGGCCGTCGTGTTGTCTCGCGACGAAACCAGTCCAGCCGCGCTGGCGAAGCTGCTCACCAAGACCGGACGGGGGGACTCCGAGATGACCGTGCTCGAACAACTCGGTGGGCCAAGGGAACTGCGTCGCTCGGCCACCGCGCGAGAGTGGGCGACCCGGCCGCCGGGCGACATGGACCCCCTCAACGTCATGGCCGTGCGCTACCTGCCCGAGGATCGGCGGTTTGCGACGTTGCCCGATGACGCGTTCGCGCACGACGGGCAGCTCACCAAGCAGTCGATGCGTGCGGTGACGTTGGCCGCGTTGGCGCCAAGGCCCGGCGAGCTCCTCTGGGACGTGGGTTCGGGCTCGGGCAGTATTGCGATCGAGTGGAGTCGCAGCGGACCTGGCTGTCGGGCCGTGGCGTTCGAGCGCGATGAGGGGCGCCGCAAACGCATCGCCGAGAATGCGCACGCATTCGGCGTCCACGTCGACGTGCGTCTGGGCGCACCAGGGGCGTTCGACGTGGTGCCGGCGCCCCTGGTGATCTTCGTGGGTGGTGGACTGACCCAGCCCGGGCTGCTCGACGCCTGTTTCGAGCGGCTCCCGGTCGGTGGCCGACTCGTCGCCAACGCGGTCACGTTCGAGTCTGAAGCCGTTCTTGCGCAATGGTATTCGCGCGTAGGTGGTGAACTCCGTCGGTTTCAGCACTATCGCGGTGAGCCCGTCGGCGACTTCACCGGATGGCGCCCCGCGATGCCCGTCACCCAGTGGGCGGTGACCAAGCGATGACCGTCTACTTCATCGGCGCGGGACCCGGTGCCGCCGATCTGATCACCGTCCGCGGCGAGCGACTGCTCAGACGGTGCCCCGTGTGTCTCTACGCAGGCTCGATCATGCCCGAGGACCTGTTGGCACTCTGCCCGCCGGACGCGCGCGTGATCGACACCGGGCCACTGACGCTGGATCAGATCGTCGCGGAGCTCACCGACGCCCATGCCGCCGGTCTCGACGTGGCCCGACTTCACTCCGGCGACCCGTCGATCTACAGCGCGCTCGCCGAGCAGTGCCGCCGACTCGACGCGAAAGGGGTCGACTACGAAGTCGTGCCCGGCGTGCCCGCCTTCGCTGCCGCAGCGGCCGCACTCGGCCGTGAGCTCACGGCGCCGGGGGTTGCGCAGACCGTCACGCTGACAAGGGTCGCAACCCTGTCGACCGCAATGCCCGAAGGGGAGGACCTGCGCTCGCTGTCGGCGCCGGGAGCCACGCTGGTGCTGCACCTGGCGGCCGCGCAGATCGACGCGATCGTGCCTGACCTCCTCGCCGGCGGGTACGGCCCCGAAACCCCCTGCGCGGTGGTCGCCTTCGCGTCGTGGCCGCAGGAGAAGGTGCTCAGATGCGGCCTCGGCGAGCTTGCCAAGGAGGTGCACGCCGCGGGTGTCACCCGCACCGCCGTCATCATCGTCGGCGACGTTCTCGCCGCCGACGGATTCGCCGACAGTTACCTGTATTCGACGGGGCGCCGTCGTGGGAGCAGACACTAGTGAGGGTACTGCTGCTCGGCGGCACGGCGGAGGCGCGCAGGCTCGCCGCCGAGTTGCATCCGGAAGTTTGGGTGTTGAGTTCGCTAGCAGGCCGGGTTCCCGATCCGGCGCTGCCGGTGGGTGAGGTCCGCATCGGCGGGTTCGGTGGGGCCGACGGAATCCGTCGCTGGCTGCGCGATGGTCGAGTCGATGCGGTGGTCGACGCCACCCACCCGTTCGCCGCCACGATCACGGCCAACGCCGCCGAGGCATGCCGGGAGTTGGGCGTGCCGCATGTCGTGCTGGCCCGTCCGGCGTGGCCGCGGGGTGACGCGATCGTGGTCGACTCGGACGTCGCTGCTGCGGACGTCGTAGCGCGGAAGCACTTTTCGCGGGTGTTCCTGACCACGGGGCGTTCGGGCAGCGCGGCGTTCGCGGGCGTCGACGCGTGGTTCCTGATCCGAGCGGTGACCGCGCCGGAAGGCGACACCCTGCCAAGGCGACACGAACTGCTGTTCTCGCGCGGCCCGTACCGTTACCTCGACGAGCGGAAGCTGTTGGTGGACTACCGCATCGAGGTACTGGTGACGAAGAACAGCGGTGGCGACATGACGCGGTCGAAGGTGGATGCCGCCGACGAGCTGGGAATTCCCGTCGTGATGGTCGATCGGCCGAAACTGCCCGCAGGCCTCCGGACGGTGTCCACCGTGGCGGGTGCTGCGGCGTGGGTCAGAGCGCTCTGACGAGGTCCAGGCTGCCGAGTTCCCTGATGGCCCGGCAACCCCGCTCGAGCATCACCAGCATCATGTCGTCACCGCGTTCGGTGGAGATGGCGAACGCGCAGCCCAGGGTGGTGAGCAGGGGCACCTGCAGCATGCCGACCTGGTAGTCACGCCAGCAGGTGTCGCGGTCGTAATCCGTGATGCCGTAGGCCAGCAGCTCCGAATGGTAGGCGGTGACGAGGTCCTGGTCCGCCCGCGACCGCGCCTCGGGAAGCAGGCTGGTGCCCGTGAAGTAGGCCAGGTCGCGGGCGGGCAGACCGACTCCCAGCGTCTGCCAGTCGACGACGGTGACCTTTGTTCGGTCGGGATCGAAGAGCATGTTGTCGAGCCGGTAGTCGCCGTGCATCAGCGAGAATCGTTGCCGGTCGGCCATCAGCCAGGGCGTGGCCATCGACATGGCCTCGGTCGCGGTCTCGCGGTCTTCGGCCGTCATCCGCGCCCCGAGCCGTTCCAGCGTGATCTGCGTTGCCATCACCGCGATGTCGCCGAGGCCCTTGATGGCGTCCTCGCTCGCCAGTGACATGGCCAGGCCGGGGAAGTCGGTCCACCTGGGGTCGCACCAGGTCGGACCCGTAGCCCACCGCCAGGCGGTAGGTGGCACCCGTCTGACCGGTTCCGATCGGAGTCACCTCAACCGAGCGCACCTCGCTCTGCAGCACGGATTCCAACCATTGCGGCGTCACGTCCGTCGGGCTGCGAGGGATGGACAGGGCCCGCGGCCAGGGCCTGGTCATGACGCCGGACACTAATCGGCGTGCTGACAGCTGTCAACGATCTCTGACAGTAGTCAAGTCGGGTAGCGACGCGGGGTGAAGACGCGGTCGCCGTCATCGAGGGACTGCCACTGGGTCCGCGACGACCCGACGATGAGCAGGCATCGCATGTCGACGTCCTCGGGGGCCAATTCGGCCAGCCGGACCACCTTGACCTCCTCGCGGGGTCCCGACACGTCGCGGCCGATGACGACGGGGGTGCCCGGATCACGGTGTTCCAGCAACAGGTCACGCATGGCGCCGACCTGCCAGGTGCGGCTCTTCGACGCTGGGTTGTAGATCGCCAGGACCAGGTCGGCCGCCGCGGCGGCGCGCAACCGGCCGACGATCACGTCCCAGGGCTTGAGCCGGTCGGACAGCGAGATCACTGCGTAGTCGTGTCCCAGTGGCGCGCCGACCCGGCTCGCGACGGCCTGGGCCGCCGTCATCGCCGGGACCACCCTGACGTCGACGCCGGGCCACTGCTCCGCCTCCTCGAGCACGGCCGTCGCCATCGCAAACACGCCGGGGTCGCCGGACGAGACCACCGCGACCGCGCGCCCCTGCTGCGCCAGCGTGCAGGCCAGCCGCGCCCGGGCGGGCTCGTCGGTGTTGTCGCTCGGATGGTGCGTCTGACCGACGCGGACGGGGACCCGGTCCAGGTAGGGGCCATAGCCGATGAGGTCGGTCGCCGCAGCGAGCTCACGGCGCGACTGCGGCGTCATCCAGTCCACGTCGCCGGGCCCCAGGCCGACGACGGCGACGCTGCCGACGGGATCCTTGCGCGCCAAGGGCGAGCGAAGCGACGGGGGAAATGCCGTCATCCCCGGCAACATGGCCAGCGAGAAGTAGGGCACGGTCGTCTCGTCCACCTCGCCGGCCGGAAGCACCCGCTGCTGCGGTGTGCTCGCGCGTTCGACGTAGTACGCCTCGTCGAGCCGGCCGATGGAGGAAAGAACTTCCCGCACAGCCGGATACGAGCGCCCGAGCTTCATCACCACGGCGGCGTCGCTGTCGATCAGACGCCGCCGGAGCTCGTCGGGTGCCAGCGTTCCGGGAAGGATGGTCAACACCTCGTCGCCCTGGACGAGCGGTTGCCCGGTCGCCGCCGACGCGGCGCTCACCGACGTCACCCCCGGCACGATGACGGCCTTGAATCGCTCCGTCAGCCGGGTGTGCATGTGCATGTACGAGCTGTAGAACAGCGGGTCGCCCTCGGCCAGCAGCGCCACGTCGCGGCCCGCGTCCAGGTGGGCGGCGATGCGTTCGGCGGCGAGGGCGTAGAAGTCCTCCATCGCTCCGGCGTAGCCGCCGGGGTGATCGGTGCCCTCGGTGGTGACCGGGTAGACGAGGTGCTCCTCCATCTGACCCGGCCTCAGATAGGGCTCGGCGATGGCCCGCGCGATGCTGCGTCCGTGCCGGGCGCTGTGATAGGCGACGACGTCGGCCTCGCCGATGACGCGGGCCGCCTTGACCGTCACCAGCTCCGGATCGCCTGGACCCAACCCGACGCCCCACAGCGTTCCTCTCGGGGTGCGACTCGTGCTCATTCGCGTTCACTCGCGATCGCGTTGACGGCCGCGGCCGCCATCGCACTGCCCCCGCGCCTGCCGGTCACGACGAGATAGTCCATGCCGCGCGGGTTTTCGATCAATTCCTCTTTGGACTGCGCCGAGCCGACGAACCCGACCGGACCGCCGAGGACGGCCGCCGGCACCGGTGCGCCGTCGTCGAGGAGTTCGAGCAATCGGAACAGGGCAGTTGGGGCGTTGCCGATCGCCACCACCGCGCCGCCGAGTCGGTCGGCCCACAGGTCGACGCCTGCTGCGGACCGCGTGCTGCCGAGTCGCGCGGCGAGGTCGGCCGCCCCAGGGTCGGCGACGAGCGACACCACTTCGTTGTCGGCGGGGAGCCTCGACCGCGTGATGCCGGCGGCGACCATCGAGGAATCGCAGAGCACCGGCGCTCCGGCGGCGAGGGCGCGGTGAGCCGACGCGACGGCGTCGGCGGTGAAGGCGACGTGCTCGGCGACGTCCACCTGGCCACAGGTGTGGATCAGCCGGACCACGACCCGGGAGACGTCGTCGGGAAACCGGGTCAGATCGGCCTCGGCACGGATCGTCGCGAACGATTGGCGGTAGATCTCGGCTGCGTCGCGGATGTAGTCGAGCACCCGATCACCCTACGGGTGACGCGGCTCGTAGCCGTTCGCGGTCGCCACCAGCACCTGACCGGTCGATGGGCTGCCGCACGCCCGATCGCAACCGACGTAGTGCCGGTGAATCCCCTCTTCGGCGCCGCCGATGTCGTACACCGCCCGTGTGGCGTCCTGACGAACGTCGGTGGCCGAGTGTGCGCATCCGGGACTTCCCGTGCAGGCGCTGACGTCCAGCCACGGCGAGTTCTCGTCGAACACCAGTCCGAGCGGGGCGAGAACCCGCAGCGCCGCGTCGGCGACCCCGTCGTCGAGGTCGCAGAGCAGGACCGAACGCCACGGCGTGATCACTAGCGGGGCGTTCACCGCCGCCAGGTATTCGGCGACCCGTGCCCTCAGCACGCCGAGGGGGATGGCCCCGCCGAGCGCGACCCGTCCGTCGTCCTGCTGGATCCAACCCACCGGAGGTCGCGTCACGGCGGGCCAGGTGGCACCCGGCTCGGCGGTGCGCGGCAACCCGACCAGGAGGGGCCCGACGTCGGTGAGTTCACCTGTGCGCCAAGCATTTCCACGCACTCTATTGAACTGCTCCGCCACGCCGACGAGTGTCGACACGACGTCGTCGGTGCGAATGCCGGTGTCGACGCCTGCCACCAGGAGGGCCGCCGTGTGGTCGTCGAGGAGCTGGGCGCCGACGTCGGCGCCCAGCCCGGACACGTCGCCGCTCCCGTCGTCGACCGAGAACCAGAACCGGCCGGGCAGGGTGGCGAGCTCGCCGCTGGCCTGGATCGCGGCGTCGAGCTCGCGCACCAGATCACGGACGTCCGCGCGCCCGCCGTGGCGTCCGGTCAGTGGCGACGCCACGACGTTGCGGACGCGTTCGTGGCTGCTGGACGGCAGCAGACCCGCATCGGCGATCGCGTCGGCCAGTGCCACGGGGTCGGTGACGCCGCGAATCTGGACGTTGCCGCGCGACGTCAGTTCCATTGTCGAGGAGCCGAACCGGTCGGCGACGAGCGCGAGCGCCTCCAGCTGGTACGCGTCGATCATTCCGCCTGGCAGCCGCACCCGGGCCAGGGCGCCGTCGGCCGCCTGATGCACCTGAAGCGCGCCGGGGCACGCGTCGTCATCGCGGGAACGGGGCACCCACCTACGGTACGGCGACCAGACGTGCCGGCGCCACGACCTCCGAGTAGTGCGACGCATCGCCGGTGATGACGCGGCTCGGTGTGCCGTGAACGTCGACTGGGATGTCGCCTGCCAGGGTGATCCGGCTCAGGCGCCGGTACTGGTCGTCGTAGTCGGAGACGGCGTAGTGCTGGGTGGCTCGGTTGTCCCAGATGGCGAGGTCGCCCGGCTGCCAGTTCCAGCGAATCGTGTTCTCCAGCTTGGTGACCCGCGCCTGGAGCAGCTGAAGCAGCGTCGTCGACTCCGTCGATCCCAGCCCGACGAAGCGCTTCACGAAGTGTCCGAGCAACAGGACCCGTCGTCCCGTCTCGGGGTGGACCCGCACGACGGGATGTTCCGTCTCATAGATGTCGGAGACGAACTCCTCGCGGTACTGGCGGACGGTGTCCTCATCCGGTCGCTGGGACTCGGCCTGAACTTCTGCGAAGTCCTTGATGTAGTCGTAGTCGTTGGTGTGGACCGCCCACAGGTTCTCGACGAGGGCCCGCAGTGGGGGCGGCAGCTGGTCGTACGCAGCCTCGGTCGACGCCCACGTCGTGGTGCCGCCGTACTCGGGCAGCGTGATGGCCCGCAGCAGTGAGGCCTTCGGGATGCGATCGACGAACGTGACGTCGGTGTGCCAGGAGTTGGCCTTGTCGTAGCGGGAATCGATGGGGAGTATGTCGGCGCCCCGCGACGTCACCGTCGGATGCGCGATCGTTGGCGTCCCGAGCGTCTTGGCGAAGGCGAGCTGGCTCTCGTCGTCGAGGTGCTGCTGATCGCGGAAGAAGATCACCTTGTGCGTCAGGAGCGCATCGTTGATCGCCTCGACGGTGGCCGCGGCGAGGTCGCCGCCGAGCCGGACGCCGTCGACGCGCGCTCCGATGTGGGCGCCGAGCTTGACGACGACTGGGGAGTTGGACATGGGTCAATTGCCGCACAATCCGCGGTTCCTTGCCAGTCTTAGGCTGACGACGATTCGAATTACGCGTCGCGCGCAAGAAGAGGGCCGATCCCGTCAATAGTCGAGGTCGACGGGCGTAGCGTCGGCTCATCCGCAGGTGGCGAGGGGTCCGCGTGATGAAGCCGGGGGAGAGGCCGGCGGTGGCGATCATCGGTGCCGGAATGTCGGGTATCTGCATGGCCGGCGTCGAAGCCTCACCCCCGACTACCAGGCCATGTGCAAACGGCTGGTGCTCGCAAGTCGCTATTACCGGTCGATCCAGAGCCGGGGGTCGCACTCGTCACTGACTCCATCGACCACGTGGAGGGCGCGGGCGTCGTGACGGCCGACGGAACCCTGCACGAATTGGACGTCCTGGTGCTGGCGACCGGCTTCGACGCCCGCGCCTACGTGCGGCCGATGAACGTCGTGGGGCAGGACGGAACGACACTCGCCGACGCATGGAGCGACGGGCCCAGCGCCTACCGGTCCGTTGCGGTACCCGGTTTCCCCAACATGTTCATGTTGATGGGTCCGCACTCTCCGGTCGGCAGCCAGTCGCTGACCCCGATCGCCGAGGATCAGGCCGACTACGCCGTGTGGTGGATCAAGCGGATTGCAGATGGCCGGGTGGTCTCGGCCGCGCCAACGGAGGCGGCCACCAAGGAGTACAACGTCGAGATGAAATCGGGCATGCCTCAGACGGTTTGGGTAACCGGCTGCTCGAGCTGGTACCTGGGTAAGGACGGACTTCCTGAGTTGTTCCCGTGGCGCCCCGGGCGGCATCGGGCGCTGCTCCGGACGCCCGACACGCGAGACTTCGACGTTCGCACCGCGTGAGGGGTGACCTACGTCACCTCCGGGACGAGTGTGTTCCGTCCCACACGAAACCCCCGGAAGCGGTACCGCCGGTACTAGCTTCCTTTCTGAACCTCCGTTTGCCGGCTACTCCGTAAGGCACGCGGATGACTCGGGAGGAACCAAATGTTCGGACTCTTCGCCTTCGCCGCTTTGGTAGTGCTGCTGCTCGCGATCCTCGGTCTTCCCTACCGGGACTCGTGGTACGGCCGGTGGGTGAATTACGACCGCTGATCAGGCGTGCCGCACCGAGCTGACGGCGGTCGGGGCCGGTGCGGTACGAATGGTGGGTGCACCAGCCCACCGTTCTACTGCTGTCCACGTCGGATACCGACCTGATGACGGCCAGGGCCAGCGGCGCGCGCTATCGGTGGGTGAACCCGTCCCGGCTCGTCGACGGTGAGCTCGACTCTTTGCTGGACGGGGCCGACGTCGTCGTCGTGCGGATCCTCGGCGGGTACCGCAGCTGGCAGGACGGCATCGACACCGTGGTCGGCAAGGGCGTCCCCACCGTCGTCCTCAGTGGGGAACAGTCGCCCGATGCCGATCTGATGAGCCACTCGACGGTGCCCGCGGGCGTGGCCCTACAGGCGCACGTCTACCTGGCCCAGGGCGGGGTGACGAACCTCCGCCAGCTCCACGCCTTCCTCAGCGACACCCTGCTGATGACGGGCTTCGGTTTCGCCCTGCCAGAGTCGACCCCCCGCTGGGGTGTGATGGAGCGGCCCGCTCCTGCGATCGGCGGCCCGCGGGTCGCGGTCCTCTTCTATCGCGCGCAGCAGCTGGCGGGCAACACGGCCTACGTCGAGGCGCTGTGCCAGGCGATCGAGGCGGCGGGTGGGCAGCCGGTGGCGGTGTACTGCGCGTCGTTGCGCACTCCCGAGTCCGATCTGCTCGAGCTTCTCGGCACCGTCGACGCGATGGTGACGACGGTGCTGGCGGCTGGTGGCGCCGTTCCGGCGACGGTGGGCGCGGGTGGCGACGACGACACCTGGAACGTCGCACACCTCGCAGCGTTGAACATTCCCATCCTGCAGGGACTGTGCCTGACGAGCGCGCGCACTCAGTGGCGCGACAACGACGACGGAATGAGTCCACTCGACGTCGCGACGCAGGTGGCCGTGCCCGAGTTCGACGGCCGGATCATCACGGTGCCGTTCTCGTTCAAGGAGATCGACGACGAGGGACTGATCTCGTACGTCGCCGATCCGGAGCGCTGCGCGCGAGTCGCGGGTCTCGCGGTCCGTCACGCCCGACTTCGTCACGTTGCCGCGCGGGACAAGCGGGTCGCGCTGGTGTTCTCCGCGTACCCGACGAAGCACGCGCGCATCGGCAACGCGGTCGGCCTCGACACGCCTGCCAGTGCCGTCTCGCTCTTGCGCGCGATGCGCGACGCCGGCTACCAGATCGGTGAGGTGCCCGGGGTGGACGCCCAAGACGGTGACGCGCTGATCCACGCGCTGATCGAACGCGGCGGGCAGGATCCCGAATGGCTGACCGATGGGCAGCTGGCGGACAACCCGATCCGGGTGTCTGCCAAGGACTATCGGAGGTGGTTCGCAACGCTGCCCACCCAGCTGGCCGACGCCGTCGTCAAGCACTGGGGGCCGCCCCCTGGCGAACTCTATGTCGACCGCAGCCAAGATCCTGACGGCGAAATCGTGATCGCCGCAATGCAATCCGGCAATGTGGTGATCATCGTGCAGCCACCACGCGGGTTCGGCGCGAACCCGGTCGCGATCTACCACGACCCCGACCTGCCGCCCAGTCACCACTACCTCGCGGCCTACCGCTGGCTCGATGGAGAATTCGGAAACGGTTGCCCTGGTTACTTCAAAGCCGATGCGGTGGTGCACCTGGGTAAGCACGGAAACCTGGAGTGGCTGCCCGGCAAGACGCTCGGCATGTCCTCGACGTGCGGCACCGACGTCGCCCTCGGCGATCTGCCGCTGATCTACCCGTTCCTGGTCAACGACCCCGGTGAGGGCACCCAGGCCAAGCGCCGAGCCCACGCCGTGCTCGTCGACCATCTCATCCCGCCGATGGCGCGAGCCGAGAGTTACGGGGACATCGCCCGCCTCGAGCAGCTGCTCGACGAGCACTCCAACATCGCCGCGCTCGACCCCGGCAAGCTGCCCGCCATCCGTCAGCAGATCTGGACCCTGATGCGGGCGGCCAAGATGGACCACGACTTGGGTCTTCAGGACCGTCCCGACGAGGACTCCTTCGACGACATGCTGCTTCACGTCGACGGCTGGCTGTGCGAGATCAAGGACGTCCAGATCCGGGACGGGCTGCACATCCTCGGGCAGGCGCCCGCCGGGGAGACGGAGATCGACCTGGTGCTGGCGATCCTGCGGGCCAGGCAGCTGTTCGGGGGCGAGCAGTCGGTGCCAGGGCTGCGCCAGGCGCTTGGCCTGGCCGAGGACGGCACGGACCTCAGGGGCGCGGTCGACGTCGCCGAGACCCGGGCGCGTGAACTGGTGGCCGCACTCGCCGAAACCGGTTGGGACGCAAACGCGGTCGACGGCATCGCCGAGGACTCGGCGGTCGCTGACGTGTTGCGCTTCGCCGCCACCGAGGTGGTGCCCCGACTGCGGGAGACCGATCGCGAGATCTCCCAGATCCTGCACGCGCTGGACGGTGGCTTCATCCCGGCTGGGCCTTCGGGCTCACCGCTGCGAGGCCTGGTCAACGTGCTGCCCACCGGCCGCAACTTCTACTCCGTCGACCCCAAGGCCGTGCCGTCGCGGTTGGCGTGGGAAACCGGTGTCGCGCTGGCGGATTCACTGTTGGAGCGCTATCGGACCGACCACGGCGAGTGGCCCCGTTCGGTCGGTCTCTCGGTCTGGGGAACCTCCGCGATGCGGACCTCCGGCGACGACATCGCCGAAGTCTTCGCCCTCCTGGGGGTTCGGCCGGTGTGGGACGACGCATCCCGACGGGTCGTCGACCTGGAGTCCATCGACCTGGCCGAGCTGGGGCGCCCACGCATCGACGTGACGGTTAGGATCTCGGGCTTCTTCCGCGACGCCTTCCCGCACGTCGTGACGATGTTGGACGACGCGGTGGCGTTGGTCGCCGACCTCGACGAGCCCGCCGAGCACAACTACGTCCGTGCGCACGCCCAGGCCGACCTCACCGAGCACGGCGACGTGCGCCGTTCGACGACGAGGATCTTCGGCTCCAAACCGGGCACGTACGGCGCAGGCCTGCTGCAGCTGATCGACAGCCAGAACTGGCGCGACGACGCAGACCTGGCAGAGGTGTACACGGCGTGGGGTGGATTCGCGTACGGCCGCGGACTCGACGGGGCGGCGGCCACCGACGACATGAGCAGGCAGTACCGCCGGATTGCCGTCGCGGCCAAGAACATCGACACCCGTGAACACGACATCGCCGACTCCGACGACTACTTCCAGTACCACGGTGGGATGGTCGCCACGGTGCGTGCGCTGACGGGTCACGACCCGGCGGCCTACATCGGCGACAACACGCGGCCCGATGCGGTCCGCACCCGCACCCTCTCCGAGGAGACCACCCGCGTGTTCCGGGCCAGGGTGGTGAACCCGCGCTGGATGTCCGCCATGCGCAGGCACGGCTACAAGGGGGCCTTCGAGATGGCGGCGACCGTCGACTACCTGTTTGGCTACGACGCCACGGCCGGGGTGATGGCCGACTGGATGTATGAGCGCCTGGCGGGGGAGTACGTGCTCGACGACGAGAACCGCAAATTCATGGACGAGTCCAACCCGTGGGCACTGCACGGCATGGCCGAGCGACTGCTCGAGGCCGCCGGACGCGGCATGTGGGCCGAACCGGACGTCGCCACGCTCGACGGCTTGCGGCAGGTGCTGTTGGAGACCGAGGGCGATCTCGAGGGCTGAGTGCCGCGGGATCGATGCAGCTAGATTGGTGGGCATGCCCGTCACGTTCGCCGAGGTCGCGAAGTCCGAGTACATCCTGCTGACCACATTCACCAAGGACGGCAGGCCCAAGCCCACGGCGATCTGGGCAGCGTCGAGGGGCGCCGGTCTTGTCGTGATCACCCAGGAGCAGTCGTGGAAGGTCAAGCGCATCCGGAACACGCCGCGCGTGACGATCGCCGGATGCGATCGGGGCGGCAAGCCCAACGGCGAGGCTGTGGAAGCTACCGCTGCGATCCTCGAAAAGTCGGTCAACGGCGCCACCTATGACGCGATCGGCAAGAGGTACGGGCTGATCGGTAAGACCTTCAACCTCTTCTCGAAGTTGCGCGGCGGCATGGAGAAGAACGTGACCATCGAATTGAAGGCGGTGAGCTGACGAGTGGCACCCACCTTCAAGGACGTCTACGGCGAGAAGTACCTGCTGCTCACCACGTTCACCAAGGACGGCAAGCCCAAGCCCACCGCGGTGTGGGGCGTGCCCGAGGGCGACAGGCTCTTGATCATCACCGACGACGGCCTGTGGAAGACCAAGCGCATCAACATCACTCCACGGGTCACCATCCAGAAATGCGGCATGCTGGGCAAGGTGAAGGGCGAGCCGGCGGAGGCGTCCGCACGGATGCTGCCGAAGTCAGAGACGCGGCCGGTGTTCGACAAGATCATCAAGCGCTACTGGAACCATGCGTGGTACTTCATCCCGCAGGCCCTCCTGCGCGGGGGCATCGACAAGGTGCACGCCGCCATCGAGGTTGAAGCAGTGCGTTCCGTCCCGGATGCGGCCGGCTAGGAACCCACGGGTCCCGCGGAACGTTGTCACGTCATGGCTATGCGGCTCTTCCTGGTGTACGTCCTCGTCGAACTGGCGGTGGTGGTCGGTCTGGTGTCCACGATTGGGTTCGGGTGGACCTTCCTGCTGGTGGTCGGCACCTTCGCGCTGGGTCTCGCCCTGGCGGGTTCGCAGGTGAAGCGCCAGGTCCAACGTCTGCAGTCAGGGTTGGCCTCTCCGCAAGGGGCGGTGTCCGACGGCGCCCTGGTCGCGCTGGGCACCGTTTTGACCGTCGTTCCCGGCCTCGTCACGTCCGCTCTGGGGCTGCTGCTCCTGTTGCCGCCGACACGGGCCGCGGCTCGCCCTGCCGTGACGGCGCTCGCCGCCCGCGGTCTCGGCCGTGTTCCACTGATCGTCACCACGGCGGGGGATCTGCACCGGCGGGCAGGAGCGGAGCGACCGGGGGATCTGCACCGGCGGGCCCGCGGTGACTACATCGACGGAGAGGTCATCGACGTGACCGACGTGGAGCCGCCCCGCCTGCCGAAACACCCCGACTAGCTTGACGACGCTTCTGGTCGGCGGCCAGGTCTACAACCCGGTCATGCCCGAGGCGACCGCCATGGCGGTCAGCGACGGCCCCGACCCCATCGTGACGTGGCTGGGCACCGACGACGTCGGCCGCGGCCAGTTCCCGGATGCCCGGGTCGTCGACCTCGACGGCGGCTTCGTGACGCCTGCCTTCGTCGACAGCCACGTCCACGTCACCGCGACCGGCCTCGCGCTCGTCGGCCTCGACCTGCGCCACGCCACCTCGCTCGAGGACGCACTGCGGCTCATCGGTGTATACGCCCGTCGCTACCCGACCGGGCCCATCTGGGCGCACGGCTGGGACGAATCGCAGTGGCCTCGGCCTGCCGCGCCGACCACCGTCGACCTCGACCGCCTTCTCGGCGACCGACCCGCCTATCTCGCGCGCGTGGACGTGCACTCGGCGATGGCATCAACTGCGTTGCGGCGCACGGTGCGCGATCTGACGACCGCGAACGGACACCACGACCAACTGCCCCTGACCGCGGACGCCCATCATCTGGTGCGGGCAGCGGCCAGAGCTCTGCTGACGACGCCGCAGCGCCAGGAGGCCCGGCTCGCCGCCCTCGACCTGGCTGCCCGGTCCGGCATCGCCGCGGTGCACGAGTGCGCCGGACCCGAGATCGGGGGCATCGACGACTGGCAGGAGCTCAATGCGCTCGAGCACGGCGTCGAAGTCGTCGGCTACTGGGGTGAGGCGGTGGCGACGGCCGCCCACGCCCGCGAGCTGATCGGCGACACCGGGGTGCGAGGGCTGGCAGGCGACCTGTTCGTCGACGGTGCGCTCGGGTCGCACACGGCGTGGCTGCACCAGCCATACGCCGATGTGCCTGACTGCGTCGGCAACGCCTACCTCGACGCCGCCGCGATCGAGGCGCACCTGAGTTCGTGCACCGAGGCGGGAATCACCGCCGGTTTTCACGTGATCGGCGACGCCGCGGTCACCTCGGTGGTGAATGCGTTGGCGCGCGTGGTGGACCGTTACGGCGCTCCTGCCGTCGCACGCTGCGGCCACCGGCTCGAGCACCTCGAGATGGTCTCCGAGGAGCAGGCGGGACTGCTCGGAACCTGGGGCGTGATCGCGAGCATGCAACCCAACTTCGACGCGCTCTGGGGAGGACCCGACGGCATGTATGCGCAGCGGTTGGGCGCCGAGCGCGCTGGTCCGTTGAATCCCCTCGCGCTGTTAGCATCCCAAGGCGTGCCACTCGCCTTCGGTTCCGATACTCCGGTCACCAGCATGAATCCCTGGGAGACCGTGCGTGCCGCGACCGCGCACCACACGGAGGGGAGCGCCATGTCGGCGCGGGCCGCATTCGCGGCCGCCACCCGCGGCGCCTGGCGGGCGGGCGGTGTCCGCGACGGAGTCGCAGGCACGTTGGCTCCCGGCGCGCCAGGGTCGTACGCGGTGTGGGACGTCCCTGGCGGGCTGGGCGCCCTCGAGGTCGCCGCCCCTGCCGACGCCGTACAACGGTGGTCCACCGATCCACGCTCCCGGATTCCTGCTCTGCCGAGACTGGCCCCCGACGGGCCCCTGCCCGTCTGCCGCAAGACGGTCCACCGGGGTGCCGCGATTCATGGCTGAGCGACGTCATCGACGCGAGTGGTCACGGGCAGGCGACGACACCGACACCTTCCCCGCCGTCGACGGGGAGGACGAGCCCTGGAACGAAACCATGGAGTCCGAGGAAGGCTCCGCAGAACACGTCGACGCACCGGAGCCGGAGCAGGGCGGTTCGGCGCCTCCGGAACCCGACGCGCGGTCACGCCTGTCCGCCGTCGCGTCGTGCGTGATCGGCCGGCTGCGCCGAACCCTGGGCCCGCGGGCGTTGCGGATTGCCGCCTCGATCGCCGCCGGACTGATGGTGTGCACCAGCTTTCCGCCCTTCAACTGGTGGTTCTTGGCGTTCGTCGCCTTCGCGCTTCTCACGTGGGTGATGACCCACGAATCGACCACCAAGGCGGGCGGCTTCGGCTACGGATTCCTGTTCGGGGTGGCCTTCTACGTGCCGCTGCTGC
>NZ_JAVROT010000599.1:0-4931 GCF_032162605.1 Mycobacterium sp. | reverse complement strand
TGACGTCGGAGTCGGCGTCGAAACCGGCAAGCACCTTTGCGCGATCGATCGCGTTCCGCAAGCCACCGAGTTCGTCGACCAACCCGCGTTCCTTCGCGTCGGCGCCGGTCCACACGCGACCGCGCGCCACCGCGTCGACCGCCTCGACAGTCATGTTGCGGCCCTCCGCAACACGTTGCACGAAGTCGGCGTAGAACAGGTCGGCCTCGGCCTCGACGTGGGTATGCTGCTCGTCGGTGAACGGCGCGTTCGCCGACCAGGCGTTGGCATTCGCGTTGGTGCGCACCGAGTCTGAGCCGATGCCGAGACGCTCCTTGAGGTCACGCGCGATGAACTTGCCGGTGACCACTCCGATGGAGCCGGTGAGCGTGCCCGCGTTGGCGACGATCGCATCCGCAGCCATCGACACGTAGTATCCGCCGGATGCCGCGACGGCGCCCATCGAGGCGACGACCGGCTTGCCTGCCTCGCGCAACCGAACCACCTCGCGCCAAATTGTCTCCGAGCCGGTGACGGATCCTCCGGGACTTTCGACGCGCAGGACGACCGCGGACACGTCGTCGTCGGCCCCCGCTTCGCGCAGCGCGGCGGCGATGGTGTCACCGCCGGCGCTGGACGTTCCCAGCGGTGACAGCTGACGTCCGCCACGACCGCTGACGATGGGCCCGGCCAGCGTCACGACGGCAATGGTCGGCTTGGACTTGCGGCCGGGCAGGGACGGCGTGGACCCCGGCGCCGTCGCGCGCGCGTAACGAGACAGGTAGAGCCGCGGTGACGCGTCGGGATCGTCGGGTGTGACAGCCGGTGCGCCTGCCAGTTCGGCGATGCGCGCATACGCCTCGTCGCGGAACCCGATGCGATCGACGAGGCGCCCGGTGACCGCGTCGTCGCGCAGCAGTGGCGCCTTGTCTGCCAGCGCGTCGACGTCGTCCGCCTCCAGGTGCCGTGACGCCGCCACGGCCGCGAGCACCTGTTCGTTCAGGCTCTCGATGAGCCGGCCGTCGGCCTCCCGGTGCGCCTCCGTGTAGCTCTC
The DNA here is from genome assembly GCF_032162605.1 of Mycobacterium sp. Taxonomy (GTDB): domain Bacteria; phylum Actinomycetota; class Actinomycetes; order Mycobacteriales; family Mycobacteriaceae; genus Mycobacterium. Next base: position 3,898 of record NZ_JAVROT010000599.1, on the reverse strand, counting down.
CTCGGTGAACAGGTTCGCCGCCGACTTGTATTCGCCGCGTGCGATGAACTGCGCCTGGATGCCCGCCTTCGCCAACGCGTCGCGCAGAAACAGTGCGTTGGTCGCGAACCCGACCAGACCCACGGTGCCCGACGGCTGCATCCACACCTCGCGGAACGCGGACGCCAGGTAATAGGACATCGTGCCCGGATAGGTTTCCGCCCATGCCAGTGAGGGCTTGGTGTCGCTGAACTCGGCGATCGCCTCGCGCAGCTCCTGTACCGGCCCGGCCTGCGCAGCGGGCAGCTGCACGCGCGCGATCAGCCCTGCGACGCGATCGTCCTTCGCCGCCCGCCGGATGGCCGCGACCGCCTCGCGTAGAAGCAGGGGCTTGCCGTTGCCGGTGAGCATGGCCAGCGGATCGAAGCCGCTCGACTCCGGTGGCATCGACTGGAGGTCCAGTTCGAGCACGCAGCCACTGGGCACGCCGTTGTGACGCGCGGTGTCCACCTTGCGCACGATCGCTCGCAATTCGCCGGTGCCGGGCACGTCTGTCAGGAAACTGAGCATGCCGCGAGCCTACCGATGACGGCGTCAACCCCTCCGAGGCTCTGGTCGTAAGCTGGATCGGGTGCGGTTGTCGATCTCTCTGCCACAACTCGACGTGGACGGCTTCGACGCGCTCGCGTTCAAGGCGTACCTGCTCCGCGCCGAGGAACTCGGCTTCGACGGCGGCTGGACGATGGAGCAGACGATCGGCGCCGAGCGGTTGATCGCGCCGATGGAGCTGCTCTCCTACGCAGCCGCGTGCACCACCCGGCTGCGGCTGGGCGTCGCGGTCATCGTGTCGTCGCTACACGACCCATTGCAGCTGGCCGCCACGGCCACGGCCGTCGACCGGCTCAGCCACGGCAGACTCGACCTCGGAGTGGCACCCGGCGGCGGGTTCCGTCAATTCGCCGCGTTCGGGATCGACCCAAAGACGTTCATCAGCAGTTTCACCGAGGGTCTCGAGCTGATGAAGGCAGCTTGGTCGGACGGGGAGCGGGTGACGTTTCACGGCAGCTTCCGCGATGTCGACGACCTGCCGATCCAGCCCAAGCCCGTGCAGCGGCCGCACCCACCGATCTGGTTCGGCGGCACCGCTGGGGCCGCGCTGGCCCGTGCGGTGCGCCTCGGCGACTCCTTCCTCGGTGCGGGTTCCTCCACCACCGAAACGTTCGTCAAGGTGGCCGCCACGGTGCGCAGGGAACTCGAGCTCCAAGGCCGGGATCCGGCAGCCTTCACGATCGGCAAGCGCGTCTACCTGATGATCGACGACGACGCCGCTCGTGCGCGCGAACGCGTCGTCGCTGGACTGCACCGCAAGTACGGCGGGATGCCCGGGATCGAGGCGGTGCCGGTGTCGGGTACCCCGGCCGAGGTGGCCGCCGGGCTAAGCGCCGTCATCGACGCCGGAGCGCAGATGATTCTGCTCAACCCACTAGGCGACGACGTCGCCGAGGATCGCCAGCAAATGGAGCGGCTCGCGGCCGAGGTGCTGCCGCAGTTGCACTGACCCATCGCACGTCACGACCGGTACCTAGTGGAGCTTCGTTGTGTGACGCAGATTTCGTTTGGCTACGTTTTAACGCCGCCACAGCGTGGTACTACCGCGACATGAAAGCGATGAAACTGATAACCCCGATGATCATGGCCGGTGCTGCCGCGACGGCGATCTTCGCCGCGCCGATCGCTGTGGCGGAGAATTTCGCGATTGCGGCAGGCACCCAGACCACTCAGTTCGCCCCGCAGAGTCCGGGAGGTGATGGCTGCGCCAACGGCGCGTGCGGCAACGGTGGCCCCCAGGGCGGCGGAGGCTGCACCACCGACGGCACGTGCGGAAACGGTGGTCCGCAAGGTGGCGGGGGCTGCACCGCCGACGGCAAGTGCGGCCACGGCGGACCCGGCGGCGGAGGCGGCTGCGTGCCCGGCGTCGGCTGCTTCGAGTACGGGTCCTGAGACGCCCAGGACGAACTAACTCGACCAGATGAACGAAGGAGCCCCCGCGCGCAAGCGGACGGGGGCTCTCTACGTTTGATCTACAGCTCGGTGACGGAACCACCTGCGGCGCTGATCTTGTCGCGCGCGCTGCCACTGAACTTGTGGGCGGTTACGTCGACCTTGACGTTCAGCTTGCCGTCGCCGAGCACCTTGACCAAGGTGTTCTTGCGAACCGCACCGGAAGCGACAAGCTCCTCGACACCGACCGTGCCGCCCTTGGGGAACAGCCGGTTGAGATCTGCGACGTTGACGACCTCGTACTCGGTGCGGAACCGGTTGCGGAAGCCCTTGAGCTTCGGCAGCCGCATGTGAATCGGCATCTGGCCACCCTCGAACGTCACGGGGACGTTCTTGCGCGCCTTGGTGCCCTTGGTGCCGCGGCCCGCGGTCTTGCCCTTCGAGCCCTCGCCACGACCGACGCGGGTCTTGGCGGTCTTGGACCCTGGCGCGGGACGCAGGTCGTGCAGTTTGATGGTCATTACGCCTCCTCAACGGTGACGAGGTGGTGGACGACGGCCAGCAGGCCGCGCGTCTGTGCATTGTCCTCGCGGACTACGGTCTGACGGATCTTGCGCAGTCCGAGACTCCGCAGGCTCTCGCGCTGCTTCCAGCGCGCACCGACGGTGCTACGCACCTGGGTGATCTTCACTTCAGCCATGACTATGCCGATCCTTCACGCGCGGCCGCAGCGGCCAGCGCTTCGCTCTCACGTCGCGCCTTGAGCATGCTCGGCGGGGCGACGTCCTCGATCGGAAGTCCACGACGGGCGGCGACTTCCTCAGGACGCTGGATCATCTTCAGCGCGGCCACGGTGGCGTGAACCACGTTGATCGCGTTGTCACTACCCAGCGACTTGGCCAGAATGTCGTGCACGCCTGCGCATTCCAGCACCGCGCGGCACGCGCCACCGGCGATGACGCCGGTACCCGCGCTGGCGGGACGCAGCATGACCACACCTGCGGCCGCTTCACCCTGAACGGGGTGGACGATGGTCCCGCCGATCAGTGGAACGCGGAAGAAGCTCTTGCGCGCTTCCTCGACGCCCTTGGCGATCGCGGCGGGAACTTCCTTGGCCTTGCCGTAGCCGACACCGACCATGCCGTTGCCGTCGCCGACGATGACCAGCGCGGTGAAGCTGAAGCGCCGACCGCCCTTGACCACCTTCGACACGCGGTTGATGGCGACGACGCGCTCGAGGAAGTTGCTCTTGTCTCCACCGTCGCGGCCACCACGGCCACCACGGTCGTCACGGCGACCGCGTCCGTCGCGGTCACCGCCGCCGCCCCGTGGGGGCCGGCTGCCGGTGGTGCCCGCCGCTCCGGTTCCTGCTGCTGGCTGATCAGCCATCATGCAGTCCTTCCGTCTTGAGTCTTCATCAGAATTTCAGTCCGCTCTCGCGGGCGGCATCGGCCAGTGCGGCGATGCGGCCGCCGTAGGTGTTTCCACCGCGGTCGAACACGACCGAGTCGATGCCGGCGGACTTGGCGCGCTCCGCGATCAGCTGTCCGACCCGGACGCTGTGGGCCTTCTTGTCACCCTCGACGGCACGAACGTCGGCCTCGATGGACGACGCGGCGGCCAGCGTGGTGCCGGTCTGGTCGTCCACCAGTTGCACGTGAATGTGCCGCGATGAGCGGTTGACCACGAGGCGCGGACGCTCCGCAGTACCGGCGACCTTCTTGCGCAACCGGGCGTGGCGACGGGTCCGCGAAACCCGCCGGGTCTCGGAAACGTTCTGCCCCAGCGGCTTCCGCTTGACGGTTTCTGTATTGGCAGCCATTACTTACCTGTCTTTCCGACCTTGCGGCGGATCTGCTCGCCTTCGTAGCGAACGCCCTTGCCCTTGTACGGGTCCGGGCGGCGCAGGCGGCGGATG
>NZ_JAVROT010000598.1:0-2837 GCF_032162605.1 Mycobacterium sp. | reverse complement strand
CGTTCCTGGGACAACATGTCCTTGGTCTGCCGAGATCCTACTGAATAGGCCCTCACGACATGACCACCACCACAACACCCAATGTCGCTACCGACGTGCTGCGATTCGTCGGGGCCCACGCCAATATTCTGGCGCCCATCGCATTCGGAGAGCCGCGCACCCTGGTCGACACTCTCGAAGAGCACGCTGCCGAACTCGACCACGTGCGCATCCACCAAATGGATCCGTTCGTACAGCGCCGATACATTCGCGGCGAGTTCGGTGACCATCTACGCCATGTCAGCTACTACCTGGGGCCCGGATCGCGGCAGGCCTACTGGGGCGGGCAGGTCGAGCTCGTGCCCAACCACTTTTCGGAAGTGCCGATGATTTTGCGGCAGGTCGTGCATCCTAGCCTGGCGATCGCGGCGGCCAGCGGGCCCGATGAGCACGGCTATTTCAGCCTCGGCACCAATGCCGACTATCTGGTGTCGTTCATCGGTGAGGTGCCGCTCTTCCTGGAAGTGACTGACGCCCAGCCCTTTACCTACGGCCAGAACCACATCCACATCAGCAAGGTCGCGGGCTGGATCAAGACCGATGCGCCGTTGCCGGCGGTCACCAAGCGCCCCTCTGATCCGCGGGATAAGGCTATCGCCCGGTTCATCGCGGCGATGATTCCCGACGGGGGATGCCTGCAGGTCGGTGTCGGCGCCATCCCTGATGCCTTGCTCTCAGAACTCGCCGATCACACAGACCTCGGGGTACATACCGAATGCTTCTCCGAGGGCTTGATGACCCTGGTGGAACGCGGCGCAGTGACCGGATCGCGCAAACGCCACCACCGCAACAAGCATGTGGCGACGTTCTCGGTGGGCTCACCTGAACTCATGCACTGGCTCGACGACAACGCCGCGGTGGAGATGCTGCCGGTCGAATGGACCAACGATCCGCGCGTCGTGGCGCAGGAACCCAACTTCATGTCCATCAACGCCACCACTGAAGTGGATCTCATGGGGCAGGCGGCCAGCGAGACCATCGCCGGCAAGTACTGGTCGTCCTCGGGTGGGCAAGCAGATTTTGCGCGCGGCGCGATGTATTCGCCCGGCGGTAAGGCGTTTTTGGTGCTGCACTCGACTACGAGTTCGGGCCGCGGGCGGATCCGCACCGAACTCAGCGCGGGCAGCGTCGTCACCACCCTCAAGAACACCGTCGACCACATCGTCACGGAGTACGGGGTGGCCTTATTGCGTGGCGCGTCGATCAGCGAACGCGCTCAGCGGTTGATTGCCATCGCAGACCCGGACCACCGCGACGAACTGCGATTCGACGCCCGCAAAGCCGGACTGCTGCATTAACGGAAGGAAGTGCACGATGAACCGCTCACAGGGCGAGAATCAGCCCAGTCGGGCACTGGCCGAATTCGTCGCGACCACATCGTCGGAGGAGATATCCGACCAGATCGTTGCTCGTCTTCGGCGGCTGCTACTCGACTGGGTAGGCATCACCGCGTTCGCCGGGCACTACGCCGAAAACGCCGCTGCAGTCACCCACGCGATCGACAACCTGGACACGGGCAGCGGAACCACCGTTGTCGGGCAGGCCCATACTCACGGTGCGCTCTACGCCGCGTTCCTCAACGGCACTTTCGCCCACTCCATGGATTTCGACGACACCAACATCAATCAGAATGGCGCCGCCATGCACCCCGGCGCACCAGTCATCGCCGCCGCACTCGCCGACGCCGAGCGGATTGATGTCGACATGGCCGACTTCTACCAGGCGCTCGCCGTAGGTTATGAGGCAGCCTGCCGGGCCGCCGCCGCACTCGGTCCGGCCAGCTACGACCGAGGCTTCCACACCACCGCTATAGCAGGCATTTTCGGCGCCGTTGCGGCGGCCGCACGGCTACGCGGCCTCGACGCCGAGGCGACGCTGGCGGCCTTCGGGCTGGCATTGAGCAAGGCAGCGGGCAGCATGCAATACCTGGCCAACGGCTCCTGGAACAAGCGACTGCATCCCGGGTTTGTCGCACACGACGCCCTGTTATGTGTGGAGTTGGCACAAGCCGGCGTGATCGGGGCGGCCGAGCCGCTGGAGGGGCGATACGGCTTATTGCACAGCTACACCGATGACGCCGACGCAGTGCAGCTGACCGCTGGGCTGGGCAGCACCTGGTTACTACTGCAGACCGCGGTCAAACCCTATCCTTCGTGCCGATGGACGCACGGCGCGGTCGATGCGGCGCTGTCGCTACGCTCAGAAGTTCCGGCGCGACAACGACTCGACGCACACATCAGCGTGCGGCTCAATCCGACCGCATACACCATCGTCGGGGAACCGCAGCCGCAGAAGATCAAGCCCGCCAACACGGTTGACGCACAATTCAGTGTGTATTTCCAGGTCGCCGCGGCTTGGCTCGACGGTCACGTCGACTGGTCAACCTACGATCACCTCACCGATCCAGCGATTACAACGTTGGCCGCACACATCGACGTCGAAAAAGATGACCACGTCACCAAGAACGGCAGCACCGTCACGATCGACGTTGCCGGTGAGACACTGTGCAAGACAATTGATGCGGCGCTGGGCGAGTTGGCGAACTGGATCAGCGACGACCGGTTGCGCGACAAGTTCGAACGGCACGCCGGCCGAATCTATGGCAGCCAACACGCCCAGGCGATTGCGGCGGCGGTGCTGGACGGACCGCTCCGCATGCGCGCGCGTGAACTGGCCGGACAACTACGGCTGGGAGTAAACGGTCGTCATGTCTAGTACGACCGAGACCAAGGCCGAAGCCGAGGTGGCCGGTCTCCAGATGGCGATCGATCGCGGCGTTGAACACGTCATCAAGAAGC
>NZ_JAVROT010000597.1:0-28690 GCF_032162605.1 Mycobacterium sp. | reverse complement strand
GGAAGACTTCAGAAGGGGCAACGGCAAGGGGCACGCGCGGTGGGCGACTCAAGGCGCATCGCACGTGTGGTGCGACTTGCAGTGGCCTTGGGCATCTGGTCGGCAGCGATGACTCATCCGGGTCTCGCGGTTGCCGACCCGACGTCCGAGCCGTCTTCTGACGCGTCCAACGTCGAGAGTCCGGCCCGGGGGGGACCGGATTCGACGACGGACTCCGGGATGGTGTCGTCTGAGGGGTCGACACCATCTTCGGGGGAGGGGTCCGTCGAGCGCGGGGCGGGGCCCGATGCGAAGTCGGGCCTCGCCCCGGCGGGGTCTAACGAGAGGTCGAACGAGCCAATTCCCGGCGTCATCGTGCGCAGCTCCGGCGCTGCGCTGACGTCCGGTGAGCACCGGACGTCGGAGCAAGACGCACAGAACACCGACGGTCCGCAGCCCGAGTCCAAGGACTCCGCATCGCAGCAGTCGACGGAGGCAGCAATGGAGCCTGCGACGGCGACGCCGGACGAGCGGGTGACGTCGCCGGCGCTGACCACGCCAACCCCATCGTCGATGGGCGAAGCGGAGCGATCCAAATTCACCGCGACCGGCCCCGGACCAGCAGCCGTGCCATGGCCGAATCGGCTCGTCGTACCCAGGATTTCTTCCATCCCAGGCGTGTCCGAGATGTTCAGAGTGGGCGGTGGGGCCGCCGACGCCTCCGCCGCCGGACCCCTGGCGACCGATGCCCCGCACGGTACCGAAACTTTGTCGGCCCGAAGAGATTCCGTGGCGGACACCGAGTCCCGTCCGCCGCTGGTGTCGCTGCGGATCGTCACCAGCGTTCTGGCGGCGGCGTTGGCCCTATTCGCCGTGCCCGTCCCTGGCGGCCAGGCGCAGGAGCCGACCCTTTGGACGATATTCGCCTGGGTGCGAAGGCAACCCGGGCGCAATGTGGTGGACGAACAACCCGGTCAGGTGGCCGCTCCGCGGCAGACCGAGTGGGTGGGCACGACTCCCGACGTAGCCACCGCGGCAGTCGATCGGATCGACCAGGCGACGGGCAGGGTCACCGGCCACGTGAACGTCGCGGACGAGCCGGACGGACTGACCTACGCGCTCGCCGCGCAGATCGACCCCCGGCTGGGCACCGCCACCGTCGATGGCGCCAGCGGTCATTGGACGTTCACGCCCAATCAGCTGTGCCGGCTGGCTGCTCGGCTCAGTCAGTCGGACGAAGTCGCCGAATTCTCAGTCGTCGCCTCCGACGGCACGAAGGTCGACGTCAGCGCGCCCGTGGCCCCCGCCGAGGCGGCCGTGACCGACACCATCGACGTGGGTGAGGGACTCACCTACGGCATGGCCGTCGTCGAGGACCGATTGTACGTCCTCAACAGCCCCTTCGACTCGGGGGGCAATGGCTTCGTCAAGATGATCGACACCTCGACCAAGGCGGTCGCCGGATCCATCGAGGTCGGAAGCACGCCGTTCGCCCTTGCGGTCAGTGGCCACACGCTCTACGTCGGCAACGCCGGTGACGGCACCGTGTCCGTCGTCGACGTCGCAACCAACACGGTCGTCGACCAAATCGACGTCGGCGCCACCCCATTCGGCCTAGAGGTCACCGGGGATCGTCTGTACGTGGCCGATCACGCCGGGACGGTGTCGGTGATCGACCTGAACGACAACACCGAGCTCGCCAGGATCCCCATCGGGGGCGATCCGTTCGGTGTCGCCGCCACCGCTGACCGCGTCTACGTGACCAACTACGTGGGCGGCACGGTCGCGGTCTTCGACCAGGCCACCAACACCGCGCTCGACACGATCGAAGCGCCGGGCGCCAATCTCGTTGGTGTAACCGGATATCCGTACTTCGCCGCCGTCGTCGGAGGCCGGCTGTACGTCGTCAACTCAGCCACTAACGCGCTCACCGTCATCGACAGGTCGGTAAGCACGGTGGTGGACGTCGATCCCGTCACCCGGGCGGTCGACGCGATCCCTGGCGGCGCAGCGCCGGTGGACATCATCGTCCGCGGCGACCGGTTGTACGTGAGCAACGTCAACTGCGGCAGCGTCACCGTGATCGACGTGGCCACCAATCAGCCCGTCGAGACCATCGGGGTCGGCATCCAACCCGGGTTGATGACGGCCACCCTTGACGGCCGGACGATCTACGTCGCCGACGTCATGGACGGCACCGTGCGGGTGATCACCAGCGTGCATCCCGAGGTTTACGGCTCGGCCGGGTAAAGGCGCGCCCGCCGAGTCGGCGCCGTTGGCGCGGTGATGCGCAGCGAATCCGCTAGCGTCATGGAGCATGTCCAGCGGTCCGGCTCCGCGTCGGCGAGCTACCCTCGCTTCGTTGGCTGCAGAACTCAAGGTTTCGCGCACCACGATCTCCAACGCCTACAACCGGCCCGACCAACTCTCGGCCGATCTTCGCGAGCGCGTACTGGCCACTGCGAAGCGGATGGGCTACGCCGGACCCGATCCGGTGGCCCGCTCGCTGCGCACGCGCCGCGCCGGGGCCGTCGGCCTGATCCTCACCGAACCGCTCAACTATTCGTTCAGCGATCCCGCCGCTCTGGACTTCGTCGCCGGACTCGCCGAATCGTGTGAGGCGGCCGGACAGGGCCTGCTGCTCGTCGCCGCGGGGCCGAACCGGAGCGTGAGCGACGGAACCGCCGCAGTGCTGTCGGCCGGCGTCGACGGGTTCGTCGTCTACTCGGCTTCCGACGACGACCCGTACCTCCCGGTCGTCGCGCAGCGCGCGCTGCCCATGGTGGTCGTCGACCAGCCGAAGGACGTGCCGGGCACCTCGCGGGTGGGCATCGACGACCGTGCGGCCATGCGAAGCGTTGCGGAGTACGTCATCGGGCTCGGGCACCGCGATCTCGGTGTGCTCACGATGAGACTGGGACGCGACTGGCCGCATGCCGACGCCAAACCTGCGGTCGCCGCCCCCGAACGTGTGAAGACCCCCCACTTCCACGTGCAGCGTGAGCGCATTCACGGTGTGTACGACGCCATGAAGGCGGCTGGGCTGCGACCGGATTCGTTGACCGTGGTGGAGAGCTACGAGCACAGACCGACGTCGGGCGGGGCGGCTGCGGAGGCCGCGCTCGAGGTCAACCCACGCATCACCGGGCTGATGTGCACGTCCGACGTGCTTGCGGTCTCTGCGATGGATTACCTACGCGCACATGGTATCTACGTTCCCGGACAGATGACGGTGACCGGGTTCGACGGGATCCCCGATGCCCTGGCCCGCGGGTTGACGACGGTCAAGCAGCCCAGCATCGAGAAGGGGCGACGCGCGGGATACCTGCTGCACAATCCGCCGCGGTCGGGCCTACCGGTGGTGGAGGTGCTCGACACCGAGCTGGTCAGGGGTCGCACGTCCGGCCCGGCGGTCTAGATCTGCGCCGGCTTCGCGGCGTCGCATTGACTGGAGCGCTCACGTCAGAACGGCGGCGGGTCGGAGTCTGTGGCGGTGGTGAAGGTGTCGTCGTATTCGATGTGCTCGTCGTAGCGGGTCTTTTCCTTTGGTGCCGTGCGCATCTGGTGGTTGGCGTGGCGTTCGGCGGTGATGTCGGCGGCTCGCTGTCGGGCCCGGGTCTGGGTGCGGCGTGGCATCTTGGTGGTCTTGTCGCCGCACGGTTCGCCCGTGCCTGGTGTGACGGCGACCGGACTCGTCGGCGTGCACAAGTCGGGGAAGATCAGAGCGCTGCCGGGATGGGTGACGTATTTCTCGCCCGACGGCGAGGTCCAGATGACCGTGCCGTCGCGGAGTTGTTCGTCGTGCCAGCCCCAGAATGTCTTCCAGAGGTGGTGAAACCTGCACAGGCACTTCAGGTTCGACGCGTGAGTGGGTCCGCCCCGCCCGTGCGGAATCGTATGATCGAGATCGCAGCCGGTGGCTGGTTGATTGCAGCCCGGCGCACGACAGGTCAGATCGCGGGCGCGCACGAAGTCGGCCAACGCCCGTGACGGGGTGTAGGCGGATTCTGCTGGTGCGTCACCCGGGTGGATCAGGGGGCGCAACCGGGCCGTCTTCGCCAAATCGGCGATGAGCTCAGCCGGGATCAGACCCTCGTAGCCCAGCGTCGCCGCTGGCGACAAACTCGTGCCCTCGATGGTGGCCTGCTCGGCGATGACGTGGATGACCACTGCGCTGGCTGTCCGGCCACCGGCCGGGCAGTCGATCTGCCCGCAGCGGCAGCCCAATCGGTCCTGCCCGGCGGCCAAGGCCCCGATGGCGTCGGATCGGCGCTCGGCCATCGTGCGTCCGTCGTCGTCGCAGACGGTTCCGGCCAACTCGGTGAGTCTGTCTGCGAAGGCGTGGCCGTCGGGTGCGTACACCGTGGCAGTGATCTCGGCTAATCCGTTGTCGACGTCACCGACGAAGACATCACGCTCGGCGACCCGGTCGCGGCGTCGGCGGACCGCGTCGAGGTCGGCACCGGCGACAACCTTGTCGATGCGGGCGGCCAACTGGCTGCGGTTCATCGTCCCCCAGCGCGGCGCCCGTAGCACAAACTCCGCATCGACGCGCGCGAGAACTTCGTCGTCGACGATGAGTCCGGTGCGGAACACCAGCGCGCGGAAGGTGGCCTCGTCGATGTCACCGTCGATGAAGGTTTGACCGACCTTGGGCAACTGATGTCGCAGCGCATGGGCGTAGCGCAGATGAGATGCGGCCAGGCCACGGCTGATGTTCAGGGCAGCCGACACCTCCACGGTGACGGCGTCGACGACGTCCACCACCCAGTCATCGCTGGCGCCACCGTCCTCGGCCACCCGCAACTCGACCAGGTCCGCGATGGCCACCAGCCGTTGCGCGGCTGCGCGGGACTCGGCGCATGCGGCCGTAGACAACCGCTGCAGCAACGCCGAGACGGATGATTCACTCATGTGTTCGATTGTGGCACTGCCTACCGACAGGTCAAGTTGCCGGAGCTAAGCCCTGTGGATGAACGCGCAGCGTCGCTCGCACAGGGAGGTCAGCGTGTCGGCGACGTCTTCGGGTGAGCCGATTCGGTAGTCCGCCAGCGTCTCTCCCGCCCCGACCTTCACCCCGACGTCTGCGTCGCGCATTCGGCGGAACGCCTTCTCGTCGGTGACGTCGTCGCCGAAGAACACCACCGCCGTCGCCCCGGTCTGCTCGCGCAGGATGTCCACGGCCTCGCCCTTGTCGGTGGAGATGACGGCGAACTCGAGCACCGCCTTGCCCTCGGTGAGGTGCGCAGCCCACGCCTGCGAAGCTACGCGAGACTCGCCGAGTGCGGCGTCCCCGTCGGCGGCTGAGGCGTTTCGCACGTGCAGCGCCACACTGGCAGGCTTGGTCTCGACGGTGACCCCTGGCCGATTCGCCGCGATGGTGTTGAGCTCGGCGGTGATCCTCCCCAGCAGCGCTTCATCGACCTCGTGTACAAAACCGGTGTCGAACTCCGCGCCGTGGCTACCCACCAGGTGCACACCCGGCGGGGCGCCCGACAGCTCGCGCAGGACGCTCAGCGCGCGACCGGAAATCAAGGCGACCGACGTCGAGGGCAGGCCGGCCAGTGCCGTCAGCGCGTCGGCGGCCGCGGGCAGCGGGCGCGCGTCGGCGGGGTCGTTCACGATGGGTGAGAGGGTTCCGTCGAAGTCGGACGTGACGAGGAGGTGTCGAGTCCCAGCGACGGCATCGAGTGCCGCCGTCAGGTCTGCGGGTAGTCCCACCGGAACATCCCCCGGGTCGCTGCCGCTCCTGCCCACCGGAACATCCCCCGGGTCGCTGCCGCTCCTGCCCACCGGTCAGATCTTAGGGTGCTCCCCGTCGCCGATCAGGAGGCGGACGGCAAGGTCGAGTCGCTTGCTGACGTCCGTCGCCGAAGCCCGACGGGTCAGCCACGCCAGGAGGTTGGACAGCCACACGTCGGAGATGACGCGCGCGATGTGGAACTGGTCCTCGGTGGGTTCGCCTTCGCTCATCGCGCGGGCGAACATGGAGTCCATCAGCTTGCCGACGTGATCTACCTCACCAGCGGCCGAGGCATCCGCGAACACGAATGCGCGAGTCATCGCCTCGGTCAGCAGCGGGTTGCGCTGCATCGAGCGGTTGAGCTTGCCGACCATGATGTTCAGCCGTTGATACGGGGTGCCGCCGACGAGGGAGGCGCGGTCGGTCTTGGCGTCGATGCGCTCGAACTCACGGCCCAGGGCGGACACCAACAGGTGCACCTTGGACGGGAAGTAGCGATACAGCGTGCCGACCGCCACGTCGGCACGTTCGGCCACGGCACGCATCTGAACTGCCTCGTAGCCACCCTTGGAGGCGATGGCGAGGGTGGCGTCGAGAATGCGCTTGCGGCGTTCCCGCTGTGCTTCGGATCCGAGTTCGGACTCGGCGAGGACGGCCACGTTCATGACCTGGCGAGGGCTCGCGGCCGAATCAGACCCCGAACCGGAAGTGTTGGCTGCTGGCAGCGAGGACCCAGACATGCGGCGGGCAGCTCCTTCTTCATACGCACTAAGTGAAAACGATACGCACGCGGTTCAGAAATTTCCCACCTCCGTGCCCCCGGGCAATCGACGTGTCCTGCTGTAATGGCAGTCGACTTGACGTTAGAACGCTGTCACCATTAGAACACGTTCTAGTGAGAAGCATGGCCTTCTCGCCCTAGGCTGAGGAGTAGCCGACGATGGCTCACGCAGGGGTGGTATCAGCCACCATCAGCGAAGAACAGATTGCCGCGCGGGATCTGGTGCGAGGGTGGGCGGCGTCCTCGGGCGCGATCGCCGCGGTGCGCGCCGTCGAGAAGGGTGAGCCCGACGCCTGGCGGGCTGCCTACGACGGCCTTGCACAACTGGGCATCTTCGGGGTCGCCGTGCCCGAGGAGCTCGGAGGCGCCGGAGCCGGCGTCGCAGACCTCTGCGTGATGATCGACGAGGCGGCGGCCGCGTTGGTGCCCGGCCCGGTTGCCACGACCGCGGTGGCGACCCTGCTGATCACAGACGAGAAGCTGCTCGATGCGCTGACGTCTGGACAGCGCACCGCAGGTGTCGCGCTCGGCTCGGACATCACGTTCGACGGGACGACCGCAACCGGTTCGGCGAAGTTCGTGCTCGGGGGGTTGGTCGATGGCGTGCTCGTGCTGCCCGCCAGGGGGCAGGAGCGAAGCGACTCGGGCGAAGGCGCGGGTGACGCCTGGATTTATGTCGACGCCTCTGCCGCCGGCGTCACGGTCGAGCGGCTGGAGGCCACCGACTTCTCCCGGCCGCTGGCGAGCGTCGAGCTGGCGTCCGCTCCTGCCACCAGGATCGAACTGCCGTACCATCGCGTCGTCGACCTGACCGCCACCGTGCTGGCCGCCGAGGCGGCCGGGCTGGCCCGCTGGTTTCTGGACGTCGCGACCGAATACGCGAAGGTTCGCGAGCAGTTCGGCAAGCCGATCGGAAGCTTCCAGGCCGTAAAGCACATGTGTGCCGAAATGCTGCTGAGGTCCCAGCAGATCGCCGTCGCGGCCGCAGACGCAGGGGGTTCGGCCACCGACGCCGACGACGCCCAGCTGTCGATCGCCGTGGCCGTCGCCAGTGCGATCGGCATCGACGCGGAGAAACTCAATGCGCGGGACTGCATTCAGGTGCTCGGCGGCATTGGCATCACCTGGGAGCATGATGCGCATCTCTACATGCGACGCGCGTACGCCAACACGCAGTTCCTCGGCGGACGTCCGAAGTGGTTGCGCCGCACCGCTGGACTGACGCGCGACGGTCTGCGTCGGCAGCTGTTCGTCGACGTCGCCGATGCCGACGACATCCGGCCCGAGGTCGCGGCCGCGGTCGCCGACATCGCCGCACTGCCTGAAGCGAAGCGCCAAGCCGCCCTCGCCGAGACGGGACTGATGGCTCCGCACTGGCCAAAGCCGTACGGCCGCGCTGCATCACCGGCCGAACAGCTGGTGATCGACCAGGAGCTGTCCGCGGGCGGAGTCGTCCGGCCCGACATCTCGATCGGCTGGTGGGCGGCACCGACCATCCTCGAGCACGGCACCCCCGAGCAGGTCGAGCGCTTCATTCCCGGCACGCTGACCGGTGAGGTCTACTGGTGCCAGCTCTTCAGTGAGCCCGGGGCGGGGTCGGACCTTGCGTCGTTGCGCACCAAGGCCGTTCGCGCGGAAGGCGGCTGGGTTCTCAACGGCCAGAAGGTGTGGACGTCGAACGCGCACCGCGCCGACTGGGGCGTCTGCCTGGCTAGAACGGACCAAAACGCTCCAAAACATAAAGGCATCACGTACTTCCTGGTCGACATGCGCTCACCGGGTATCGACATCCGCCCGCTCCGCGAAATCACCGGCGAGAACCTCTTCAACGAGGTGTTCTTCGACGACCTGTTCGTGCCGGACGAGATGGTGGTGGGCACCGTCGACGGCGGCTGGCCACTGGCGCGCACCACCCTGGCCAACGAGCGCGTCGCGATGGCGACCGGCGGCGCGCTGGACAAGGGCATGGAGCACCTGCTCGACGTCATCGACGGTCACGAGATCGACGTCGCCGAACAGGACCGGCTCGGAGGACTCATCGTCGCGGCACAGGTTGGGGCACTGCTGGATCGGCTCATCGCGCAGATGGCGGTCGGCGGTCACGACCCCGGTGCGGCGTCGAGCGTTCGCAAGCTGATCGGGGTGCGGTACCGGCAGCAGTTGGCGGAGACCATCATGGACTCCTACGACGGGTCGGGCATCGTGGATTCACCGGACGTGCGGTACTTCCTGAACACCCGGTGCCTGTCCATCGCGGGCGGCACCGAGCAGATCCTGCTGACCGTCGCGGGCGAACGGTTACTCGGCCTGCCGCGGTAGACCTAAGTCGCCCGGAACTTCATCGCGACGCCGTTCATGCAGTAGCGCAGACCGGTCGGCTTCGGGCCGTCGTCGAAGACGTGACCGAGGTGACCGCCGCAGCGACGGCACAGCACCTCGGTGCGCGTCATGCCCAGGCTGCCGTCGTCGCGCTCGATGACGGCGTTGTTCAACGGTTGCCAGAAGCTGGGCCAGCCGGTGCCGCTGTCGAACTTGGTCGCCGACGAGAAGAGGTCGAGCTCGCAGCCGGCGCAACTGAAGACCCCGGTCCGGTGCTCGTCGTCGAGCGGGCTGGTGAACGGCGTCTCGGTGCCTGCGTCGCGAAGCACGTCGTACTGCTGCGGGGACAGCAGCTGGTGCCACTCCTGGTCGGTGTGGGTGACCTCGAAGTTCCCCGCCGGCTGTCGTGGCGTGTCGGCAGCGGCGGAGGGCCGCAGCGAGCCGCACCCCGCCAGTACGCCGAGCAGTGCGGCGCCGACCAGCACGTGCCGACGAGTCGGATTCGCGCGCGGTGATGTCGGGACGGTCATCTCCCAACGGTAGGGCTGGATACGGCTGCCACCGGGTGGGCGGGTCGTTTCGTCAGCATCCGGTAACAAACGGGAGCGTCGCTCCGGTCGTTTTGGCGGGACACTGGTAGGCATGACGCAAACTTCCCGCCGACGGGCCGCCCTGGCGACGAGTCTGGGAGTGCTTGGCGTCGCGGCCGCGGTGTTCGTGGGCTCGCATCCCGGTAGCACCAGCTTCAGCCCGGCGAGGCTCGTCGGGATCGGCACCGAGGCGTCGTTCGTCGTTCCGGCACCGGGCGTCGACGAGCCGAAGGCCACCTCCGGCGCACAGGAGACGGCCGTCTTGGCGGGTGGTTGTTTCTGGGGCGTGCAGGGAGTCTTCCAGCACGTCAAGGGGGTGAACCAGGCCGTATCCGGCTACGCGGGCGGCGATCAGTCGACGGCGGACTACGAGACCGTCAGCACCGGTACGACCGGGCACGCGGAGTCGGTGCGCATCACCTACGACCCCGCCCAGGTGACCTTCGGCCAGCTCCTTCGGATCTATTTCTCGGTGGTGCAGGACCCAACTCAACTCAATCGTCAGGGCCCGGACGAGGGCACCCAGTACCGCTCGGCGATCTTCGCGCAGAACGCCACCCAGCAGCGCGTCGCGGACGCCTATATCGCCCAGCTAACGAAGGCCGACGTCTTCCCCGGCCCGATCGAGACGAAGGTCGAGCCGAACACGGGGTTCTTCACTGCCGAGCAGTACCACCAGGACTATCTGAACTCGAACCCGACGGCTTCGTACATCGCGGTCAACGACTTGCCCATGGTGAACGATCTCAAGCGACTGTTCCCGGCGCAGTACCGGGAGCAGCCGGTTCTGGTCGGTCAACTCAGCTAATTGGCGCGGCCGCTCAGGAGTACGTGGTCTGAGCGCAGGCGGTCGGCGTCGTCAGGTTCACCCCGCCGTAGACCACCTGGATGAAGGCGCACACGATGTAGTCGGCGTCGGTCTTCGGTTGTCCGGTGGACCAGTCCACCGTCCGCGTGTTGCCGTGCACCATGAACTTCTCCGGCGGTCCGCCACCGAAGTAAACCGTGGGGAACTCGACGGGCCCGATCGACTTCATCATCCGAGTGTTCGGGGCGTTGAAGTCGGAGTCCAGGTACACCAGCCGGTTCGATGAGCGCAGGGTGGTGTTCTGCCGTGCGTAGAGGTCGTCGGGGAACGGGAGGTAGGCACCGTCCGCGCCGCGCAGGTTGGCTGCCGTGTCGAAGTAGCACTGGTTCTCGGCCTTCACGCAGTTGGCGGTGGTGTGCATCTCCAGCGTGGTGGTCGCGTCGATCGGGATCGAGCTGGTGGCGGTCTTCTGCGCGGCGGACGACTGCGCGGCCGGGCTGATGACGGCAAACGTCAGCAGCATGGCCGACACCGCCGCGAGACTTCCAGCCAGCCGCTTCACATTGCTCCTAGGAGATCGGTCCAGCGAATGTTAGCCCGCACGTCATTCGTCGTAGGTGACTTCGACTGAATCCGAGGTGGGGTGGGCCTGGCACGCCAGAATCAAGCCCTCGTCAAGATCGGACTGCTCGAGCACGTCGTTGACGTGCATGTCGACGTCCCCGCTCTTCACCAGTACTGCGCAGGCGCCGCAATGTCCTTCGCGGCACGAGAACGGCGCGTCGAGACCCTTGTCGAGCAAGACGTCGAGCAGCTTCGCGTTGCGCGGCCAGGGGATCTCCTGCGTCACACCGTCCAGGGTGACGATCGCCGTCGCGGGGCCCTCGTCGCTGTCGTCGTCGGCGATGACGACAGCAGCAAACGGATCGGACTCCAGCGACTTGAACACCTCGATGTGCACATGCTCGGGTGCCGCGCCCGCGGTCATCAGCGCCTCCTCGGCGGCCACCATGAACGGGCCGGGGCCGCAGATGAACGCCTCCCGCCCGACGTGGGGTGCCACCAGGTTGCCAAGGGTGGCCGCGCTGGGCAGGCCCTGCACCGTCTCGATCCAGTGCACCGCGGTGAACCTGTCTGGGTACTTCTCCGCCAGTCCGCGCAGGGCGGCCGCGAAGATCACCGACTTCTCGTCGCGGTTGGCGTAGACCAGAACGACCTTGCCGCTGCCCTCGGAGAGCGCCGACTTCAGGATCGCCATCATCGGCGTGATGCCGCTGCCCGCGGCGAGGAGGAGGAAGTCGGTGTCGAGCGTCTTGGGCACGAACGTGCCCGACGGCGCCAACACGTGCAGGCGCATGCCGGCATGCGCGTTGTCGCAGAGCCAATTCGACGCATATCCGCCCGCCGTGCGCTTCACCGTGACGGTCAGTGCGGCGTCGGTGTACGGCGAGCTGCACAGCGAGTAGCAGCGAGCGACCGAGCCGGTGCGGTCACTCGGTATCCGCAGGGTGAGGAACTGACCGGGGGCGTGGCGGAGCCGGTCGGCGGGTATCTGGGACCCGTCGGGCACCTTGAAGACGAGCGAACGTGCATCGGCGGTCTCGTCGATGACGTCGGCCAGCTGCAGCTCGAGCACGTGGGTACCGAGCGGCTCGTCCGTCACGGTCGGTCCTCTCTTCTCGCAGAGTCGGGGTCAAAACTAGAACATGTTACAAAAACATGCTTCCGCAGGTCTAGGCGCCGTAGGAATGCCTTACTCGACACAAATCGTAACGTGTTCTAATCTCTTCCTAGATCCTGTATCGGCCCCAGACTGCCCGGAGGCAACTAGTGACGTCCATTCAACAACGCGACGTGCAGTCGGTCCTAGACGGCGTCGATGGTTTGCTGCCGCTGATCGGCAAGCGCGCGCAGGCGGCCGAGGATCTGCGTCGGCTGCCCGATGAGACCATCGCCGAACTCGACGAGGTCGGCTTCTTCAAGCTGCTGCAGCCCGAACAGTGGGGCGGCCTGCAGTGCGACCCCACGGTGTTCTACGAGGCGGTCCGAAGGCTCGGCAGCGTCTGTGGTTCGACCGGCTGGGTGAGCTCGATCATCGGCGTGCACAACTGGCATCTCGCCCTGTTCGATCAGCAGGCACAGGACGAGGTCTGGGGCCAGGACGCCAGCGTCCGCATCTCGTCCTCCTACGCACCCATGGGTGCAGGCACCGTCGTCGACGGCGGCTACCTGGTCAGCGGCGCATGGCAGTGGTCCTCGGGTTGTGACCACGCGACGTGGGCCTTCCTCGGCGGTCCGGTCATCAAGGATGGTCGGCCCGTCGACTTCGGCAGCTTCCTCATTCCTCGCAGCGAGTACCGCATCGACGACGTCTGGCACGTCGTGGGGCTCAAGGGCACCGGTAGCAATACGGTCGTGGTGAAGGACGTTTTCGTGCCGAGGCACCGCTTCCTGTCCTATAAGTCCATGAACGACCGCACCGCGGGTGGCCTGCAGAACAACACCGCCCCCGTGTACAAGATGCCTTGGGGCACCGTGCATCCCACCACCATCTCCGCGCCAATCATGGGCATGGCCTACGGCGCATACGACGCCCACGTCGAGCATCAGGGCAAGCGCGTTCGCGCGGCGTTCGCCGGCGAGAAGTCCAAGGACGATCCGTTCGCCAAGGTCCGCATCGCCGAAGCCGCCAGCGACATCGACGCAGGCTGGCGCCAGCTGATCGGCAACGTCGGCGACGAGTACGCACTCCTGAAAGAGGACAAGGAGATTCCGTTCGAGCTCCGCGCCCGCGCCCGTCGTGACCAGGTCCGCGCCACCGCAAGGGCGATCTCGTCCATCGATCTGCTGTTCGAGAGCGCCGGGGCCACCGCGTTGCAGACCGACGCCCCGGTGCAGCGTTTCTGGCGCGATGCGCATGCCGGTCGTGTGCACGCGGCCAACGAGCCCGAGCGGGCTTACCTCATCTTCGGCAACAACGAGTTCGGGTTGCCGCCGGCAGACACGATGGTCTGATGACTCAAGCGCTGCAGGACATCACCTTCGAGTCGACCTCCCGCTTTGCGCAGGTGCGCGACGACATGCGCCTGCATTATCACGAAGCGGGCGTGGGCAATCCGAATACGGTGGTGCTCCTGCACGGCGGTGGGCCTGGCGCGTCGAGCTGGTCGAACTTCTCGAAGAACATCGCGGTGCTGGCGCAGCAGTTCCACGTGCTCGCCGTCGACCAGCCCGGCTACGGTCACTCCGACAAGCACACCGAACACGAGCAGTACAACCGCTACAGTGCGACCGCCCTGCTGAACCTTTTCGACCATCTCGGCATCGAACGCGCTGCGCTGGTGGGCAACTCACTCGGTGGCGGCACTGCGGTGCGGTTCGCGCTGGACAATCCGAAAAGGGCGGGCCGGCTCGTGCTCATGGGTCCCGGTGGGTTGAGCGTGAACCTGTTCGCGCCCGACCCCACCGAGGGCGTGAGGCTGCTCGGCAAGTTCACCGTCGACCCCACGCGCGAGAACATGGAGAAGTTCCTGCGCATCATGGTCTACGACCAGAAGCTCATCACCGAAGAACTGATCGACGAGCGCTTCGCGATCGCGAGCCAGCCCGAGTCGGTGGCCGCCGCCAAGGCGATGGGAAAATCGTTCGCGGGCGCGGACTTCGAGCTCGGCATGATGTGGCGTGACGTGTACAAGCTGCGCCAGCCGGTGCTTCTCATCTGGGGCCGCGAAGACCGGGTGAATCCCATCGACGGTGCACTGGTCGCCCTCAAACAGATTGCGCGCGTTCAATTGCACGTGTTCGGGCAGTGCGGCCACTGGGCACAGTTGGAGAAGTTCGACGAGTTCAACAAGCTGACCACCGACTTCCTGGGGGGAGCAAAATGAGCATTCGGTCACTCGGATACCTTCGCATCGAGTCGACGGACGTCGCGGCTTGGCGTGAGTACGGTCTCAAGGTGCTCGGCATGGTCGAGGGCAGTGGCGCATGCGAGGGCGCCGTCTACCTGCGGATGGACGAGTTCCCCGCCCGGCTGGTCATTGTTCCCGGCGAGCACGACCGGCTGGTCCAGTCGGGCTGGGAGACGGCAAATGCCGCTGGGCTGCAGGAGATCCGCAACGCGCTTGACGTCGAGGGCACCCCCTACAAGGAGGCCACGGCCACCGAGTTGGCCGACCGCCGCGTCGACGAGATGATCGTGTTTCAGGATCCGTCCGCCAATACCCTCGAGGTGTTCCAGGGTGCGGCGCTCGAGCACCGCCGGGTGGTCAGTCCCTACGGCCACAAGTTCGTCACCGAGGAGCAGGGTCTGGGGCACGTGGTGCTGACCACGAAGGACGACGCGGAGTCGCTGCACTTCTACCGTGACGTTCTCGGCTTCAAGCTGCGCGACTCGATGCGGCTCCCCCCGCAGTTGGTCGGCCGCGCGCCAGGCGACCCGCCCGCGTGGCTGCGGTTCTTCGGGGTCAACCCGCGCCATCACAGCCTGGCGTTCATGCCGGGCGAGACGCCGAGTGGCATCGTGCACCTGATGATCGAGGTGGAGAACAGCGACGACGTCGGGCTGGCGCTCGATCGCGCGCTGCGCCGCAAGGTGCCGATGTCCGCGACGCTGGGCCGTCACGTCAACGACAAGATGCTCTCGTTCTACATGAAGACGCCAAGTGGCTTCGACGTCGAATTCGGTTGTGAAGGACTCGAAGTCGAAGACGACAGTTGGGTGGCCCGGGAGAGCACCGCCGTGAGCCTGTGGGGACACGACTTCAGCATCGGCTTCAAGTAGTATTCGTGGCCGCCGACGAGCGCTTGCGCGAGGAGCAATGAATCCCGACGAGCGCTTGCGCGAGAAGCAATGAATTCGGGTTCGGCAATCGACCCGCGCGCGTTCCGTCACGTGCTCGGTCAGTTCTGCACGGGCATCACCATCATCACCACCGTCCACGACGACGTGCCGGTCGGTTTTGCGTGTCAGTCGTTCGCCGCGCTTTCGCTCGAGCCGCCGCTGGTACTGTTCTGCCCCACCAAGGTGTCACGATCGTGGCGGGCGATCGAGACCAGCGGGAAGTTCTGCGTCAACGTCCTGCACGAGGACCAGAAGGACGTGTCGGCCCGCTTCGGATCGAGGGAGCCCGACAAGTTCTCTGGAATCGACTGGAGCCCTTCGTTTCTCGGATCGCCAGTGATCGGCGGCACGCTCGCGCACATCGACTGTACGGTCGCCTCGGTACACGACGGTGGCGATCACTTCGTGGTGTTCGGCGCCGTGCATTCGCTGTTGGAGGGTTCCGCCGACGAGCGCTCGCGCGAGGAGTATCGACCAGGGCAGAAGCCGCGGCCGCTGCTGTTCTACCGCGGTGAGTACACCGGCATCGAGCCGGACAAGACCTCGCCCGCACAATGGCGTGACGATCTCGACGCGTTCCTCACCACCACCAGCGCCGACACCTGGCTGTAGATCACGGCTCGTCGAGCGTCGGATAGTCCGTGTACCCAGTCGCACCGCCGGTGTAGGAGAAGCATGGGGCGCCGAGATCTTGAAGCACTACCGCCAGTCCGTGAACGCGGCTCTACTCCGCGACGGTGCCGCGGCAGCTGGCGAAGACGAATCAGATTGTCTCAGAGCATATTCGATGAGGCGCGGCTAGTAACTCGAGCCGGCGCGACCTCACCCGTCACCGGCGAGGACGTCGTGAACGGCGTCCTGGCACCGATCACGTGCCGAATCATCTTCCTGCCGTCGACGCTCACCGATGACTACGCTCAACTTCTCACCGGGAAGCACTTCGATCGGGTTTAGCTCAGTCGTCGAGGCCGTCGAGCACGAACTTCGCTATGGCCGTGGCCACCTGGTGATGCATGACGTCGTTGAGGATGTCGTGACTGCCACCGGTGATCTCGACGAGGGAAAGCGGTTGGATCTGCTCCGCGTACGCGCGCAACGCGCCGACAGGCGCAATCGGATCATTGCTGCCGTGCACCGCTAGCGTCGGCACCGCCAACGCGGGCAGTTCCGCGCCGAGCCTGTCCCAGCCCCTGTCCAATTCGCGCGCGAGCGGTCCGCCGTCGGCTTCGACGAAGGCCAGCGGATCGTTCTCCATGGAGTCGAGGTAGAACGGGTCGGCGGACAGCTGGCTGGGCGCGATCTCGAACGTCGCGCATCGACGAGGTCTGGCACCGGGACCAGTGGTGCCCCTGAGATCACCCCGGTGCGATAGCGGTCCGGCGCGTCAAGCAGACGGAAGAGGGTGACGACCGCGCCGAACGAATGTCCCTGGGCGACAAGCGGAATTCCGGCAGTTTCCGCCGACGCCAGCTCGGCCAGTCGCTCGCCGAGTGCAGAGCTGGCCTCGAGCGAACGGAAGTCGCCGCGCTCTCCGGGAGTCAGTCCGTGGCCGAACTGGTCGACGGCCCACAGGTCGATTCCGGCGGCGTTCAGCTCGAACCCGTAACGGTGGTAGAGGCCGGTGTGCTCACCGAAACCGTGCAGGAAGATGACCGCGGCTCGGGATTCGCTCAGCCATTACCCGGTGAAATCGCGGATCTGTCTGACTCTCTCGTTGGATTCCCAACCGGTGTCCGCGGTCCACACCGACGCGTCGAGCCGTTCGCCGAGCGCGAGGCACAGCCGGTCAACCACCGACAGTCCCTCGCCGCGACGCCACCGATGGGCAGCCCATTCGGCATCGATCGCGGTCACCGCCGAGATCTCCAAGTCATAGCTGAGCGGGAGCGCCTTGGCCAGGTCCGAATCGCATCCGTGCGCAAGCACCGTCTGCGCAATCTCAGACCAATTCGCGGCTCCGCAGAGCCCGCCCGCGACGAGTTCGCGTTCCACGGTCGAAGCGCCGGGCTCAGGTTGCAGGAATGCGAGCAACGCCGACGCATCGAAGACGTTCAAGCCACATCCTCGACGGCTGCGTCGCGACGGCGTTCGCTCAGCAGCTCATCTACGAGATCGAGTCCACTCAGGTCGGCGCGGACCAGCTCTTTGAGCTGTTCGCGGGTGAGGAGCACGATTCCCCTTGCGGTCTCGAGCAGCACCACCGGCCGGCCCTCGACAAGACCCGCCCGTTCGCGAAGGTTTGCCGGGATGACGAGCCGTCCGCCATACCACTGCGCCACCCATGATGGGTCAGGCGCCGCTGATGGGGTCCGCCTTCTCCCAGATGCCGAGGAGCAGGTCGCGCTGCTGCTCCATGCGGGCGCGGATCGCGTCGACCAGCGCGGCGACCTCAGGTCTGCGCAGCGTCTCGGTGCGCGCCACCAGCCAGTAGGTCAGCAGCAGGTTGACGTCCTCTGGCAGCACGCGGATCAGATCGTCGTGGCGATCGGCCATGAAGCACGGCAGCAGGCCGAGGCCCGCGGCGGCTCGGGTCGCCTCGACGTGGACGAAGACGTTGGTGGACGTGACGGATTCGCGCATGGCCGGTGCGAAGGTGCGGGCCAGGTCGAGGTCGTCGACCTGAAGCATGGAGTCGATGAAGTACACGAGGGGGTGCTCGGCGAGTTCGGATCTCGACGACGGCGCACCATGGCGTTCGAGGTAGTCGCGCGACCCGTAGAGGCCGAGACGGTAGTCGCCGAGCCGGGCGGCCTGCGCGCGATGTACCTGCGGTTCGCCGACGACGACTTCGATGTCCAGGCCAGAGCGCTGCTGAGTGGCGCGGCGGGTGGCGGCGACGATCTCGACGGTCACCTTCGGGTGCCGGCGCTGCACGTCGGCAGCGGCGGGTGCTCCGATGTAGGCGCTGAAACCGTCCGTGGCCGACATCCGCACGACGCCCTCCAGCGTCCGCGGACCGGCGGGGCCGGCCAGAGAGCGAAGTGCGGTCTCGACCGCTTCGGCCGCCGAGAGCGCGTCGCGGCCGAGTTCGGTGAGCTCCCAGCCGCCGGCCGAGCGTGCGAGCAGGCGCCCGCCGATCGACTGTTCCAGCGCGGCGATGCGGCGCGAGATGGTGGTGTGGTTGAGGCCGAGTTCGTCGGCTGCGGTGACGTAGCGACCCGACCTGCCGACGGCCAGCAGAACCAGCAGGTCGTCGGCACTGAGCCTCCTACCGTCGGTCATCTCTGCATTTTCGCAGATGCTCGCTGCAGTGTTGGGCATTGCGGGCATCGGAGAACTGCAGGAATACTCAGGCGCATGTGGGGCGCATCACATGCGGAAACCACGGGAACCGCAAGGGAGAGTGCGATGGGCAAGCCAGTACCGACCGGGTTGCGGCGAGTCGTCGCCGCTTCGATGGCGGGCACGGTGGTCGAGTGGTACGAGTTCTTCCTCTACGGCACCGCCGCCACACTGGTCTTCAGCAAGGTGTTCTTCTCCCCGAGCACGAGTGACCTCGACGCCATCCTCGCGGCTTTCGTCACCTACGCGGTCGGCTTCATCGCACGCCCCTTGGGCGGCGTGGTGTTCGGACACTTCGGCGACAAGTACGGCCGCAAGAAGCTGCTGCAGTTCAGTCTCCTGCTGGTCGGCGCCGCGACGTTCCTGATGGGCTGCCTGCCGACGTTCGGACAGATCGGCTACTGGGCGCCCGCCCTTTTGGTCGTGCTGCGATTCATCCAGGGCTTCGCCGTCGGCGGCGAGTGGGGTGGCGCCGTGCTGCTGGTGGCCGAACACAGTCCGAACAAGGAGCGCGGGTTCTGGGCCAGTTGGCCGCAGGCCGGTGTACCTGCAGGCAACCTGCTCGCGACGGTGGTGCTGCTGGTGCTGACCGGGACGCTGTCGGATGCGGCGTTCCTGTCGTGGGGCTGGCGGGTCGCGTTCTGGCTGTCCGCCGTGGTCGTCCTCGTCGGCTACTACATCCGCACCAAGGTCGCCGACGCCCCGATCTTCGTTGCGGCGCAACGGGAAGCCGAGCGGATCAAGGCGACCTCGTTCAGCGTCATCGAGGTGCTCAAGCGCTACCCGCGCGGCGTATTCACCGCGATGGGGCTGCGGTTCGGCGAGAACATCATGTACTACCTGGTGGTCACGTTCTCGATCACCTATCTGAAGGTCCAGGTCGGCGCCGAAACCAGCTCGATTCTTTGGTATCTGCTCTTCGCGCACGCGGTGCACTTCGCCGTCATCCCGCTGGTGGGCAAGTTGGCGGACCGTTACGGACGGCGCCCGGTGTACTTCGTGGGCGCCGCGCTGGGGGCCACCTGGGGCTTCTTCGCCTTCCCGATGATGAACAGCGGCAACTACGTCGTCGTCACCGCCGCGGTCACGCTCGGCCTGGTCATCCACGCGATCATGTACGCCCCGCAGCCGGCCATCATGGCCGAGATGTTCCCGACCCGGATGCGCTATTCCGGTGTGTCCCTCGGCTATCAGGTCACCTCGATCGTGGCGGGTTCGTTGGCGCCGATCATCGCCGTCAAGCTGCTCGACGTCTACGGCTCCTCGGTCCCGATCGCGATCTACCTGGCGGTGGCGTGCGTAGTGACCCTGATCGCGGTGGTGTTCACCCGTGAGACCAACGGCATCGACCTCAATTCGCTGGACGTCGCCGACCTCGAGGAGGTAGCAGAGGAAAAGCGGGAGAGGGTCGTGCCGCGATGACCGAACTCGCCGGACGAACCGCTCTGGTCACCGGCGGTGCGAGCGGCATCGGCGCGGCGTGTGCCCGTGAGCTTGCGAGTCGGGGTGCCATCGTCACGGTTGCCGACGTCGACGACGTGGCAGCCAAGGCGCTGGCCAAGGAGATTGGCGGAAGTGCTTGGACGGTCGACCTTCTCGACGTCGCGACGCTCGAGGAATTGTCTCTCGAGGTGGACGTCCTGGTGAACAACGCGGGGGTGCAGACCGTCGACCCGATCACCGAGTTCGACCCAGGACGCTTCCGCGCCATGCTCTCGCTGATGGTTGAGGTACCGTTCCTGCTGATCCGGGCGGCGTTGCCGCACATGTACGAACAGCGCTTCGGCCGCGTGGTGAACATCTCGTCGGTGCATGGTCTGCGGGCCTCGGCGTTCAAGGTCGCCTACGTCACCGCGAAGCACGGCCTGGAGGGTCTGTCCAAGGTGACGGCGCTCGAAGGCGGCGCCCACGGCGTGACCAGTAACTGCGTCAATCCAGGCTACGTGCGAACTCCGTTGGTAGCCAAGCAGATCGCCGATCAGTCCCGTACCCATGGCATCCCCGAACAGGAAGTCGTGGAGAAGGTCCTGCTCTCCGAGAGCGCGATCAAGCGACTGGTCGAGCCGGAGGAGGTGGCGTCGCTGGTGGGCTGGCTCGCGTCGCCGAGCGCGGGCATGGTCACCGGTGCGTCGTACACGATGGACGGCGGCTGGAGCGCCCGCTAGATCTCCCGGCGAGCAGACGCAAATATGCAATACCCCGGCGTGTCGCCGCACGTTTGCGTGTGCTCGCGGGACGAGAGGTGCTGCCGGCTAGCGCAACCCGGCGAGCCATGGCCCCATCCGGCGCAACGACTCGGTGACCTCGAAAGCCGGTCCCGCGAACGACAGCCGGACGTACCCGCCGCCGTGCACGGTGTCGAAGTCGATACCCGGCGCGATCGCGACGCCCGTATCGGCCAACAACTTTGCGCAGAACTCCAGCGAGTTCGTCGAGTAGTCGGAGATGTCGGCGTAGACGTAGAACGCACCGTCCGCCGGCGCCAGGCGGGGCAGGCCGATCTCGGGAAGACCGCGCAACAGCACATCGCGGTTGACGGCGTACTCCTCGACCAGCGCATCGGCCTCGGCGATGGACTCCGGCGCGAACGCCGCGACGCCCGCGAGTTGCGGCAACGTCGGCGGGCAGATCGAGAAGTTGCCGGTCAGGCGGTCCACCGCGCGGTGCAGGGCAGGCGGCACCAGCAGCCAGCCGAGGCGCCAGCCCGTCATCGCGAAGTACTTCGAAAAGCTGTTCACCACAATGGCTTCGCGCGACGTCTCCCACGCGCAGCTCGTCGGCGGCGCACCGGGGTAGACCAGGCCATGGTAGATCTCGTCACTGACGAGTTGCACGCCGGACCGGTCGCACCACGTCGCGATGGCCGACAAGTCGGCGGGCGGGATGACCGTGCCGGTGGGATTGGCCGGGCTGGCGAGCACGACGCCCTTGATCGGAGGCTGGATCGCGGCGAGCATCTCGACGGTCGGCTGGAAGCGGGTCTCGGGCCCGCATGGCACCTCGACGACCTCGCAGCCCAACGCGGAGAGGATGTTGCGGTAGCAGGGGTACCCGGGGCTGGGAACGGCGACGCGGTCACCGACGTCGAAACAGGCCAGGAACGCCAGCAGGAACCCGTTGGTCGATCCGGTGGTGATGACGACGTCGTCCGGGTTGACCGCGACGCCGTAACGGTCCGGGTAGGACGCCGCGATCGCCTGCCGGAGCTCCGGAATGCCGAGTGCGACGGTGTATCCGAGAGTGTGGTTGGCCAGTGCATCGGCGGCCGCCGCGCGCACCGGTGCAGGCGCTTGGGCGCCGGGTTGGCCCGCGGAGAGATTGACCAGGTCGCCGTGGGACCGTTGGCGCTCGGCGGCGGCCAGCCACACGTCCATTACGTAGAACGGTGGAATCCCGGCGCGTTGGGCGACACGATCACTCACCTCAGCCAGGCTAGAGCACCTCGGACTCGAGCCGCCGCAGGTAGTCCCGCGGGGGGCCGAGCAGCTGCGCGCTGCCGTGCGCCCGCTTGAAGTACAGCTGGATGTCGTACTCCCACGTGATGGCGACACCGCCGTGCATCTGGATGGACTCCGCGGTCACGGCGCTGAACGCCTCACTGGCGGTGATCCGCGCCAGCGCCGCCGAGGTCGCCGACGGTTCGGCGACCGCATCGTCGACGACCGCGCGCGCCGACTGCACCAGGACGTAGAGGTCGGCCATCCGGTGCTTGAGCGCTTGGAAGCTGCCGATGGGCCTGCCGAACTGGACGCGGTCCTTGGTGTAGGCGACGGTCAGGTCGAGGCATCTGCTGGCGGCGCCGATCTGCTCGGCCGCCAGGAGGATTGCCGCGGTGTCGGCGAGTCCGGGATCCGGTCCGATCGCCTCGGTGGCGCCTGGCTCGACGCGCGCCAGCCTGCGGGTGGGATCCATTGCGACGACGGGCTCCGCGGTGAAGGTCGTCCAGCGGGTCAGTCGGCCGTCTTGGGTGCCCACCACGACGTCGGCGACGTCGCCGTTGATCACGTACCCGGGATCGAAGACGACGGCGCCGGTCGAGGTGCCCTTGGCCAGTTTCTCCAGCGTGTCGGCGTCGGCCTCGTCGGCGGACAGCAGAGCCAGCTCGGCCAGTGTCGTGCCCAGCAGCGGCGTCGGAACAAGGCCGCGGCCCAGTGTCTCGATCACGACGGCGGCATCGGCGAGCTCGCCGCCCGCCCCGCCCAGTTCCTCGGGGATGACCAGGGCGGCGGCGCCGACCTGTTCGCAGAGCAGCGTCCACAGCGTTTCGTCGTAACCCCGCTCGGATTCCATCGCGCGGCGCACTGCCTCGGGGGAGGCGTGCTTCTCGACGATGGACGCGACGGTGTCGCGCAACATTTCCCGTTCTTCGTTCATGCGCGATCCGCTCCGCTTCTCGCTGGGAAGCTCATGACGTCAGAGCCTCCAGAACTCGATGGCGGTGCCACGTCGGATCGCCCCATGCCGGGCGCAGCGCCTGCACCCGCAGCAGCAACAGCGAAAGATCGTGCTCCTGGGTGTAACCGATCGCGCCGTGCGTCTGCAGTGACGAGCGGGCCGACAGCAGCGCGGCCTCAGAGGCGGCGGCTTTGGCGGCACTGACGTCGCGGGCGGCGTCGGGTGACCCGTCGGCCAGCGACAGCGCCGCGCCGTAGACCAGCGGCCGGGCCAGCTCGACGGCGATGTGCACGTCGGCCAGCTCGTGCTTGACCGCCTGGTACGAACCGATCACCCGGCCGAACTGGCTGCGCTGCTTGGCGTATGAGACCGAGGCGTCCAGCATCGCCTGGCCCGCACCGACCAGCTGGGCCGCGGTGAACAGGGCACCGAACTCGAAAGCCGTTGCGGTGTCGGCCGTCTGCGCGCCACCGGAGGCGGTGACGTCGAAGAGGCGACGGGCCGGGTCGACCGACTCGTGCCGCTCACCCGCGGCGCCGTCCCATACGTGGCCCTCGGAGGCCACCAGGACGAGGCTGGCGAAGTCCGCGTCGACGGCACGGGGAACCCGTGGCGGGATCGCCACGGTCGCGATGAGTTCACCGGATGCCAGTAGCGCGGAACGCTCGGCCCCAAGATCACCGCGCGCCAGGAGGATTGGCGCGACGGCGATCGACTCGGCGACCGGGCCCGGCACACCCCAGCGGCCCAGGCGTTCAGCCGCCACCACCAGGTCGACGGGATGGGCGCCGATACCGTCGAACTCCTCGGGTACGGCCAGCGCCGTCACGCCAAGGTCGGCCAGCGTCGCCCACACCTTGCGGCCGGGTCCCGTGTCGCCTGCGGCCCAGGCGCGGATGGCGGCTGGCACGTCGGCGGCCGCCAGCGCGCCGTCGATGCTGGCCGCGAAGTCGCGCTGCTGATCGTCTATCTCAAAGTGCACTGGTGCATCTCATTTCGGCTCGCGAGGAAGGCCCAATAGCCGCTCGGCGATGATGTTGCGTTGAATCTCGTTGGTACCGGCGTAGATCGGGCCGCCGAGTGCGAAGAGCAGTTCCTCGGTCCACGAGTCGGCGAGCTCGCCGTCGGCGCCGCGCATGTCCAGCGCCGTCTGGTGCAAGGCGACGTCGAGATCCGACCAGAACACCTTGGTCACCGACGACTCGGCGCCGAGCTCGCCCCCGTCGGCCAGCCGGGTGACGGTGCCGAACGTGTGCAGCCGGTAGGCCTGCGCCTTGATCCATGCGTCGGCGACGCGATCGGCGAACGCGGTCTTGGTCTCGGCCTGCTGGGCTTTCCATACCTGGACCAGACGCTCGGCGGGCGCGAGGAAGCGGGCCGGGCTGCGCAGGGACATCCCGCGCTCGTTGCTCGAGGTGCTCATCGCCGCGCGCCAACCGTCGTCCACGACCCCGATGACGTCGTCGTCGGGCACGAACACGTCGTCGAGGAAGACCTCACCGAAACCGGTGGCCCCGCCGAGCTGCGCGATCGGTCGCACCGTGACGCCGTGGGCGTGCAAGTCGAACATGAAGTACGTCAGGCCCTTGTGGCGCTGAGCGGTCGGATCCGAGCGGAACAACCCGAACGCCCTCTCGCCGAACGGTGCTCGCGAGCTCCAGATCTTCTGCCCGTTGAGCTTCCAGCCGCCGTCGGTCCTGGTGGCCGTCGAACGCAGCGAGGCGAGGTCGCTGCCCGACTCCGGCTCGGACCACGCCTGCGCCCAGATCTCCTCGCCGCTGGCCATCTTGGGCAGCACGCGATCGAGTTGCTCTTCAGTGCCGTGCGCGAACAGCGTCGGCCCCAGCATCGAGGTGCCGTTGGCGCTGGCCCGGCCCGGCGCGCCGGCGCGGAAGTACTCCTCCTCGTACACGATCCACTGCAGCAGCGTCGCGTCGCGGCCGCCGTACTTCTTCGGCCAGGCGATGACGGACAGGCCTGCGTCGAAGAGCACCTTGTCCCAATGGCGGTGCTGCTCGAAGCCCTCGGCGGTGTCGTATGACTTCGTCGGGAAGTGCTCGCGGTTGGCGGCCAGGAAGTCGCGGACCTCGGCGCCGAACTCCTCGGTCGCGTCGTCGAATGTCAGGTCCATCAAATCTTCTCTCGCAAAAGGGGTTTGACCACTTTTCCTCCGGGGTTGCGGGGCAGCACGTCGAGGAAGGCCACCGACCGTGGGGCCTTGAAGTTCGCCAGGTGCTCGCGGGTGTAGGCGATAACGGTCGCCTCGTCGAGCTGCGTACCGGGCTTGACGACGATGAACGCCTTGCCGACCTCGCCGAGCCGTTCGTCCGGCACGCCGATCACGGCGCTGTCGGCGACACCGTCGAGGCGGGCGAGCACCTGCTCGATCTCGGCGGGGTAGACGTTGAAGCCGCCGCAGATGTACATGTCCTTGAGCCGGTCGGTGATGCGCAGATTGCCGTTCCCGTCGACGGTTCCGACGTCACCGGTGTGCAGCCAACCATCGGCGTCGATGGCCGCGGCGGTGGCCTCTGGGTCGTCGAGATAGCCGAGCATCACGTTCGGACCCCGCAGCAGGACCTCGCCCGCGTCACTGCCGTCCGCCGCGTCGATCTTCAGCTCGAAGTCCGCGATGGGCCTGCCGCACGTCGTCGCCACCGTGACGGCGTCGTCGTCGGGCCGGCACATCGTGCCGAAACCGCTTGCCTCCGTGAGCCCGTACGCTGTCAGCACGACGTCGATGTCCAACTCGTTCTGCATGCGTTCGATCAGGACGACGGGTACGACGGCCGCCCCGGTCACGGCGAAGCGCAACGAGGTCAGGTCGTAGTCACCGCGCTTGGGATGGTCGAGCAAGCTCTGGTAGATCGTCGGCGGGCCGGGCAGCACGGTGATGCGCTGGTCCTGGACCGCCCGCATGGCCTTCTCGGGGTCGAACGTCAACAGCGGGATCAGCGTCGCGCCCTTCTGCAGGCAGGTGAGGATCCCAGCCTTGTAGCCGAAGTTGTGGAAGAACGGGTTGATGCACAGGTAACGGTCGGCGCTGGTGAGTTCACCGCAGGCGGCCCAGGCGGCGGGCGCGTCGAGGGACTGACGGTGTGCGCACAGCACGCCCTTGCTGCGGCCGGTGGTGCCGGAGGTGAAGAGGACGTCGGACACGTCGTCGGGTGCCAGTGCGGCGGCTCGGGCGTCGACGGCCGCCAGATCGGTGCCGCGCGCGACGAACTCGTCCCACGTCCCGTCGGCTTCGTCGATGGGGATGCGGACGACGTGGCGCAGGGCAGGCAGCGCCTCGCGCTCGAGCTCGGCGGCCTTGTCGGCGCCCAGGAACTCCCCGCTGACGAATGCCAACGGCGCCGCCGTCCGGCTGAGGATGTCGGATGCCTCTCTTGCGGTGTAGCGCGTGTTGAGCGGCACGACGACGGCGCCCGCGTAGTGCGTGGCCAGGCACGCGACCACCCAGTGCCAGGTGTTCGGCGACCAGATGGCTACGCGGTCGCCCGCCTCGACGCCGAGGTCGACCATCGCCGCGGCGGCCTGCCTGACGTCGGCTCTTAGCTCGGCGTAGGTGAGCACGCGATCATCGGTGATCAGGGCTTCGTGGTCGGAGAACTCGGCACTGATTCGGTCCAGGACCCCGGGAATGGTCCTCTTGGACATTCCCGGGTCGCTCCGCTCCGGCCCGTCGGACCTCTCCATCGAGACTCCTCTAACAAAGCAAGTGCTTGGTAGGTTAGCCTACAGGGGTGATAGAGGTCCAGACGTTCCGGGCCGAGGTCCGGCAGTGGCTCGCCGACAATCTCGTCGGTGAGTTCGCCGCGCTCAAGGGGCTCGGCGGGCCGGGGCGCGAGCACGAGGCCTTCGACGAGCGACGCGCGTGGAACCAGCATCTCGCCGC
This sequence comes from Mycobacterium sp., assembly GCF_032162605.1. Classification (GTDB taxonomy): domain Bacteria; phylum Actinomycetota; class Actinomycetes; order Mycobacteriales; family Mycobacteriaceae; genus Mycobacterium. The sequence continues at coordinate 2,052 of NZ_JAVROT010000597.1, read as the reverse complement.
CGCGGGACTGACGTGTCTGGGGTGGCCCGAGGAGCACGGCGGGCGCGGTCTGACGGTGGCGCACCGCGTCGCGTTCTACGAGGAATACGCCCTCGCCGATGCCCCAGACAAGGTCAACCACTTCGGTGAGGAACTCTTGGGGCCGACGCTCATCGCCTACGGGACACCCGAGCAGCAGAAGCGCTTTCTGCCGAAGATCCTCGACGTCACCGAACTGTGGAGCCAGGGCTACTCGGAGCCGGGTGCGGGCAGTGACCTCGCCAACGTGTCGACGTCGGCCGAGCTCGTCGGCGACGAATGGGTCATCAACGGGCAGAAGGTGTGGACGTCGCTGGCGCACTGGGCGCAGTGGTGCTTCGTCGTCGTGCGCAGCGAGAAGGGTTCCAAGCGCCACGCCGGCCTCTCCTATCTGCTGGTCCCGCTGGATCAGCCCGGTGTCGAGGTGCGCCCGATCGTCCAGCTGACGGGCGACTCGGAGTTCAACGAGGTCTTCTTCGACGACGCGCGCACCGACGCCTCTCTGGTCGTCGGCGAGCCCGGCGACGGTTGGCGCGTCGCCATGGGCACGTTGACCTTCGAGCGCGGGGTGTCGACGCTTGGACAGCAGATCCGTTATGCGCGTGAGCTTTCCGGCATCGTCGATCTCGCCAAGAACACCGGGGCCATCGACGATCCGCTGATTCGCGAGAAGCTGACCCGCTCCTGGGTGGGGCTGAAGACCATGCGGTCCTACGCGCTGGCGACCATGGACGTCGAGGGAGGCGGCCAGGCCGCGGGGAAAGACAGTGTCTCGAAGTTGTTGTGGGCCAACTGGCACCGCGAACTCGGTGAGATCGCCATGGACGTCCGGGGCCAGGCCGGGCTGGTCCTCGACGGCGGCGAGTTCGACGAGTGGCAGCGGCTGTACCTGTTCTCACGCTCGGACACCATCTACGGCGGTTCGAACGAGATTCAACGCAACATCATCGCCGAGCGCGTTCTCGGCCTACCCAGGGAAGTGAAGGGCGGCGGATGAGCGCTCGCGCGAAGACAGGAGAACGATGAATCTGGCCATCGCACCCAAGGAGATCGGCGGCCACGGACTGCTGACCGGCAAGGTCGTCCTCGTCACGGCCGCGGCGGGCACCGGCATCGGTTCGTCGGCCGCCAGGCGCGCGCTCGCGGAGGGTGCCGACGTCGTCGTGTCCGACTTCCACGAGCGGCGCCTCGGCGAAACCCGTGACGAACTTGCCGGCCTGGGCCTCGGCCGCGTCGACTCCGTGGTGTGCGACGTGACGTCGACCGAAGCCGTCGACTCGCTCATCACCACGGCGGTCGAGAAGATGGGCCGCATCGACGTCCTCATCAACAACGCAGGCCTCGGCGGTCAGACGCCCGTCATCGACATGAACGACGATGAATGGGACCGCGTCCTCAACGTCACGCTGTCGTCGGTGATGCGGGCGACCCGCGCCGCGCTGCGGTACTTCCGCGACGCAGGCAACGGCGGAGTGATCGTCAACAACGCCAGCGTGCTCGGCTGGCGCGCGCAGCACTCACAGTCGCACTACGCGGCGGCGAAGGCGGGTGTCATGGCGCTGACCCGTTGCAGCGCAATCGAAGCCGTCGAGTACGGGGTACGGATCAACGCCGTCTCGCCGAGCATCGCCCGCCATAAATTCCTCGAGAGGACCAGCAGCTCGGAGCTGCTCGACCAGTTGGCCTCGGAAGAGGCGTTCGGTCGCGCGGCCGAACCCTGGGAAGTGGCGGCCACCATGGCATTCCTGGCCAGCGACTACTCCAGCTATCTGACCGGCGAGATCATCTCGGTGTCCAGTCAGCGCGCCTGACGAGGGCCGTGGCCCCGGGTGGCCAAGCAAGCGCTTGGTTGATATGCTGCGTAGGTGGACAAGGCCCTTCCGAGCCGCCGCGACGAGCTCCTCGACCTCGCCGCGACGATGTTCGCCGAGCGCGGCCTGCGTGCGACCACCGTGCGCGACATCGCGGACTCCGCGGGCATTCTCTCCGGCAGCCTCTACCACCACTTCAAGTCCAAGGAGCAGATGGTCGAGG
>NZ_JAVROT010000596.1:0-2524 GCF_032162605.1 Mycobacterium sp. | reverse complement strand
GCGAGGCTCATGACGTGGAAGTTCACGTCGATGTCGCGGACCTTCTCGACCTCGAGAATCCAGCGTGACGTGATCCAGCACCACGGGCACAGCGGGTCGAACCAGAAACCGGCGACATCCTTCTTGGCCATCATCAAATCCTCTCGGCAGGCAAGCGGGCAGAGCTCCGTTCAGCACAACTATGCACGCCTCGGCTGTGTTCCCGGTCTGCGTCTAGGCTTGGCCGACGTGGCACTTCCCAACCTCACTCGCGCCCAGGCGGCCGAGCGCGCGGCGCTCGTCACCATCGACAACTACCGGATCGTCCTGGACCTCACCGACGGCAGCGTTGCGCCCGGCGAACACACCTTCCGGTCGACGACGACCGTGACGTTCGACGCGCTGGCCGGCTCGGACACCGTCATCGACGTCGCCGCCGACTCCGTTCGTAGCGCCACGCTCAACGGCGTCGACATCGACGTCTCGGGCTACGACGAGTCCACCGGCGTGCCCCTGGTCGGACTGGCCGAGCACAACGTCGTCGTCGTGGACGCCGACTGCCGGTACTCCAATACCGGCGAGGGCCTGCACCGCTTCACCGACCCGGTCGACGACGAGGTCTACCTGTACTCGCAGTTCGAGACCGCCGACGCGAAGCGGATGTTCGCGTGCTTCGACCAACCCGACCTGAAGGCCACCTTCGACGTCGCGGTCACCGCGCCCACGCACTGGCAGGTCATCTCCAACGGCGCCACCGTCAGCGTCGAGGATGGGGTGCACACGTTCGCGACCACGCCGCGGATGAGCACCTACCTGGCGGCCCTCATCGCGGGCCCCTACGCGCGATGGGACGACGTCTACTCCGACGAGCACGGTGACATCCCGCTGGGGATCTTCTGCCGCTCCTCTCTGAGTGAGTACATGGACGCCGAACGGCTCTTCACCGAGACGAAGCAGGGCTTCGGCTTCTACCACCAGAACTTCGGCGTGCCATACGCATTCGGCAAGTACGACCAGTTGTTCGTCCCCGAGTTCAACGCTGGCGCCATGGAGAACGCCGGCGCCGTGACCTTCCTGGAGGACTACGTCTTCAGGAGCAAGGTGACGCGCTACAGCTACGAGCGGCGCGCCGAGACCGTGCTGCACGAGATGGCGCACATGTGGTTCGGCGACCTGGTGACCATGCAGTGGTGGGACGATCTGTGGCTCAACGAGTCCTTCGCGACGTTCGCCTCGGTGTTGTGCCAAAGTGAGGCAACGGAATACAAGCACGCGTGGACGACGTTCGCCAACGTCGAGAAGTCGTGGGCGTACCGGCAGGACCAGTTGCCGTCTACGCATCCCGTGGCCGCCGACATTCCCGATCTGCACGCCGTCGAGGTGAACTTCGACGGCATCACCTACGCCAAGGGCGCGAGCGTGCTCAAGCAACTCGTCGCCTATGTGGGACTCGAGGCGTTCCTCGCCGGCCTGCGCGACTACTTCCGTGATCATGCGTTCGCCAACGCCACGTTCGGCGATCTTCTTGGCGCGCTGGAGAAGTCGTCGGGGCGCGATCTCTCGCACTGGGGCCGCCAGTGGCTGAAGACCACCGGACTTAACACGCTGCGGGCCGACTTCGACGTCGACGGTGACGGCAACTTCACCCGGTTCGCGATCGATCAGAGTGGCGCCGCTCCGGGCGCGGGCGAGACGCGCGTGCACCGGCTGGCCGTTGGCATCTACGACGACGACGGCAGCGGCAAGCTGGTCCGCATCCAGCGCGAGGAACTCGACGTCGACGGAGCGAGCACCGACGTGCCTGCGCTGCGGGGCGTCCCGCGCGGGAAGCTTGTCCTGGTCAACGACGACGACCTGACGTACTGCTCGCTGCGGCTCGATCCGGAGTCACTGCAGACGGTGCTGACCCGCGTCGCCGACATCGCCGAGTCGCTGCCCCGCACCCTGGCGTGGTCGGCGGCATGGGAGATGACCCGCGAAGCCGAGCTGAAGGCCCGGGACTTCGTCGAGCTGGTCAAGAACGGCGTGCACGCCGAGACGGAAGTCGGTGTGGCCCAACGCCTGTTGCTGCAGGCGCAGACCGCGCTCAACGGCTACGCCGACCCGGACTGGGCATGCTCGCAGGGATGGCCGGCATTCGCCGACCGGCTCCTGGAGCTCGCCCGCGACGCCGAGCCCGGCTCCGATCACCAGCTCGCCTACGTCAACGCGCTGTCCACGTCGGCGCTGTCGTTGCGTCACACGGCGGTGCTGGCGGCGCTGCTGGACACTGATCCGGCCGAGCTGGGACTTGCGGGCCTCAGCATCGACACCGACCTGCGGTGGCGCCTGGTCGTCGCACTCGCGGCTGGCGGCGACGTCGACCAGGAGAGCACCGCGACGCCGTTCATCGACGCCGAGGCACAGCGCGATCCCACGGCGGCGGGACGGCGCAACGCGGCGGCGGCTTCGGCCGCTCGACCCCAGGCCGCGGTGAAGCAAGCCGCGTGGCAGCAGGTGGTCGAGGACGACACCCTCGCCAACGTCACCACCCGCGCCATCGTCG
>NZ_JAVROT010000595.1:0-53274 GCF_032162605.1 Mycobacterium sp. | reverse complement strand
CCTCGCCGGAGCCGGTGACCACGACGTGGTCGGCCCATACCTTCTCGGCCATGGTGCGTGGTGTGTCAGTCATGACCGGCTTCACTCCTTTGGGCGATCCGCAGGTGATGATGCGGAGAATCTCACTTATCTATCTCAACATGCGGGACGCTAGTATCTCCCTATGAGACAGGATAGCGGTATCGGCGTGCTCGACAAAGCCGTGGGTGTGCTGCATACCGTGGCCGAGTCACCCTGCGGTCTCGCCGAATTGTGCGACCGCACGGGCCTGCCGCGCGCCACCGCGCACCGCCTGGCCGCGGGGCTGGAAGTACACCGCCTCCTGGCCAGGGACGCCGACGGCCGGTGGCGCCTCGGTCCGGCGTTGAACGAGTTGGCAGGCCAGGTCAACGATCCTCTACTCGCCGCGAGCGCGGCGGTGCTGCCCCGACTGCGCGAAATCACAGGGGAGAGCGTGCAACTGTATCGAAGGGAGGGCACGTCGAGGGTGTGCGTGGTGGCGCTCGAACCACCCGCGGGATTGCGTGACACCGTGCCCGTGGGCACTCGTCTGCCGATGACCGCCGGATCGGGAGCCAAGGTCCTTCTGGCCTACAGCGACACCGCGACCCAGCAGGCCGTGCTCCCGCAGGCCAAGTTCACCGATCGGACGCTGACCGAGGTGCGCAAGCGCGGCTGGGCGCAGAGTGTGGCCGAACGGGAACCGGGCGTCGCGAGTATCTCGGCGCCGGTGCGCGACGCACGGGGCGCGGTGATCGCCGCAGTGTCCGTGTCGGGCCCGATCGACCGTATGGGCCGCAGGCCCGGCGCGCGCTGGGCAGCGGACCTGCTCGCGGCCGCCGAGGCGCTGACCCGTCGCCTGTAGCGCCTTCCGTGACGGGCTGCGGCGCCCGCGAAAACGCAAAAGGCGCCCGTCTCGACGACGGGCGCTCTTGGCGTTTGTACCCCCGATGGGATTCGAACCCACGCTACCGCCGTGAGAGGGCGGCGTCCTAGGCCGCTAGACGACGGGGGCTAGAACTTCTTCCGGAGGGTGAGCATATCTCAGCCCGTGGAGGCTGACCTAATCACTCCGATTGGCTGGGGTACCAGGACTCGAACCTAGAATGGCGGTACCAGAAACCGCTGTGTTGCCAATTACACCATACCCCATCGACCGCCTATAACCGCTGGTCACAGGCGTCGTGCGGGCCGAACGCGAGCTGAAGCGATCCAACGCGCGCATTCACCGGCCGACGAGCACACTACCAAAGATTTCAGCGCCCAATTTCACACGTCAACGGCTGCGTGGTCGCGTCCGGCGCGGAGCCGACCGAGGCTGCGGTCCCGGCCGAGCAGTTCCATCGACTCGAACAACGGCGGGCTGACGGACGCCCCCGTGACCGCCACGCGGATCGGGCCGAAGGCCTTGCGCGGCTTGAGCTCGAGGTTCTCCAGCAGCGCCGTCTTCAGTGCCGCTTCGATAGCCGGGGTGGTCCACTCGCCCACCGCCTCCAGCGCGGCGAGCGCGGCGTCGAACACGGGCACCGCTTCTGGGCGAAGCTCCTTGGCTGCGGACTTCTCGTCGAGCGCATACGAGCCTTCGTCGAAGAACTTCACCAGGTCCCACGCGTCGCCGAGGACGACGATGCGCGTCTGCACCAGAGCGGCGGCCACGGCGAACCCAGCGTCATCGAGGCCCGTGTCGTGACCGTGCGCGACGAAGTAGTCCCGCAGCCGCGCAGTGAAGTCCTCGGGTTCGAGCCGCCGGATGTGCTCGGCGTTGATCGCGTCGGCCTTCTTCTGATCGAAGTGGGCGGGGTTGGAGTTGACGTCCTTGACGTCGAAGGCGGTCACCATCTCGTCGAGGCTGAACAGGTCGTGGTCGTCGGCGATGCCCCAGCCCAGCAGCGCCAGATAGTTCAGCAGACCTTCGGGGATGAACCCGCGGTCGCGGTGCAGGAACAGGTTCGACTGCGGGTCGCGCTTGGACAGTTTCTTGTTGCCGTCACCGAGAACGCTTGGCAGGTGTGCGAACTCGGGAACCCGTTCGGCGGCCCCGATGCGCATCAGTGCCAGGTACAGCGCGATCTGCCGGGGAGTCGACGGCAGGATGTCCTCGCCGCGCAGCACGTGGGTGATCTTCATGAGCGCGTCGTCGACGGGATTGACCAAGGTGTACAACGGATCCCCGCTGCCCCGGGTGATGGCGAAGTCGGGCACGGCACCGGCGGCGAACGTCGTCGGGCCGCGGACCAGGTCGTTCCACGTGATGTCATCGTCGGGCATCCGCAGCCGCAGCACGGGGTTGCGCCCCTCGGCGGCGAACTGCGCACGCTGGGCATCGGTGAGGGTGCGGTCGTGGTTGTCGTAGCCCAGCTTCGGGTTCCGGCCTGCGGCGACGTGGCGGGCCTCGACCTCGTCGGCCGTCGAGTACGCCTCGTACACCTCCCCCGCTTCGCGGAGTCGGGCCACGACGTCGCGGTAGATCTCGCCGCGCTCGGACTGCCGGTAGGGCGCGTACGGCCCACCGAGCTCCGGTCCCTCGTCCCAGTCCAGCCCGAGCCAGCGCAGCGCGTCCAGGATGGCGGCGTAGCTCTCCACGCTGTCGCGGGCGGCGTCGGTGTCCTCGATCCGAAACACGAACGTGCCGCCCGTGTGGCGCGCGTAGGCCCAGTTGAACAGGGCCGTCCGCACCAGTCCCACGTGGGGGGTGCCAGTGGGTGACGGACAGAACCGGACCCTGACCTTTCCATCGGTCATGACTTTCCTTTGCGCACAACGGGATTGGACAGCGTTCCGATTCCCTCGATGGTGATGCTCACCGTGTCGCCGTCCTCGATGGGGCCGACGCCCTCCGGCGTCCCGGTGAGTATCAGGTCGCCAGGCAGCAGCGTCATCACGGCCGAGACCCACTCGATGATCGCGCCGATGTCGTGAATCATCAGCGAGGTTCGGCTGTGCTGGCGCACCTGACCGTTGACCTCGGTGCGCAGATCCAGGTCGAAGGGATTGACCTCGGTGTCGATCCACGGGCCGACCGGACAGAACGTGTCGTGGCCCTTGGCCCGCATCCACTGACCGTCCTGCTTCTGCTGATCGCGTGCGGACACGTCATTGGCGATGGTGTAGCCGAGGATGTTCTCCGCGGCCTTCGACGCCTGCACGTCCTTGCACGGCCTGCCGATGACCGCCGCCAACTCCCCCTCGTGGTGAACGGGATGCGCGTCCGCGGGAAGCTGGATCGCCACGTTGGGCCCGATGATCGCGGTGTTGGGCTTGAGGAAGATCACCGGATCCTCGGGCGCCTCACCACCCATCTCGGCCGCGTGGGCCGCGTAGTTCTTGCCCATGCAGACGACCTTGCTGGCCAGGATCGGCGCAAGCAGCCGAACGTCGGCAAGTGGCCACGATCGGCCCGTGAACGTGGGGGTACCGAAGGGATGTTCGGCGATCTCCCGAACGATCGCGTCTGCTGGGTCACCCTCGATGCTGACGAAGGCGACCCCATCTGGGCTGGCAATTCGACCGAGGCGCATTTTTCACAGCCTAGTGAGGCGCGAATACCCGACGCAGAAACGGGGTCGAGTCGGGAAGCGACACGGTGACGAGATTCTTTGCTGCCTCATATATTGGGAATCAGATTTAATATGTTGGGAAGTGCGTGCCAACATGATCGTCATGGACACCTCGGCGATCGGCACCGTGCGCCGGTGGTCGATGTTGGTGATCGCACTCACCGCGACCTTGTGCGCGAACGTGTTCATCAACGGCGTGGCCTTCCTCATTCCCACCCTGCACACCGAGCAGGGCCTCGACCTGGCCGAGGCAGGCCTGATCTCGGCGCTCCCCAGCTTCGGAATGGTCGCCACACTCATCGCCTGGGGTTATCTGGTCGACAGGTTCGGCGAACGCCTGGTGCTGGCCGTCGGTTCCGCGCTGACGGCGGTGTCGGCGTTCGCGGCCGCCTCGGCGCACTCCCTGCCCGCCGTCGGAGTCTTCCTGTTCCTCGGCGGCATGGCAGCCGCGAGCAGCAACTCCGCAAGCGGCCGCCTGGTGGTCGGCTGGTTTCCGCCACATCAGCGCGGTCTGGTGATGGGAATCCGTCAGACCGCACAGCCACTCGGAGTCGGTCTGGGCGCGTTGGTGATTCCCCGACTGGCCGAGACCATGGGCGTCACCGCGGCCCTGCTGTTCCCCGCCATCGCGTGCGCCGTCGCCGCCGTCATCAGCGCGGTCGGCGTGCTCGATCCACCTCGACCAGCCAGAGCCGAGGCGCACGCCGATGACCTCACAAACCCCTATCGCGGGTCCTCGACGCTGTGGCGCATCCATGCCGTCTCGGTGCTTCTCGTCGCGCCACAGTGCGTGGTGTGGACGTTCACCCTGGTGTGGCTCATGACCGACCGCGACTGGTCGGCGGCGTCTGCGGGCGCGATGGTGACCTTTGCGCAGATACTCGGCGCGGCAGGGAGGATCGCCGCGGGCCGGTGGTCGGACAAGGCCGGTTCGCGCCTTCATCCGATCCGGACCATCGCCATCGGAGCGGCCATCGCAATGGGCCTGCTCGCGCTGACCGATCTTCTGCACTCACCACTCGCGATCGCGGTGATGGTGGCCGCCTCCGTCATCACCGTCTCCGACAACGGCCTGGCCTTCACCGCGATCGCCGAGATCGCAGGTCCGTTCTGGAGCGGCCGCGCCCTGGGGACGCAGAACACCAGTCAGCTCTTGACGGCGGGCATCGTTCCGCCGGTGTTCGGCGCACTGATCACCGCGGCCGGTTTTCCGCTCGCCTTCGCGGTGTGCGCACTGTTCCCCCTGCTGGCGCTGCCGTTGGTGCCGGTCGACGCCGATCCAATCCGCAAGCCGCAGTCACGCCTCGCCGAGTAGTCGGGCAGCCTTAACCCCTCAGACCGTCGAAGGCGCGCGGGAGCGGGGCAGCACGATCAGCGCTGCGGCCAGGAAGCAAAGGGCGCCGATGAAGGTGCCCACGTTCGCGAGCCCCTCGTCCGCGTCGGTACCCGTCTCGTGGACGAACGCCCCGACCGCGCTCGCGCCGAACGCGAGGCAGCCGATCATGTTGACCCACTGGGCTTGCCAGTCACGCGACCTTGGCACCCAGTACCCGACCTGCGCCGACACCGCAACGATGCCGAGCGCGGCGCTAGCGAGGAACGCGAACGAGCCGGTGGCGTCGGGCGCCCACACGAGCCTGCGTTCCATCAACACCGCGTGCGCCCACACCGACGCGCCGGTGCTGACGTTGAACAACACGGTTCCCGCGAACTGCGTTGCAGCCGAGAGCCATTCGACGCTGCCCTTCGGGCCCGAGCGCACCAGTTGGATCCAGGCCGCACTGGTGAAGAGCCACGAGCCGACGAAGCATGCCACGTTGGCCGCTTCCGCGCCTGCGAGAGCTGAGAAGCCGGGCGCCGTGCCCGTCGCGAAACAGAGGGACCCGATGACGAACAGCCAGCACTGATGCCTCAGCGTCACCAACGTCGGCAGGCGCGTACTCAATCGACTGTTCCGTTCTCCAGATTCTCGGCACACCGGGTCAGCAGGTCGGCCAGCTCGTGCCGGGCGCTCGCCGAAAGGCCCCGCACCATTGACCGTTCCACGTCGAGGACCGCGTCGTGACTGGCCGCCAGTCGCTTGCGTCCGACCGGGGTCAGCGCGAGCGCGTTGGCACGCCCCTGCCCCGACGACGACGCCGCCGCCGCCGATCGCACCAGACCAGACGAACGCAGTCCCGCCAGCAGATCCTGCAGCGACTGCCGGGTGACGAAGCAGAGGCGCGCCAGCTCCGATGCCGACGCGTCTGGGTGATCGGCGAGTGCTCGCAACGCCGCGTATTGGGCCATCGACAACCCCGTGGGGCGTAACGCGGCATCGCAGCGGCGTCGCATCGACTGCTGGACCCGCTTCACCAGGTAGCCCGCACCACCTTCGACCTCCGGCTCAGACATGACAGGAACCTTACATCGTGCTACGGTCGACTATGTAAGGAACCTGACAACTGGAGGAGCCGAAAGTGACCACCATCGAGCGACACGGTCCCCACGCCACGCTGATCAACGTGTTCACCGTCGAGCCGGCGAAGGCCGATGAGCTCGCAGAACTACTGGAGGCGGCGAGCGACAACGTCATGCGGCACGTTCCCGGGTTCGTGTCGGCCAACATTCACCTCAGCACCGACGGAACTCGCGTCGTCAACTATGCGCAGTGGGAGACCGCAGAGGCCTATCAGGCGATGCTGGCCGACCCGACCGCGCGTGAGCACATGGGCCGGGCGGCGGCGCTCGCCGAAGGCTTCGATCCGCATCTGTACACGGTCGAGTCGGTGCACCGGCGCTAGGCGTCATGACTTCATGGGCGCAACCGAAAGACGTCGTCACCAGGTGCCGTATCGGACCAGGGCGACGCATCACTGGGAGTCACAGCGGTGCATGCCGGGGAGTCCGGACCAACGTGAGCACCGAACGCTTCCGGAGCGTGAAACCCAGTGACTCGTAGAGCCTGATCGCCGGGGTGTTGTCGGCCCTCGCGTGCAGGAACGGAACCTCCCCACGAACGCGGATGCCGTAGCCCACCGCCCGCACCAGACGGGTGCTGAAACCTCGCTTGCGGAACCGCGGATCGGTACAGACGGCACTGATCTCGGTCCAGCCCGCGGGGTGCATCCGCTCACCGGCCAGCGCCACCAGTCGCCCGTCGTCCAAAAGCCCCAGATACGTGCCCATCTCGATGGTCCGCACTCGGAACGGCCCTGGCTTGGTCCGCTCGACCAGATCCAGCATCTGCGGCACGTCGGCGGCGCCGAGCACCACGACATCCGGATCGGGAGCCACCTCGAATGCCGATCCGTCCAGCTGCACCGAACCCATCTGTCCGAGCACCTCCCAGTCGGCGGGCGGAACGTGAGCACCCCGCAGCGACACCTCGGTCGATGGACCCACCGACGCGGCGAGATCTGACCAATCCTGCTCGTCGAGTTCCAGCGGATGGCCGACGAACCCCGCGACCTCCCGGTCGTACCGGGCAATCCGGGCAATCCGGCCGGACCAGACCGCGAACCGCGCGTGAGCTCCGCGCAACGACGACCGGACCGGGTCGTCCAGCGGATGGATCGCTGAATCGCTGGGCTTGCGAACGGTTTCCGTCGTCAATCGTTACTCCTAGCGTCGAACGCTACGACGCTAGGAGGGGCAACCGCACCGCATCCACCCATCAGATCAGCCTGAGTATCTGTCCGACCGAGTCAGAGCAACCCGACGATGCGGTCGCCGACCGCCGACGTCGAAAGCTTCTCCCCGCCCAGGGTTGCCAGGTGCTCCTCGACCGCCTTGTCCACCCGCACCGCCGCGGCGTCATCGCCGACGTGCGCGAGCAGCAGTGCCACGGACATGATCGCCGCCGTCGGATCGGCGATGCCCTTGCCTGCGATGTCGGGCGCGCTGCCGTGCACCGGCTCGAACATGGACGGATTGGTCCGCGTGGCGTCGATGTTGCCGCTGGCGGCCAGGCCGATTCCGCCCGACACCGCGGCGGCGAGGTCGGTGATGATGTCGCCGAACAGGTTGTCGGTCACGATGACGTCGAACCGGCCGGGATCGGTGACCATGTGGATGGTCGCCGCGTCGATGTGCTGGTAGGCGACCTCGACGTCGGCGAACTCCTCGCCGACCTCGGCGACGATGCGCGACCACAACCTGCCCGCGAACGTCAGCACGTTGGTCTTGTGCACCAGCGTCAGGTGCTTGCGTCGCTTGGACGCCCTGGTGAACGCGTCGCGCACCACCCGCTCGACGCCGAACGCGGTGTTGAGACTCACCTCGGTGGCGACCTCGTGCGGCGTGCCGACGCGGATCGCGCCGCCGGTGCCCGTGTACGGCCCCTCGGTGCCCTCCCGCACGACGACGAAGTCGATGTCGACGTCGCCGAGCGGGCTGGTCACGCCCGGGTACAGCCGCGACGGCCGCAGATTGACGTGATGGTCGAGCTCGAACCGCATTCGCAGCAGAAGTCCGCGCTCCAGCACACCGCTCGGCACCGACGGATCGCCGATGGCGCCCAACAGGATCGCGTCGTGCGTGCGGAGCTCGTCGACCAGGCCGTCGGGCATCACCTCACCCGTCGCGTGATAGCGCCGCGCACCCAGGTCGTAGGTGGTGTGTTCGACGCCCGGCTTGACCACGTCGAGCACCTTGAGGGCCTCGTCGATCACCTCGGGTCCGATGCCGTCGCCTGCGATCACCGCCAGTTTCATGACAAGTCCACCTGTTCCAGCGTCACGGCCTTGACGTCGGCGCCGAGGGCGCTCAGCACGTCGTCGGGCACCGAGCGGTTGAGCCTCAACATGATCGTCGCACCGTCACCATCGGCATCCTGACTGAGTTGGGCGGCGAGGATGTTGATCCCCGCGACGCCGAGTCGCGTGCCGATGGTGCCGAGCGCGCCCGGCTGATCGTGGTAGTTGATGATCAGGTTCACGCCCTCGGCGCGCAGGTCGAGGTTGCGTCCGTTGATCTGGACGATCTTCTCCACCAGCTGCGGACCCGAGAGCGTGCCCGCCACGTTGACCGTCGAGCCGTCGACGGCCACCGCGCGCACGTCGACGACGCTGCGGTGGTTGGGGCTCTCCGGCGCGGTGTCGATGGAGGCCTCGACCCCGCGCTCGGAGGCCAGAGCCGGGGCGTTGACGAAGGTCACCTGGTCCTCGATGACCGCGGAGAACAAGCCGCGTAGTGCCGAGAGCCGCAGGACCCCGACCTCCTCGGAGGCCAGTTCGCCGCGCACCTGGACGGCGACGTTGGTCGGGAGCTCGGCCGACAACGCGCCCACCAGCAGCCCCAGCTTGCGCACCAGGTCCAGCCACGGCGCGACCTCTTCGCCGACGTAACCGCCGCCCACGTTGACAGCGTCGGGGACGAATTCACCCGCCAGCGCGAGCTTCACGCTGGCCGCCACGTCGGTCCCGGCGCGGTCCTGCGCCTCAGCAGTGGAGGCACCGAGGTGCGGGGTCACGACGACCTGCGGCAGCCCGAACAGCGGGCTGTCGGTGCACGGCTCGGTCGAGAACACGTCCAGTCCGGCGCCGCGCACATGACCGCTGATGACCGCGTCGGCGAGCGCCTGCTCGTCGATCAGGCCGCCGCGGGCGGCGTTGACGATGATGACGCCCGGCTTGGTCTTGGCCAGCGCCTCCTTGCCGATGAGGCCAGCGGTCTCCTTGGTCTTCGGCAGGTGCACCGAGATGAAGTCGGCGCGTCCCAGCAGCTCGTCGAGCGTCAGCAGCTCGATACCGAGCTGTGCGGCGCGGGCCTGGGACACGTAGGGGTCGTAGGCCACGATGTGGGCGCCGAAGGCGGCGAGCCGCTGCGCCACTAGCTGTCCGATGCGGCCGAGTCCGACGACGCCGACCGTCTTGCCGAAGATCTCGGTGCCCGAGAAGGACGACCGCTTCCACGTGCGCTCACGCAGTGTTGCGTCGGCCGCCGGGATCTGCCGGGCCGCGGCGAGCAGCAGCGCGAGGGCGTGCTCCGCCGCGCTGTGGATGTTCGACGTCGGCGCATTGACGACCAGCACGCCGCGTGCGGTCGCTGCGTCGACGTCGACGTTGTCGAGGCCGACGCCGGCACGGGCCACGATCTTGAGCCGGGGCGCGGCGGCGATGACCTCGGCGTCCACCGTCGTCGCCGAGCGCACCAGCAGCGCGTCGGCCTCCGGCACCGCGGCCAGCAGCTTTTCTCGGTCGGGGCCGTCGACCCAGCGCACCTCGACCTGGTCACCCAGGGCGGCAACTGTCGATTCGGCAAGTTTGTCGGCGATCAGAACAACGGGCAGGCTCACGCGGACAGCGTAATGGGCTCTAATCAGGGGCCGGTGGGCAGGAGCGAAGCGACCCGGGGAAGATCGATGATGTGGACGTCACCGTCGTCGGAAGTGGACCCAACGGACTGAGCGCCGCCGTCATCTGCGCCCGAGCCGGTCTGTCGGTGCGCGTCGTCGAGGCCCAGCCGACGGCCGGGGGCGGTGCGCGCACCATGGCCGACCCCGAGTACCCGGGCGTGAGGCACGACGTCTGCTCGGCGGTGCATCCCCTTGCGCTGGCATCGCCGTTCTTCGCCGAGTTCGATCTGCGCGCGCGTGGCGTACGGCTGACCGTGCCCGAGGTCTCCTACGCCAATCCGCTGCCGGGAAGGCAGGCGGCGATCGGATACGCCGACCTGGCGCGCACCTGCGACGAACTCGACGACGGCGCGTCATGGCGCCGGCTACTGGGGCCACTCGTCGCCGACGCCGAGGGCGTGGTCGGCCTGATGCTCGGCGACAAGCGTTCGATTCCGCCCTCGATCCCGGCGGCGCTGCGCGTCGGTCCCCGGCTGCTCGAGCAGGGCACACCGCTGTGGCGGAGCCTGGTCGGCGAGGACGCCCGCGCGTTGTTCAGTGGCGTTGCGGCGCACACGATTTCGCAGATGCCGTCCCTGGTGTCCTCCGGAGTCGGACTGATGCTCACCACCCTCGGCCATGCGGTGGGATGGCCGATCCCCGTCGGCGGCTCCCAAGTGATCCCGGACGCCCTGATCGCCGACCTCCGCGCCCACGGCGGCGAATTGGTTCTCGACGAGGAGGTCACCAGCCCGCCCGAGGGTGTGGTGCTGTACGACACCGCGCCGACCGCGCTGCTCCGGATCTACGGCGATGCGCTGCCCTCGCGATATGCCAAGGCCTTGCGGCGTTACCGGTTCGGGCCGGGCGTGGCGAAGGTCGACTTCGTGCTGTCCGGCGAAATCCCCTGGCGGGACTCGCGACTGGCAGTCGCGCCCACGCTGCACCTCGGCGGCGCCCGTTCGCAGATGGCGCTGGCCGAGGCGGAGATCGCCAGGGACCGCCACGCCGATTGGCCCATGGTGCTCGCCGCACTCCCCCACCTCGCCGATCCCGGCCGCATCGACGCCGAGGGCCGTCGGCCGCTGTGGACCTATGCGCACGTTCCCGCCGGGTCGACCGTCGACATGGCCGAGGCCGTGACGGCGGTGGTCGAACGCTTCGCGCCGGGATTTCGCGACGTGGTGCTGGCGGCCCGCAGCGTGCCGGCCTCGCGCCTTGCGGCGCACAACGCCAACCTGGTCGGCGGTGACATCGGCGTCGGCGGCAACAATATGTTCAGCGCGCTGGCCGGTCCGACGGCGCGACTCAACCCGTGGTCAACGCCGATTCCGAAAGCCTACCTCTGCTCGTCGGCCGCGCCACCGGGAGGCGGCGTGCACGGCATGGCCGGCTACTACGCCGCGCGGACCGTGCTGCGCCGCGAATTCGGGATCGAGAAGCTGCCCGGTCTCGCGCCATGATTGGCTGAGAGCTTGACCAAACTCGCGATCATCTACTACTCCGCCACCGGCCACGGCACCACGATGGCGCAGCGCGTCGCCGACGCCGCGCAGGCCGAGGGCGCCGAGGTGCGGGTACGGCACATCGCCGAAACTCGTGACCCCGAGTCGTTCGCGGAGAATCCGGCATGGACGGCGAACTACCGGGCGACCAAGGACCTACCCGAGGCTTCGGGTGACGACATCGTCTGGGCGGATGCGGTGATCTTCGGCTCGCCGACCCGATTCGGCTCGGTCACATCGCAATTCCGCACGTTCATCGACTCACTGGGTGGGCTCTGGTCCGAGGGCAAGCTGGCCGACAAGGTGTACGCGGCGTTCACGTCGTCGCAGACGTTGCACGGTGGGCAGGAGTCGACGATTCTCACGCTGTACGTGACGCTCATGCACTTCGGCGGGATCATCGTGCCTCCCGGCTATACCGATCAGGTGAAGTACGTCGACGGAAACCCTTACGGCGCCGGGCTCATCGCCAACCGCGACAACGTGGGGACACTCGACGACGCGACGAACGCGGCACTCGACCACCTTGCGCGCCGGGTGCTCGGCGTGGCCGGTCGGCTCAACCTCTAGTCGGGGTGCGGCGTCGGGCGCAGGGAGCCGGGCGGCGTTGCAGCGTCCGGGCTGGATTGATTTCCGCAATTCGGGGTAATACCGGCACGTGGCCTCGCCGGTTGGACGGCGGGCCGGCGCGACGAGGAATGAGACGCAGTTGAGCACTGGCAACGAATGAGTCCACCCAGCAGCACGTCCAGAGCGGGGTCGAAAACCTCCCTCTTCGCCGGACGAGACGCGTAGCGCGCGCCATGGGCGGTGACAGCGACCGCGTCGTCGTGGTCGGAGCGGGTCTCGCGGGGCTGTCCGCCGCAATGCAACTGACCGGTCGCGGGCGCTCGGTGACCGTCGTCGAGCGTGGCTCGCACCCGGGCGGACGGGTCGGGCGCGCCGACGTATCTGGCTACCGGCTCGACACCGGCCCGACCGTTCTGACCATGCCCGACATCATCGACGACGCGTTCGCTGCGCTCGGTGAATCGACGGCAGACTGGCTCGAACTACTGCGCATCGAACCCGCCTATCACGCGTCGTTCGCCGACGGCAGTGCGCTCGACGTCCACAGCGATGCCGACGCGATGGCCGCCGAGATCGAACGATTCGCCAGCCGTCGGGAAGCCGAGGGCTACCGACGGCTGCGCGAGTGGTTGACGCGGCTCTACGAGGTGGAGTTCGACGGGTTCATATCGGCGAACTTCGATTCCCCCCTTTCGTTGGTGACGCCGCAGCTGGCACGACTCGCCGCGATGGGAGGCTTCCGTCGCTGGGACCGGGTGGTGCGGAGGTTCATCACCGACGAACGGCTGCTTCGCGTCTTCACCTTCCAGGCGCTCTACGCAGGCGTCCCGCCGCAGCGGGCCCTCGCGGTCTACGCCGTGATCGCGTACATGGACACCGTCGCAGGCGTCTATTTCCCGCGAGGTGGCATGCGCGCCCTTCCGGACGCCATGGCCGCCGCCGCCTCCGCTGCCGGCGTCGAGTTCGTGTACGACACCAGTGTTTCCGCACTCGAACGCAGGGGCGGCCGGGTCGTGGCCGTGCAGACCGACACCGGCACGCGCCTGGCGGCCGACGCCGTCGTGCTCACCACCGAACTGCCGGAGACCTACCGACTGCTGGACAGGACCCCTCGGCGGTTGCTGCCGTTGCGTCCCGCACCGTCGGCCGTCGTTGCGCACGTCGGCTGCCGTGCCGCAAGAGACGGCATCGCGGAATCGGTGGGACACCACACCATCCTGTTCGGCGACGCGTGGAAGCAGACCTTTCGCGACATCATCGACGAAGGGGTGGTGATGTCGGATCCGTCACTGTTGGTGACCAGGCCGACGGCGAGCGACCCCTCCCTCGCGCCCGCTGGTCGAGACCTCCTCTACATCCTGGCCCCGGCCCCGAACACCGCTGTGGGCAAGGTTGATTGGGACGCAAGAGGTGACGCGTACGTCGACGAGGTGATGAGCGCCGTGGCCACCCGGCTCCCCCAGCTCGGTGCGGACGCCGAAATCCTGCACACCGTCAACCCCGCCGACTGGGCTCGGCAGGGAATGCTTTCGGGCAGTCCGTTCGCCTTGGCGCACACCTTCGGCCAGACCGGGCCGTTCCGCCCCGCCAACACAGTTCGCGGGATCGACGACGTGGTGCTTGCGGGGTCGTCGACGGTGCCTGGCGTCGGGGTGCCGACCGCCATCATCTCCGGCAGGCTGGCGGCGGACCGGATAACCGGCGTGGCGGCTCGACGCACGGGACGGGTGGTGAGCTCGTGATCGGTTCCGAGCTGGATGCCGCCGGAGTGCGCGAACCCGAGCTGCGCGACTCCTATCGGCGCTGCCGAGAGATCAACGCGGAGCACGGCCGCACGTTCTTCCTCGCGACCCGGCTGCTGGCCCCCTCGCAACGTCCTGCGGTGCACGCACTCTACGGCTTCGCCAGGCGCGCCGACGACATCCTCGACGACTTCGACCCGAGCCTCGATACCGCTGAGCGTGGAGACCTGCTTCACGTGCTGGCCACTCAGCTGTTCGAACGTCTCGTCCAGGGCAGGTCGAGCGGCGCCGACCCCACCCTGGCCGCCGTCGTCGACAGTGCTCTCCGCTACGGCATCACCTGGCAGCTGTTCGACGACTTCCTTGGTTCCATGCAGATGGACCTCACGGTGACCGACTATCCCAACCGGGCCGCCCTGAACCGTTACATGTACGGCTCGGCCGAAGTCATCGGACTGCAGATGCTTCCCATCCTCGGCACGGTGGTTCCACGCGAGGAGGCCGCGCCGTCGGCGGCCGCGCTCGGGAAGGCGTTCCAGCTGACCAACTTCCTGCGTGACATCGACGAGGACCTCGACCGGGGACGCGTGTATCTGCCCGCCGACGAACTCGCCGCTCACGGCGTCGACCGCGAGCTACTGACGTGGTGCCACGACAACGCCCGCACCGACCCGCGGGTGCGCAGTGCCCTCGTCGAGCAGCACGCCACCACCCGCCGGATCTACGACCAGGCACGACAAGGGATCCCGCTGCTGCATCCACGTTCACGGCCGTGCGTCGAGGCCGCGTTCACCCTGTACTCGGGGATCCTGGACCGTATCGAGGACATCGACTTCGCCGTCTTCGGCCAACGTGCCACCGTCGGAGGCGCGCGTCGCATCCGGGTTGGAACAGCCGGCCTGGTGAAGGCGTGGCGCGCGCGGGCGAAGGGAGCCGGAGCGTAATCGTGGACCGCTGGCAGTACTTGTTCGTCCTCGCGGCGTGTCTGGCCATCACCGCACCTTTGGAGTTCCTCGGCACGGGGGTCTACCGACAGTCCCGCCGAGCGGTCCGCGCCATCGTCCCGGTGGCGTTGGTGTTCGTCGTCTGGGACCTGTTCGCGATCGCCGGCCACGTGGGGACGTACAGCCCTCGGTACGTCAGCGGCATCGACCTTGGCACACTGCCTCTCGAAGAACTGCTCTTCTTCATCGTGATACCGATCTGCGGACTACTCACCTACTCCGCCGTCCAAGGCATCCTCGACCGCGTCAGGCGAATTCGACGCTCCCGGGTGCGGCCCTCGTGATCGGCCTCGGCTACACCCTGCCTGCCCTCATCGGCGTCGTCGCGGTGATCGGGCTTGAGTTCGGCGTGCTGCGCACGGGACTCTTCCGCCGCCCGGCCTACTGGATCTCGATGGTCATCGTGGTGGGCTTCCAGATACTCGTCGACGGTTGGCTCACCAAACTCACTGCGCCCATCGTCATGTACGACGAGCATCACACCAGCGGCATCCGCTTTCCGTTCGACATACCGGTCGAAGACTTCCTCTTCGGCTGGGCACTGGTCACCGCCGTCCTGCTGTTGTGGGAACGGCAGGGACCGCGCAACCGCCAGGAGAACCAGTGAAGAGTGAGATGACACCCGGCGACGTTCCCGCCGCCTTCGACGCAGACGCGCCCGCCTATGATGCCCTCGTCGGCGCGAATCCCGGTTACCACGAACACCTTCGACTGTCGGCGGCCCGAATGCGGCTTCCCGACGCAGGCCGCGGGTTGCGCTTGCTCGATGCGGGTTGCGGCACCGGAGCGTCCACGGCGGCGCTGCTGGCCGCTGCGCCGCGGGCCGAGATCATCGGCGTGGACGGATCGGCCGGCATGCTGACCCAAGCCGCCGCCAAGAAGTGGCCTTCCTCGGTTCGCTTCGTGCACAGCCACATCGAGAATCTTGCCGATGCAGGCGTCGACGGCCCGTTCGACGGGATCTTCGCTGCCTACCTGATCCGCAACCTCGCCGATGCCGACGCGCAGTTGAGCGCCTTTCGCGGTCTGCTGCGACCAGGCGGGACGCTGGCGGTGCACGAGTACTCGGTGCGTGACTCGCGGTTGGCGACGGCCGTGTGGAACGCCGTGTGTGCAACGGTCATCATCCCCGCCGGTCGCATCCGGACCGGTGACGCCGGCCTCTACCGCTACCTACGGCGCAGCGTGAACCAGTTCGACGGCGCGGCAGCCTTCCAGGAGCGTCTTCGTCACAACGGCTTCACCGCCGTTGGCCGCGAAACGATGCGTGGCTGGCAGCGCAACGTCGTGCACACCTTCCTGGCGGAGGCGCCTCGATGACCGATCGGCGCCTCCCGACGCACGACGCACCGCGCGGGTTGCCGGACGCCTCGGCGCTGCCGCGAAGGCCGCATGCCGTCGTGGTCGGCGCGGGCATCGCCGGGCTCGCCGCGGCCACCGGCCTGGCCGAACGCGGGGTCACCGTCGATGTCGTCGAACGCGAACCCTACCTCGGGGGTCGTGTCGGCGGCTGGCCGGGGACCTTCGACGACGGCACGCCGGTGGCAATGAACCGGGGCTTCCACGCATTCTTCCGGCAGTACTACAACCTGCGAAAGCTGTTGCGACGCATCGATTCCGACTTGTCCATGCTCACCCCCGTCGAGGACTACCCGCTGGTCGACGCCAGCGGCCGCCGGGACACGTTCCGCGGCCTTCCGAAGACCCCGCCACTGAACGCGCTCGTCTTCGCGCTGCGGAGCCCCACGTTTCGGCTCCGCGATCTGGTGCGGATCAACGCCCGCGCGGCGGCCCCGCTGGCGGCTGTGTCGGTGCCGGACATCTACCGGTGGCTCGACCACTCGGATGCGGACACCTTCCTTCGCGACATCAACTTTCCCGATGCGGCAAGGCATCTGGCGTTCGAGGTCTTCTCCCGTAGCTTCTTCGCCGAGCCGACCGACCTGTCGGCCGCCGAGCTGGCGACGATGTTCCACATCTACTTCCTCGGCTCGAGCGAGGGGCTGGTCTTCGACGTGGCCAATGCCAATTTCGACGTCGCGCTGTGGAACCCGTTACGGGCATATCTCGAGACCCGCGGCGTGCGCTTCCACACCGGCGTCACGGTGAGCGCTGTGCACGACGCGTCCGACTTCACCATCGAGACCGATTCTGGGCAGAGCTTCGACGCGGACGGCGTCGTACTGGCCACCGACGTCTCCAGCCTGCGTCACATCGCCGAAGGCTCCCCCACCCTCGACGGCGACTGGCGGCGCCGCATCGAGAACCTCGGCACTGCGGCGCCCTTCGTGGTGTACCGGCTGTGGCTGGACCTACCCGTCAACGCCGACCGCCCCGCCTTCCTTGGCACCGGTGGTCGGCCACCGCTGGACAACGTCAGCGTGCTGGAACGGTACGAGGCCGAGGCGGGCCAGTGGGCCGGGCGAACCGGCGGCTCCGTCATCGAACTGCACGCGTACGCGGTGACCGAGGGCCACGACGATCTGCGCGAGCGATTGCTGGCCAGGATGCACGAGATCTATCCCGAGACCGCACGGGCGCACATCGTCGGCGAGCGGGTGTTGTGCCGCAACGACTGCCCGCGGTTCGCGCCGGGCGACTTCGCCGGCCGCCCCGGCGTTGACACTCCGCACGACGCACTGGCGCTGGCGGGAGACGGCATCCGGATCGACCTCCCGGTGGCGCTCATGGAACGGGCGGCGACCACCGGCTGGTCCGCCGCCAACCGGCTGCTATCGCACTTCGGGCTCGCCGGCCATGGATTGGAAACCGTTCCGACACGGGGTCGTTCGGCCGGACTGAGACGGCTCGCCAATCGGGAAGGATCACACCGGCGATGAGCTTGCTGACGGAGTTCAGGTCGAAGTTGTCGAAGACGTCGCCGCTTCGACTCCTCCACCGCACGCAGTGGGCGGGCCAGCGCCCGACCTACCGCGACGCCGACCCCGCGGTGATCGGCTCCGCCCTGGCGCGTTCGCAGCGCCGGCCGAGCGGCAACTGGTATCCGTTCGCAGCGGCCGGTGACATCGGTGACCGCCCACTGGGGTTCACCGTCGCGGGCCGCGATCTGGTCGCCTGGCGCGGTGAGGCCGGAGCGCTACACACCGGCCCCGCAGCGTGCCCACACCTCGGCGCCGACCTCTCGACCGGTCGGCTCGACGGGGGCGCACTGGTCTGTCCGTGGCATGGGCTGCGTCTCACCGGAGGCAGCCGCCTTGGCTGGAGTCCGCTTCCCGCGCACGACGACGGCGTACTCGCGTGGGTGCGACTGGATGCCGTCGGAGGTGAGACCCCCACCGCAGCACCGGTGATCTCCCAACGGCCCGGCGGGGCACGGGTGCACGCCGTCACACGCCTCGTCGGCGTGTGCGAACCAAGGGATGTCATCGCCAACCGACTGGACCCGTGGCACGGGTCGTGGTTTCACCCCTACTCGTTCGCCAGGCTCGACGTGCTCAGTGCGCCGCCCGTCGACGATGACCTTCCCGAGGAGCTCGACCGTCTGCTCGTCGCCGTCACGTTCAAGATCGGCCGGTTGGGGGTACCGGTGGTTGCCGAGTTCACCAGCCCCGAGCCCAGGACGATCCTGATGCGGATCGTCGAAGGAGAGGGTTCTGGCAGCGTGGTGGAGACGCACGCCACGCCACTGGGCGCAGGAACCGACGGTCGACCGAGAACCGCCGTGCTGGAAGCAGTCATCGCCCACTCCGACCGACCTAGGTTCGCGCAGGCGTTGCACGCCAGGGCGCTGCTGGTACCCGTCATGCGCCACGCCGCCACCCGGCTGTGGCGCGACGACCTCGTCTACGCCGAACGGCTCTTCACGGTGCGCGAAAGCGGCACGCCGCCGGTTTGACGGCAGGCCGGAAGATCAGGCCCTGGTCGGTCGCACCCACGCCGACAGCCCAGCGGCTTCCAACAGCGGGATCTGTTCTACCGCCCAAGGACTGATCGACCAGGGCAACCCGGCAGCCGAGTGCAACTCGTCCCACGTCACCCACCGCGAGTCCATGATCTCGTCCGCGGCTGGATGAATGGTTCCGTCCGTGCTGGCGCACAATACGGGGCACACCTCGTTCTCGACGTTGCCGTCGGCCGCGACGGCGCGGTAGCGGAAATGCGGAAGCACGCAGACCGGAGCGTCGATCGTGATGCCGAGTTCCTGGCGGGCCCGGCGCCGCACCGCCTCGGCGACCCGTTCGCCAGGCGCGGGATGTCCACAGAACGAGTTGGTCCACACACCGGGCCAGGTCTGCTTGCCGAGCGCGCGACGGGTCAGGAGCACCCGCCCGGCGCCGTCGAACAGATAACACGAGAAGCCCAGGTGCAGTGGGGTTGATTCGCTGTGCACGGCTGCCTTCGCTGCGCTACCGACCTCTTGCCCAGCCTCGTCGAGAAGCACGACACGCTCGTCACCGGAAACCACCGTCATGGAAGACACGTCCCTCTACGTACCCGCCGACGCGCGATCGACACAACGACCGCTTCTCGACGCCATCGGGGTCAGCCGCGCCCGGTGATGTTGCGGATGGCCGCGACGGCACGCCGCTCGACGAACTGCGTCAGATAGTCGATCCGGTCGGGGTTGGCGAATCCTGGCAACGTGGTGCGCCAGCTGTTCGCGACGCGGGTCAAGAAGGAGGCCGGCTCGTTGAGGTCGCTCACCTGCCGCATGCCGACGTAGTGGCCGACGAGGACCTGGGCCAGGTCTTCGGGATCGCAGTCGACGCGCACGTCACCATCGGCGATCGCCTGCTCCAGCACCGTGATCGAGCCCTTGACCCATTCGTCGACCAGGCCGACGGGCGGGGCGCCGGGACTTCGAGCCTCCCCGAACAGGTTCATGGCGGCGCGGGCGTAGCCGTCACGCGCGTCGCGCGTGGCCACCATGAACGTGACCTCGATCATCGTCTCCAAGCCCGAGCGCTGGTGCGTCAGCAACTCCATGGTGGCTGCGCGGACTTCCTCGGCGTGATGTTCGATGATCGCCAGCGCCAAGGAATGCTTGGACCGAAAGTGAAAGTACAGCGCGCTCTTCGAAACGTCCGTGTCGGCGACGATGTCATCGAGGCTCACCGAGCTGAACGAACGCTCGGCGAACTGACGGGACGCGGCGTCCAGGATCGCCTGACGGGTGACGTCAGCACGGCGATCTGCCGACTCGCTCATGACACGTTCCAATGTTCCTAGGGAGGGATAGCACACGTCGCGAGAACGTGTTCACCGCCGAGTGTGGCCAAATCGTGGTGTTTCAAACGCGAGCAACACGGTTGAAACTCCACGACTCGTGTTGACGCCGAATCAGGCCGTTTCGGTGATGGGGCGGTCCACCCAGCTCATCAGGTCGCGCAGCTTCTTGCCGGTGACCTCGATCGGGTGCTCGGCGTTCTCCTTGCGGAGCTTCTCGAGCCGCTTGTTGCCATCCTCGACGTTTGCGACGAGCTCCCTGACGAAGGTGCCGTCCTGAATGTCCTTCAGGATCCCGCGCATCCGCTCCTTGGTGTCGGCGTCGATGACGCGCGGGCCCGACAGGTAGCCACCGAACTCTGCGGTGTCGGACACTGAGTAGTTCATCCGGGCGATGCCACCCTCGTACATCAGGTCGACGATGAGCTTGAGCTCGTGGAGCACCTCGAAGTAGGCCATTTCCGGGGCGTAGCCCGCCTCGACCATGACCTCGAAGCCGACCTTGACCAGTTCCTCGGTACCGCCGCAGAGCACGGCCTGCTCGCCGAAGAGATCAGTCTCGGTCTCCTCCTTGAACGTGGTCTTGATGACGCCGGCGCGGGCACCACCGATCGCCTTGGCGTATGACAGCGCCAGAGCCTGGCCTTCGCCCTTGGGGTCCTGGTCGATGGCGATCAGGCAGGGCACACCCTTGCCGTCGACGAACTGTCGGCGCACCAAGTGGCCGGGGCCCTTCGGGGCGACCATGCCGACCGTGATGTTCTCGGCAGGCTCGATCAGGTCGAAGTGAATGTTCAGGCCGTGGCCGAAGAACAGCGCGTCGCCCGCGACGAGGTTCGGCTCGATGTCGTTCTTGAAGATCTCTGCCTGCGCGGTGTCAGGAGCCAACAGCATGACGACGTCGGCCCACTTGGCGACCTCTGCGGGCGTGTCGACCTCGAGGCCCTGCTCGGTGACCTTCTCACGCGACTTGGAGCCCTCCTTGAGACCCACCTTCACCTCGACGCCCGAATCGCGCAGGCTCAGGGAATGCGCGTGTCCCTGGCTGCCGTATCCGATGACGCCGACCTTGCGTCCCTGGATGATCGACAGATCAGCATCGTCGTCGTAGAACATCTCAACTGCCACTTGATATTTCCTTCTCTTCGTTCGTTACTGCAATTGCGTTATTTGACGCCCGAGATACCGCGTGGGCCACGGGCAAGGGTCACCATGCCGGACTGGGCGATCTCTCGGATACCGTACGGCTCCAGCAGCGCCAGCAGCGCCTCGAGCTTTCCCGGCGTGCCGGTGGCTTCCACCACCAGCGATTCGGCTGACACGTCGACGACCTTGGCGCGGAACAGGTTCACCGCTTCGATGATCTGTCCACGGGTCGCCGCGTCGGCACGGACCTTGATCAGTGCCAGCTCGCGAGACACCGAGTTGACCTCGTCCTGTTCGACGATCTTGATCACGTTGATCAGCTTGTTGAGTTGCTTGGTGATCTGTTCGAGCGGGAAGTCCTCCACCGAGACGACGATCGTCATCCGAGAGAGATTCTTCTGTTCGGTGGCGCCGACGGCCAGCGACTGAATGTTGAAGCCGCGCCGGGAGAACAACGATGCGACGCGCGCCAGCACGCCGGGCTTGTCCTCGACGAGCACCGAGAGGGTGTGGGTCTGGATGCTCATCGGATTCCTCGGTTCTTCGTCGATGGCTCTTCGGGCAAGCGCTCATCGCGGCGCAACCTGCTCATCACGCGTGCCCCTCGTTGCCCTGGTCGTCGAAAAGCGGCCGGATTCCCTTGGCGGCCTCGATCTCCGAGTTGCTCGTGCCCGCAGCCACCATCGGCCAGACCTGGGCGTCGGCGCCGACGATGAAGTCGATCACCACGGGTCGGTCGTTGATCGCCCGAGCCTGGTTGATGACGTCCTCGACGTCTTCGGCTCGCTCGCAACGCAATCCGACACAACCCAGCGCCTCGGCCAGCTTGAGGAAGTCCGGGATGCGACGATCATGCGTCGACAGGCCGGTCTGCGAGTAGCGACCCTCGTAGAAGAGGGTCTGCCACTGCCGCACCATGCCGAGGTTGCCGTTGTTGATCACGGCGACCTTGATGGGCGCGCCCTCGACGGCGCAGGTGGCCAGCTCCTGATTGGTCATCTGGAAGCAGCCGTCGCCGTCGATGGCCCACACCTCGGCCTCGGGGCGGCCGAACTTGGCGCCCATCGCTGCGGGCACCGCGTAACCCATGGTGCCGAGGCCACCGGAGTTCAGCCACGTCTTGGGGTTCTCGTACTTGATGAACTGAGCGGCCCACATCTGGTGCTGCCCAACGCCTGCCACGTACACCGCGTCCGGGCCTGCGATGCGGCCCAGTGTCTCGATGACGTACTCGGGGCTCAGGCTGCCGTCGCTCTGAGGGCCGTAGCTCAACGGGAAGGTGGCCTGCACGCTGCGCAGGTACTCCCACCAGTTGTCCAGGTTCAACGTGGCCGAGGTCAGTCCATCGCGGCGCAGGGCATCGAGCAGATCCGTGATCACGGCCTTGACGTCACCCACGATCGGCACGTCGGCGTTGCGGTTCTTGCCGATCTCCGCCGGATCGATGTCGGCGTGGATCACCTTGGCATCCGGAGCGAACGAGTCGAGCTTGCCCGTCACCCGGTCGTCGAAACGCGTGCCGAGCGCGATCAGCAGGTCACTCTTCTGCAACGCGCCCACCGCCGCTACGGTTCCGTGCATTCCTGGCATGCCGAGGTTCTGCGGGTGGCTGTCGGGGAAGGCGCCGCGGGCCATCAGCGTGGTCACGACCGGGATGCCCGTCAGGTCGGCCAGCTCCAACAGCTGCTCGGTCGCCTCACCGCGGATGACGCCGCCACCCACGTACAGCACCGGCTTGCGCGCAGCCGCGATGAGCTTGGCGGCCTCGCGCACCTGCCTGCTGTGCGGCTTCATGTTCGGCTTGTAGCCGGGGAGGTCGATCTTCGGCGGCCAGCTGAAGGTGCACTCACCCTGCAAAACGTCCTTCGGGACATCAACGAGGACAGCGCCAGGACGTCCACTCTTGGCGATGTGGAAGGCCTCGGCCATCACCTGAGCGATCTCGTCACCACTGCGGACGAGGAAGTTGTGCTTCGTGATCGGCATGGTGATGCCTGAGATGTCGGCTTCCTGGAAGGCGTCGGTGCCGATCAGGGCACGACCGACCTGTCCGGTGATCGCGACGACCGGGATCGAGTCCATCTGGGCGTCGGCCAGCGGGGTGACGAGGTTGGTGGCGCCCGGACCCGAGGTGGCCATCATCACGCCCACCTTTCCGGTGGCGTGTGCGTACCCGCTGGCGGCATGCCCGGCACCCTGTTCGTGGCGCACCAGCACGTGACGCAGCTTCTGCGAATCGAACAGAGGGTCGTAGACCGGCAGTACGGCGCCGCCCGGGATGCCGAAGATGACGTCGACGTCGAGTTCTTCGAGCGAGCGGATGACGGCTTTTGCACCGGTCATCCGTTCCGGGGCAACTCGTTTGGGCTGCTGGGCCGGCGTGTTCGGGCCTGCGGGCGTGCCATTGGCACGCTGGGCCGGTTGCGGTGGCCGCGTGGTCGGTGCGCTCACGATGTCCTCAAGTCCTCGTTTTGTCTAGGTCGGCGGTGGTTCTGATGTTCTCGGGCAACAAAAAACCCCCGTCAGCGGATGCTGCACGAGGGTTGCGCGTCGGTGCTCGTAGGCTCTGACTGGTTACACAGTCGGGTTACGCACCAACGCGCGAACCAATTACTACGAGAATTGCGACGGTCTGCATAACCGTTGACGGTAGCCGCCGTACAGCTCAAAGGTCAAATTCCCGGGCGCCCGCCGCGGACGCGAAGGGCACGGTACCCGTAGCCGGTGGAAGGATGGCGGGGTGAGTCCCCCATCCCCCTCGGCGCCCTCGGTCCCCGTTGTCATCAGGATTTCTGCGACGGCGCACATCGCGGTCGGTTTCTTCACACTGGGGTTGCTCGCGTTGGTCTTTTCCAATCCCCGATGGTTCACCGCATTGCTGATCATTCCGGTCGCGGCGTCCGCGGCGATCATTCGTTACCGCACGACCGCCGATCGCGACACCGTCACGGCGCGATCGCTGATCGGCAGCCGGACGGTCGCCTGGGAGGACGTCGACGGACTGCGGTTCGACGGAGGCGCATGGGCATCAGCGCATCTCAAGGACGGTTCGGACGTACGGCTACCCGCCGTGACCTTCGCCACGCTGCCGCAGCTGACCACGGCAACTGACGGTCGGGTGCCCAACCCCTACGAGTAGGCGCTCAGGCGAGTGGGTTTGCGCCGTTGAGAAGCACCCACACTCCGACGCCGGCGCCGACGCCGAGAACCAGTGCGGCCGCGGATCCGACGAACGGGCGCCTGGCCCAGCCTCTGCCCGCATCGAGGCCGTAGCGGCCAGGACCGGTCAGCGTCAAGGCGGCCGCCAGCACGATGAGCACGACCTGGTACTCGTGCCCGTCCGGCAGGAAGAACGAGAAGTAGCCGCTGTCGGGTTGTGCGGCAACGGCTGCCAGCAGCGAGTTGATCAGATATGCGACCGCGACCGCGGCGGCCAGTGGCGTGAACAAGCCGAGAACGAGCAGCACGCCTGCGCCGATCTGGGCACCCGCGCCTACGTAGGTGAGGATTCCCGCGTGCTGGTAGCCGAGGTCGGCCAGCGACTGGCCGAAGCCGTTGAGCCCTTGACCGCCCCACAGCCCGAACGCCTTCTGCAGGCCGTGGGCGATCAGCAGGGCACCGAACCCGACGCGCAGCAGCATCAACCCGAGATCCTGCGTGCCGCGACGACCCGCCGCCTTGTCGGCGCCGAAGCCCTCCGGCTCGATCTCGGTCGGTTCCGCGGCGTGACGGCCGGCGGGCTGCACGTAGGGCAGCGGCTCGGGTTCACCGAGCAGGCCGTATCCGGAGTGCTCCTGGCTCCCCGTGCCAGAATCGTAGCGCGGGATTGCGGTGGTCTCGAAGTCACCTGCGTACGTCGATGACGGCAGGTCGTCCTCCGGGTCGACCAGGCGTGCCGACGCGGGTCGCACGGCTGAGGCCTCGCGGTCCTCAGGTCTCTGCCACGCGCGCGGATCGTGAGAGGTACTGGTCACGCTTCCCAGAGTAAGTGCTCTCCACCTGCGAATCGCGGATTGGCGCGTGCTTTCCTGCGGCGATTCGCGGAGCGGTCGCCGGTCGGCGTAACCCACCGACGTGGCGCGCACCGCCCGGCGGTCCGTAATCTGGCGTGCATGAGTTTGCACCGGCCGACGCAGGGTGTGCTGGTGCTGCTGTGCGCGGCTTTGCTGGTCGTGTCGGGCTGCGCCCGGTTCGACGATGCCCAGGCGGAGCCGTTCACCACCGAGCCGCAGCTGGCTCCCCCTCCGAGTGCCGCACCGACGCCGCCACCTCCGTTGCCCGGGCAGCCCTTCCCGAAGGTCTGCGACGCGAAGGGCGTGATGCAGGGCTGCCTCGAGAGCACCAGCGGGCTCATCATGGGCCCCGACAGCAAGACGGCGCTGGTGGCCGAGCGGGTCACCGGGGCGGTCAAGGAGATCGCGACCAACGCCGAACCCAAGGTCAAGGTGGTCATTCCCGTCGACCCGTCCGGTGACGGCGGCCTGATGGACATCGTGCTCTCACCGACGTACGAGCAGGACAGACTGATGTACGCCTACATCAGCACACCGTCGGACAACCGCGTCGTGCGGATCGCCGACGGCGATGTTCCCAAGCCGATCCTCACGGGCATTCCGAAGGGCGCGACGGGCAACATGGGTGCATTGATCTTCACCAGCCCGACGACGCTGGAAGTCCTTACCGGCGATGCGGGAAACCCCGCCCAGGCGTCCGATCCGGGTTCGCTGGCAGGCAAGCTGATCCGGATCGAACAACCGACGACGGTCGACCAGGCTCCGCCGACGACCGCGCTGAGCGGGGTCGGCGCCGCGGGTGGGTTGTGCATCGACGACGCCGACGGCTCGCTGTACGTGACTGACCGCACCCCGGCCGGTGATCGACTTCAGCGCATCACGAAGGACTCGGTCGTCTCGACCGTCTGGACGTGGCCGGACAAGCCGGGGATCGCCGGGTGCGCGGCCACCGACGGCGCAGTTCTGATCAACATGGTCAACACCAAGCAGACCGTTGCGGTACGGCTGGCGCCCGACACCGGCGCGGTGACCGGCCAACCCGAGGTGATCCGGCAGGACGTCCATGGCCACGCCTGGGCGTTGGCGCTGTCCCCCGACGGCAACGTCTGGGGCGGAACGGTCAACAAGACCTCCGGCGACGCCCAGAAACTCGACGACGTCGTCTTCCCGCTCTTCCCGCAGGGCGGCGGATTCCCCAGGACCAACGAAGAGAACACCTAGGCGGCCTAGCCGCTCTGGCCGCACGCCGCCAGGACGAGTTCCCGCACCCGGGCGGCGTCGGCCTGGCCCTTGGTCGCCTTCATGACGGCGCCGACCACGGCACCCGCCGCCTGCACCTTGCCGCCACGGATCTTGTCCACGACGTCGGGGTTGGCGGCCATGGCCTCGTCGACTGCCGCCTGGATCACCGAGTCGTCGCGGACCACCGCGAGTCCCCTGTCGGCCATCACCTGCTCGGGCTCGCCCTCGCCTGCGAGCACGCCTTCGATCACCTGGCGGGCCAACTTGTTCGACAGCTTGCCCTCGTCGACGAGCGCGATGACGGCAGCCACCTGCCTGGGCGTGATGGCCAAATCGGACACCGCCACTCCCCTTTCATTGGCCTTCTGCACCAGGAAGTTTCCCCATAGCGCGCGCGCGGATTCACTCGGCGCCCCGGCCGCGACGGTGGCGGTGACCAGGTCGATGACGCCGTTGTTGACGAGGTCGCGCATCACCTCGTCGGAGATGCCCCACTCCTGCTGGATCCGATTGCGTTGCAACCACGGCAGTTCGGGGATGGTGCCCCGCAACCGCTCGACCAGTTCGTCACTGGGTGCGACGGGTTCGAGGTCGGGCTCCGGGAAGTACCGGTAGTCCTCGGCGGTCTCCTTGCGCCGACCCGCGCTGGTGTACCCGTCCTCGTGGAAGTGCCTGGTCTCCTGAATGATCTCGCCGCCGTCGTCGAGAATGGCCGCCTGTCGGCGCATCTCGTAGCGGACGGCCACCTCGACGCTCTTGAGAGAGTTGACGTTCTTCGTCTCGGTGCGGGTGCCGAACTCTCCTGCGCCGATGAGCCTGAGCGAGACGTTGGCATCGCAGCGCATCGAGCCCTGATCCATCCGCACGTCCGATACGTTCAACCCGCGCAACAGATCCCGCAGGGCGGTGACGTAGGCGCGGGCGATCTCGGGAGCCCGCGCACCAGCGCCCTCGATGGGTTTGGTGACGATCTCCACCAATGGGACGCCCGCCCGGTTGAAGTCGAGCAGCGACGTGGTGGCCCCCTCGATGCGGCCGGTGACGCTGCCGAGGTGCGTCAGCTTGCCGGTGTCCTCCTCCATGTGCGCACGCTCGATCTCGACCCGCCATGTCGTGCCGTCGTCGAGTGGGGCGTCGAGGTAGCCGTTGACCGCGATCGGCTCGTCGTACTGGCTGATCTGGTAGTTCTTCGGCTGATCGGGATAGAAGTAGTTCTTACGGGCGAAGCGGCCCCACGGCGCGATGTCGCAATTCAACGCAAGCCCGATGCGGATGGCGGATTCGACGGCCGAGGAGTTGACCACCGGCAGGGACCCGGGCAGACCGAGGCACACCGGGCACACCTGCGAGTTGGGCTCGGCGCCGAACTGGTTGGCGCATCCGCAGAACATCTTGGTCGCCGTCGACAGCTCGACGTGGACCTCCATGCCCATCACGGGGTCATAGCGAGCGATGACCTCGTCGTAGTCGATCAGTTCGGCGGAGGCAACAGACATGCTGCAATCCTAGTGGTGGCGTTTCTCCGGCGAGCAGTCCGCAAGCGGCTCCAGCACGAGTAGCCCGACACGCCGCATTTCCGGCACATTTGCGTCTGCTCGCGAGGGAACTCAGCCGAAGAACTCGGCGGCGTCGTCGTAGCGGCCCTGCGGCACCAGCTTGAGCTGACGCACGGCGTCGGCGAGTGCCACCCTCCCGATCTCCTGGCCGCGCAGTGACACCATCATCCCGTATTCGCCGGAGTGAGCGGCGTCGGCGGCATTGACGCCGAACCGGGTGGCCAACACGCGGTCGTACGCCGTCGGCGTGCCACCACGCTGCACGTGCCCGAGGACCGTCGTGCGCACTTCCTTCTTGATCCGCTTCTCGATCTCGACGCCGAGTTGGTGTGCAACCCCGGTGAACCTCACGTGGCCGAACTCGTCGATGCCGCCGTCGCGCAACTGCATCGAGCCCTCGGCGGGCCTCGCGCCCTCGGCGACCACGCAGATGAAGTGCGAATCACCACGGACGAACCGCTGCTTGACCAGCCGGCACACTTCCTCCACGTCGAATGGCTGCTCGGGAATCAGCGTCATGTGCGCGCCCGAGGCCATGCCGGCACCGAGCGCGATCCAACCGGCGTGGCGGCCCATCACCTCGACGAGCATCACCCGCTGGTGCGATTCCGCGGTGCTGTGCAACCGGTCGATCGCATCGCTGGCGACCTGCAGCGCGGTGTCGTGGCCGAAAGTGACGTCGGTGCAGTCGATGTCGTTGTCGATGGTCTTGGGCACGCCCACCACGGGGACGTTCTCCTCCGACAGCCAGTGAGCCGCCGTCAGCGTGCCCTCGCCGCCGATCGGGATCAGCACGTCGATGCCGTTGTCTTCCATCGTCTGCTTGATCTGATCCAGGCCAGCGCGCAGCTTGTCGGGGTTGACCCGCGCGGTGCCGAGGATGGTGCCGCCCTTGCCGAGCAGCCGATCGTTGCGATCGTCGTTCGCGAGTTGGATGCGGCGGTCCTCCAGCAGGCCGCGCCACCCGTCGAGGAAGCCGACCACCGTCGAGCCGTACCTGACGCTGGACGTCCGCACGATAGCCCTGATGACTGCATTCAGTCCGGGACAGTCGCCGCCTCCGGTGAGGATTCCGATCCGCATGTGAGTATCTTCCCCCGTCAGATCGCGGTCGGCAGCGAACCGCGCGCCACCTCGTAGGCGGCGCCGACGCGATAGAGCCGATCATCGGCCAACGCGGGCGCCATGATCTGCAGGCCGACGGGCAGTCCGTCGTCCTCCGAGAGCCCCGACGGCACCGACATTCCGCAGTGCCCGGCGAGGTTCAACGGCAGGGTGCACAGGTCGAAGAGGTACATCGCGAGCGGGTCGTCGATCTTCTCCCCTAGGCGGAACGCCGTGGAAGGAGTGGTCGGCGTCACTAATACGTCCACGCTCTGGTAGGCCCGCTCGAGGTCGCGCGCGATCAGGGTGCGCACCTTCTGAGCCTGGTTGTAGTAGGCGTCGTAGTAACCGGCCGACAGCGCGTAGGTGCCGATCATGATGCGGCGCTTGACTTCTGGCCCGAATCCGGCGGCCCGCGTCATCGCCATCACCTCTTCTGCGCTGTGGGTGCCGTCGTCGCCGACCCGCAGCCCGTAGCGCATCGCGTCGAAGCGCGCGAGGTTGCTCGACACCTCGGACGGCAGGATCAGGTAGTAGGCCGCCATCGAATGGTCGAAGTTCGGGCAGTCGACCTCGGTGACCTCCGCGCCCAGTGCGCTGAGCTGCTCGACGGCCGCGTCGAACGACGCCAGCACGCCCGGCTGGTAGCCCTCGCCGCTGCGCAGCTGCTTGACCACACCGACGCGGACGCCCTTGAGATCACCTGCCGCCCCAGCCGTCGCCGCGGCGACCACGTCGGGCACATCGGCCTGCACCGACGTCGAATCCCGAGGGTCGTGACCGGCGATGACCTGGTGCAGCAGCGCGGTGTCGAGCACCGTCCGGGCACAAGGTCCGCCCTGGTCCAGCGATGACGCACATGCGATGAGCCCGTAACGCGACACCGTCCCGTACGTAGGCTTGACGCCGACGGTGGCGGTCAACGCGGCAGGCTGGCGGATCGAACCGCCCGTGTCGGATCCGATCGCCAGCGGGGCCTGGAACGCAGCCAGTGCCGCGGCGCTGCCACCACCGGAACCGCCGGGGACGCGCTCGACGTTCCACGGGTTGCGGGTGGGGCCGTACGCCGAGTTCTCCGTCGAGCTGCCCATGGCGAACTCGTCCATGTTGGTCTTGCCGAGGATGGGGATCCCAGCCGCCCGCAGGCGCGCCGTCACCGTCGCGTCGTACGGCGAGCGCCAGCCCTCCAGGATTCTCGACCCACACGTCGTCGGCATGTCGGTCGTGGTGAACACGTCCTTGAGCGCCAGCGGCACGCCGGCCAGCGCAGACGGCAACGTCTCCCCAGCGGCGACCGCGGCGTCGACCCGTCCCGCCTCGGCCAGCGCCGCTTCGGCCCCGACGTGCAAGAACGCGTGATACCGGTCGTCGGTGGCGGCGATCTGGTCGAGGTGAGCCTGGGTGACCTCGGTGGAGCTCACCTCCTTCGCCGCGATCTTGGCACCGAGCGTCGCGGCGTCCATGCGTACGAGGTCGCTCATTGCGCCTCCCCAAGAATCCGCGGCACGGCAAACCGGCCGTCGACGGCATTCGGGGCGGAGGCCAACGCCTGGTCCTGCGTCAGGCACGGCTCGACCACGTCCGGCCGCGTGACGTTGAGCACCTTGAGAGGATTGTCGGTGGCCTCGACGCCGGTGACGTCGACGGCCTGAATCTGGCTGACGTGCGCCAGGATGGCGTCCAGCTGGCCGGCGAAGCTGT
This sequence comes from Mycobacterium sp., assembly GCF_032162605.1. Classification (GTDB taxonomy): domain Bacteria; phylum Actinomycetota; class Actinomycetes; order Mycobacteriales; family Mycobacteriaceae; genus Mycobacterium. Next base: position 22,631 of record NZ_JAVROT010000595.1, on the reverse strand, counting down.
CCAGCTCGCCGTCGGTCAGGGTGAGCCTGGCCAGACGCGCCAGGTGGGCGATGTCGTCGCGCGAGATCTGAGACACGACCACGAAGCCTAGTCACCGCGGCGGGGACGGCTGCGCCGGAGTGCGGCTGACGGCGAACGCACCGGTTTCCGAGTCGCTGCGCCCCTGCCCTCCGTGAAAACTCCCGAGTCGCTGCGCTCCTGCCCTCCGTGAAAACTCCCGAGTCGCTGCGCTCCTGCCCTCCGTGAAACAGTGTTGCCCGTGCCGTCATATCTGCTGCGGGTCCAGCTGGAGGACCGGCCCGGCAGCCTCGGCTCACTGGCCGTGGCGCTGGGATCGGTGGGCGCTGACATCCTCTCCCTCGACGTGGTCGAGCGCACTGCCGGCTACGCCGTCGACGACCTGGTGGTGGAGCTGCCGCCCGGCGCCATGCCCGACATGCTCATCACGGCCGCCGAGAAGCTCAACGGCGTGTACGTCGACAGCATCCGTCCGCACACCGGACTGCTCGAAGCGCACCGCGAGTTGGAGCTGATCGATCACATCGCCGCCGCGGGCAAGAAGCGCGACAAGCTGCAGGCGCTCGCCGACGAGGCGCCGAAGGTGCTGCGGGTCGGATGGTGCATGGTGCTGACCCTGAACGAGACCGGGCTGGAGGTCGTCGCGGCCAGTCACGGGGCCCCCGAGACGGCTGCGGAGTCCGCGCCCTGGCTGCCGCTCGAGCACGCCGAAGCGCTCGACGGGACCGCGGACTGGATACCTCAGGTGTGGCGGGACTTCGACACCATGCTCGCGGCCGCACCACTCGGTGACCATCGAACTGCGGTGATACTCGGGCGCCCCGGCGGGCCGGCGTTCCGTCCGTCCGAGGTGGCCCGCCTGGGCTACCTCGCCGGAATCGTGGCCACGCTCCTGCGCTGAACGCACTGCATCAGTCCGCGTCCGGACCGTTTTCCAGCAGCAGCCGGAACCCGTCCTCGTCGAGCACGGGCACATCGAGCTCGACTGCCTTGTCGTACTTCGAACCTGGCGCGTCGCCCGCGATGACGTAGGCGGTCTTCTTGGACACCGAACCCGCGGCCTTTCCGCCGCGTGCGAGGATGGCCTCCTTGGCCTCGTCGCGGGAGAACCCCTTCAGCGACCCGGTCACCACGATGGACAGGCCCTCCAACGTCCTCGCGATGCTGGCGTCGCGTTCGTCCTGCATCCGTACGCCCGCCGCACGCCACTTGTCGACGATGTCGCGGTGCCAGTCGACGGTGAACCATTCGGTCACCGCGGCGGCGATCGTCGGGCCAACGCCTTCGACGGCGGCCAGCTGCTCCTCGGATGCAGCCTCGATCGCGTCGAGGCTGCCGAACTCTCCTGCCAGTGCGCGGGCGGCCGTTGGCCCCACGTGGCGGATCGACAACGCGACGAGCACGCGCCACAACGCCTGCTGCTTGGCCGTCCCGAGATTGGCCAGCAGGCGCCTTCCGTTGGCCGAGACCTCGCCACCCTTGACAGTGAAGAGGCCGGTGCGCAGCAGATCGTCCTCGGTCAGGCCGAACAGATCGCCCTCGTCGGTGATGACACCTGCCTGCAACAGCGCGATCGCCGCCTCGTAGCCAAGCCCCTCGATGTCGAAGGCGCCCCTCCCCGCGACGTGGAACACCCGCTCGCGCAGCTGCGCCGGACACGACCCTGAGTTGGGGCAGCGGATGTCGGCGTCGGCCTCCTTCGCCGGGGCCAGCGTGGTGCCGCATTCGGGACACGTCGTGGGCATCTCGAACTCGCGCTCGGTGCGGTCGCGCAGGTCGACAACCGGCCCGAGCACCTCGGGAATGACGTCGCCCGCCTTGCGGATCACCACCGTGTCGCCGATCAGCACGCCCTTGCGTTTGACCTCCGAGGCGTTGTGCAGCGTAGCTAGCCTGACCGTGGAGCCCGCGATCTTGATGGGTTCCATGTAGGCGAACGGGGTGACGCGACCGGTACGGCCCACGTTGACGCGGATGTCGAGCATCTTGGTGGTGGCTTCCTCCGGTGGGTACTTGTAGGCGATCGCCCACCGCGGCGCGCGTGACGTCGCGCCGAGCCTGCGCTGCAGTCCGACATCGTCGACCTTGACCACCAGGCCGTCGATTTCGTGCTCGACGTCGTGGCGGTGCTCACCCCAGTAGACGATGCGCTCGGCCACTGCGTCGATGCCAGTGACCCGCGTGGTGTGCTCGGACACCGGCAGCCCCCACGCCTTGAGTGCAAGGTAGGCGTCGTGCAGCGTCGTGGGGCTGAAGCCCTCGGTGCGGCCGAGACCGTGGCAGATCATGTGCAGCTTGCGCCTAGCCGTGACCGCAGGGTTCTTCTGCCGCAGCGAACCCGCGGCGCTGTTGCGGGGGTTCGCGAACGGCGCCTTGCCTTCCTCGACGAGACCGGCGTTGAGTTCCTCGAAATCGGCGAGACGGAAGAACACCTCGCCGCGTACCTCCAGCACGCTGGGGACCGGATGGTCGTCGCTGTGCACCAGGCGTTCGGGGATGCCGTCGATGGTGCGGGCGTTCAGCGTGACGTCCTCGCCGGTGCGTCCGTCACCGCGGGTGGCGGCGCGGGCCAGCGCACCGTCGCGGTACACCAGTGCCAGCGCCACACCGTCGATCTTCAGCTCACACAGGAATTCGGGATCCGCCACGACCTCGCCCGTCAATCGGCCGGCCCAGGCGGCCAGCTCCTCGGGGCTGAACACGTTGTCGAGGCTCAACATTCGTTCGAGGTGGTCTGCCGAGCTGAAGTCCGTGGCGAAGCCCGCTCCGCCCACCAGCTGGGTCGGCGAATCCGGAGTCCGCAACTCGGGGTACGTCTCCTCCAGGGCGGTCAGCTCGCCGAGCAACCGGTCGAACTCGCCGTCGGAGACGATCGGTGCGTCCTTGACGTAGTAGCGGAACTGGTGGCCCCGCACTTCGTCGGCCAGCGTCTGCCACTCGCGACGGATGTCGGCGTCAGGTGAGCTCACCTTGGCAGGCTATCCGAGCGCTGTGACAGGCCTGCCGATGTTCAGCGCGTCGGGATCAGCCTGAACTTCACCACGTCATGCCACCTGCTGCCTTCGACGCCCTGAACCACGAAGTCCTCCGGTTCGACGAGATCGCGCAACTCCGCAACCCTCAATCGGTCCGGGTTGGGGAAGCCCTCGACGAGCAGTCCCCCTGGCCGAGGATCCGGGCCCGGCTTGTCGGGTACCTCGCCGATGACCGCGGCGAGAAAGCCACGTCGAAGGCATGAGGCAACCCTCCCCCGCCGGTAGGCTCACGCCATGCCCCACCCGGTCATGTTCGACGACGACGATCCCGGGCTGGCCGAGCTACGCGACATCACCCTCGGCTATCCGGAGGCCTATGAGAAGGTCTCGCACGGCAGGCCGGGTTTCTTCGCGTCGAAGATGTTCGCGATGTACGGCGGCAGCACCAAGGAGTCGGGCCCAATGGTCGCGGTCGATCGCTGCGTCATGATCAAGGTCGACGGATCCGACCGCGAGGCACTGCAACGGGATGGCCGTTTCTTCTACCCCGCCTACGTGGGAGTGTCGGGCTGGCTGGGTTTGGACTTCACCAAGGCGAAGGTGGACTGGAATGAAGTCCGCGAATTGGTCGACGCGTCGTACCGGCTCGTCGCTCCCAAGAGGTTGATCGACCAGCTCGACCAACGTTGACCCACGGGCGACCGGTCATGGTTCGATCGAGGGCACGATGAGTTTCTCGAGCCCCTTCCCCCAGGTCCAGATTCCCGCCACCAGCGTCTACGACTACTTGTTCGAGGACGTCAGCGAGGCCGATGCCGACCGCGTCGCGATGGTCGATGCGAAGTCGGGCATCGAGACGACGTACGGCGAGATGATCTCCCGGATCGATGCGTTCGCCGGAGCACTCGCGGCGCGAGGTGTCGGCGTCGGCGACGTCGTTGCGCTGTTGGCGCCCAACAGTTCGGCGTTCGCCATCGCCTTTCACGGCATCCTGCGCGCAGGCGCCACCGCCACCACCATCAACGCGCTCTTCACTGCCAAGGACATCGTCAAGCAGCTGACCGATTCGAAGGCAAGGACCCTGGTCACGGTCAGCGCGCTGCGCGCCCAGGCCATCGAGGGAGCTGCCGCGCTCGGGTTCGCCGATGGCGCGATCATCGTGCTCGACGGTCCCGGCGAAGCGGTCGACGGCCATCCCAACGCCGACGATCTGCTTGCACCCGGGCATCCCGTTCCAGAGGTGACCTTCGACCCGGCCACGCAGCTGGCAGCCCTGCCCTACAGTTCGGGCACGACGGGCAATCCGAAGGGCGTGATGCTCACGCATCGCAACCTCGCCGCGAACGTCGCCCAGATTCGGCCGCTGCAGGGCATGCGGTCTGACGACCGCATCCTGGCGGTCCTGCCGTTCTTCCACATCTACGGCATGACGGTCCTGCTCAACGCCGCGCTACACGCGCGTGCGCGTCTGGTCATCATGCCGCGCTTCGACCTTGGCGAGTTTCTCGACAACATCCAGAAGCACAGGTGCACTTACGCTTTCATCGCACCACCGGTCGCCGTCGCGCTGGCCAAGCACCCCGTCGTCGACTCGTACGACCTGTCGAGCCTGCGCAACGTCATGTCGGGCGCGGCGCCGCTGGACGAGGAACTGGGGCATGCGGTCGCCAAGCGGCTGAACTGTCAACTGGTCCAGGGGTACGGCATGAGCGAGCTGAGCCCCGTCAGCCACGTCACACCGGCTGACGGCGGACTGGAGCTGATCGGGTCCGTCGCACCGCTCAGTTCCTGCGGATGGACCGTCCCCAACGCCGTCAGCAGGATCGTCGACTCCGAGACCGGCGCCGAGATCGATCCCCCCACATCGGGTCTCAGCGAACCTGGGGAACTGTGGTTCAAGGGGCCGAACGTCATGGCCGGCTATCTCGAGAATGACGAGGCTACCGGTGAAACCATCGACGACGACGGCTTCCTGCACACCGGCGACGTGGCGCGCGTCGACTCCACGGGCTGCGTGTACATCGTCGACAGACTCAAGGAGCTCATCAAGTACAAGGGCTATCAGGTGCCTCCCGCCGAACTCGAAGCGGTACTGCTCACTCATCCCGGCATCGCCGACGCGGCCGTCATCGGCGTCACCGATGCCGAATCAGGCGAAGAGATCCCCAAGGCGTTCGTGGTCAGACAGTCCGGCGCCCAGCTGACCGAGTCCGAGGTGATTGATTTCGTCGCCGGGCACGTGGCCCCGTACAAGAAGGTTCGGCAGGTCGCGTTCATCGAGGCGATTCCGAAGTCGGCGTCCGGCAAGATTCTGCGCAAGGACCTGCGGACGTCCTAAGAACCGACGAGCTCGGAGGCTGACTTCGACGCGCGTGCGTTCCGTTGTCCCAGCCAGATTCCGCCGATCGGCGCGAGAAGCAGTCCGGCGATGCCGAAGATCACGCTCGCGGGCCAGCCCGCGTGCGCCGGTGCCCACAGTGACGCGACCGGGGTGTCGGGTGCCCACACGGTGCGCGGCACGGATGCCGGAGCAGGTGCGGGGCCAGGAGCAGGCGCTGCGGCGGCCGGCAACACGATCGCCAGGCCCGGTTCCACCGGGCCGGGCCGTTCATCGGGGCCCTCCGATGAGAGTCCCGGGGAACGGCCGTTGCCGAAGGTAACCCGCGGCACGACGATCGGCGTCGTCACCTGGCCCGCACCGCTTCGCCCCGACGAGCCGGCACCCGACGTGGCGACCGGGATGGTGGGAGTGTCGGGGACTGCATCGGACGTCGACGGCTCGACCGCGGCCAGGCGTGACGGCGTCGCGGTCTGGCCCACCGACTCCTTCGAGGTACCCCGACCCGCGACGACCGTCGGCAACCGGTCATCGTCGCCACGCGGGTCCCCGGCGCCGGAACGGCCGGAGCCACCGGAGCCGTCGCGCCCGTGGTCACCGCCCCGGTCGCCGTCCCGTGGGCCGCGCCCACGACCTCGGGTTCCCTCCCCATTGCCGCGGGAGTGCCCACCGTCGTACGAGTGACTCGACGGCGATCTGGATCCACCCGGATCCGCAGACGTGACGGCTGCGCCGAGACCGCCAACTACCGAGACGGCGGCAACGATCCCAAGGCCGGCCGTGATGCGGAATAGCGCCTGAGCCACGGGCCTCCTCGACCGGTTGGGTGTTTGCCGCAAACCTTACGCCGACGACGGATCCTCGGCGATCCCGTCCGCGACCCTTTGCGCCAACTCGACCGCCGCACGTGCCCACTGCTCGGTCGCTCCGGCAAGCCCACATGCCGGAGTGACCCCAATGCGGTCGCGCAGCACCGCGCGGGAGAAGCCGAGCCGGTCGGTGATCGACGCGGCTGCCTTCGCCACCTCCTGCGGCGCCGGAGGGCGGTCGGGCGTCGTCGAAGGAATCACGCCGAGCATCACCACGCGCCCCGACTCGACGAATTCGCCGATGCCGTCGAGATCCCTCACGGTCAACGTCGCGACGTCCACCGAGACCGCGCCAAGGGCACTTCGCCCCAGCGTGTTCCATGGCAGATCCGGTGCACAGCAATGCATGACGACCTCGCCGCCGATGGTCGCGATGCACTCGTCGAGCAGGCTCTGTGCCACCGGTTCATCCACGGGATGAACCGTCGAGAAGCTCGACACGCCGGACAACCGACCCGCCAGCGCGGCAGGCAGCGACGGTTCATCGAGCTGCACGACGACCGGTACTTCGAGACGACGAGAGATCTCGGCACGATGAGCTGCGAGGCCCTCGGCGAGGCTCCCCGCCAGGTCGCGTACCGCTCCGGCGTCGGTGATCGCGCGGTGGCCATTGGTCAGTTCGAGCTGCGCGGCCAACGTGATCGGCCCGGGCGCCTGCACCTTGACGGTCCGCGAACCACCACGCAGACCGGCCCGCTCCCAGGCCTCTTCGAGCGCGTCCACGTCCTCGTCGAGCAGGCTCGCCGCCCGGCGCACCACGGAGCTCCGGCCCGGCGCCACACGGTAACCGCGCGGCACCGTGTCGATGCCGATCCCGATCAGCAATGCGCCTGCGCGCCCGATCATGTCGGCTCCCACGCCCCGCGCGGGCAACTCGACCAGGTGCGTCAGCGTGTGCAGCTCACCGACCACCACTTCGGCGGCGGTACGTGCCGTCGTACCTGGCCAGGATCCGATGCCGGTTGCCGCGGCGAAAACGCTCACGCGGCCAACAGTATTCGATGGCAGGTGAGAAGAGTTACCGTCGACCATGCCCGCATCGGCCCTCAGACTGTCGGGTGCGGTCTGCGCGGCCCTACTCGTCGTGGCGTGCACCCACACCGTGGCGGGGACCGCCGAGCGGTCCGCACCGGGGATCGACGACGACTCGCGGTCGCCGGTCGACGTGGATGCCGTCCTGCTCGAGCAGTCCCAGATGCGGGCGATCACCGGTGGCGGCGACGACCTGACGGTGATTCCGAGCATGGACGGCAAGTCTCCGGTCGACATCACCATCCTCGCCGACCGCGTTCCCCCTCAGTGCGGCTGGATCTTCGCCGAGACGCAAACCTTCGGACCCGAGGTCGAAGAATTCCACAAGACGACCTACCAGAACCCGCCGCGCGGCGCGCTCATCTCGCAGGGTGCCGCAGGCTACCGTGACGCCGCGACGGCACGTCACGCCTTCGACGGCGTGCTCGGCCTCGTCGACGCCTGCGGGGCCTCGACGTCCGGCTACGTCGGCGACTGGACGGCGACCGACGATTCCGTGCGCACCCGGACCAGTAGTGAGTGCGGGCGTGACTACCGCCTGAAGTCGGTCGTCCTGGTGGAGGTCACGTTCTGCGCGTATCCCGCCTCGGTGCCCGACCTCGTGATGACGAACATCGTGGCGAAGATTCCTGACTAACCTGCGTTGCCCGCCGCAGAGATCGTGGCGCTCGCGATGACCTCGTCACCGTCGGGGTCGCGGCGGTACAGCACCATCGTCTGACCGGCCGCCACCCCTCGCAACGGGCTGCGAAGCACGGCGACGAGCGTGCCGTCGCGGACCTGGACGACGGCGTCGGCAAGGCCGCCGTGAGCACGCACCTGGACGTCGCATTCAACGGCGCCGTCCAGACTCGCTCCGGTGGTGAACACCGGGCACTCGCCGACGAGGTGCCACACGTCGAGCTCACCGACGTCACCGACGCGCACCGTGCCGCTCTCGGCGTCGATCGAAGTGACGTAGCGGGGGCGGCCGCCGGCGCCGGGCCCTGCGATGCCGAGACCCCTGCGCTGACCGATGGTGAACCCGTGCACGCCCTCGTGTTCGGCCAGCACGGTGCCACCGGCATCGACGACGGCGCCACGGCGGACACCGATCCGCGCACCGAGGAAGGCGCGGGTGTCTCCGGACGGGATGAAGCAGATGTCATGGCTGTCGGGTTTGTCGGCGACCGCGAGACCGCGTCGGGCGGCCTCCGCCCGGATCTGCGGCTTGGGGGTGTCGCCGATCGGGAAGACGGCCGTCGCCAGCTGTCGGTCGTCGAGCACGCCGAGGACGTAGGACTGATCCTTGTCTGCATCGACGGCGCGGCGCAGCCGACCATCGGAGAGTCGGGCGTAGTGGCCGGTGGCGATCGCGTCGAAGCCCAGCGCGAGCGCGCGGGCCGAGAGCGCCGAGAACTTGATCTTCTCGTTGCACCGAACGCAGGGGTTGGGCGTCTCGCCGCGAGCGTAGGACGCGACGAAGTCGTCGATCACGTCCTCCTTGAAGCGGTCGGCGAAATCCCAGACGTAGAAGGGGATGTCGAGGATGTCGGCGACGCGACGGGCATCCCCCGCATCCTCCTTCGAACAGCAACCGCGCGAACCGGTGCGCAGAGTTCCCGGCGCCGACGACAGCGCGAGATGCACGCCTACGACGTCGTGACCGGCATCGACCATCCGCGCCGCCGCCACCGACGAGTCGACGCCACCGCTCATCGCGACTAGGACCCGCATGTCTACTTCCGAGTTCCCGCGCTCGCCAGCGCGGCTTGTCGCGCCCGGTCGACGGCGGCGGGCAGCACCGCAAGCGTCGCGGCGACGTCCGCGTCGGTGCTGGTGTGCCCCAGCGAGAATCGGAGGGACCCGCGGGCACTCGCGGGGTCTGCGCCCATCGCGATGAGGACGTGTGACGGCTGCGCCACCCCGGCCGTGCACGCCGAACCGGTCGAACACTCGATTCCCTTGGCGTCCAACAACATCAGCAGTGCGTCGCCCTCACAGCCGCGAAAGGTGAAGTGCGTGTTGCCGGGAAGGCGGGTGTCGCCGTCGGCACCGTTGAGGTCGACGTCGTCGATCGACGAGAGCACGCCGTCGATGAGCTTGTCGCGCAGCGTCGAGATCCGCGCACGGTTGGCGTCCAGACCGTCGACGGCCACCTTCGCCGCCGCCGCCATCGCGACCGCACCCGCGACGTCCGGTGTGCCGGAACGGACGTCGCGCTCCTGCCCGCCGCCGTGCAGCAGCGGCACACAGGCCGTGTCGCGGCGCAGGAACAACGCGCCGATACCGGTGGGACCACCGAACTTGTGGGCGGCGATGCTCATCGCCGAGAGACGGCTGGCCGCGAAGTCGACGTGAAGCTGACCGACCGCCTGGATGGCGTCGCTGTGCATCGGTACGTCGAATTCCGAGGCGATCGCGGCCAATTCGGCGATCGGCATGATGGTGCCCACCTCGTTGTTGGCCCACATGACCGTCACCAGCGCGACATCGTCGTGGTCCTCGAGCGCCTCCCGCAGCGCGGCGGTGGCGACCGATCCGTCGGCACCGACCGGTAACCAGGTCACCTCGGCGCCCTCGTGCTCGACGAGCCACTCCACGGCATCGAGGATGGCGTGATGCTCGATCGGAGAGGTGATGATCCTTCGCCGCTGCGGCGCTGAATCACGACGCGCCCAGTAGATGCCCTTGACCGCGAGGTTGTCACTCTCGGTGCCCCCGGCGGTGAAGATGATCTCCGATGGCCGCGCCCCGAGGAGCCCGGCGAGCGACTCGCGCGCCTCCTCCATCCGGCGGCGTGCCGCCCGGCCCGTGGTGTGCAGCGATGATGCGTTGCCGACCGTCGCCAACGCCGTAGTCATCGCCTCGATGGCAGCTGGGTGCATCGGGGTGGTCGCGGCGTGATCCAGGTAGACGGAGCTCATGGCCCGTCCAGGATACGGGTCCGACGGCTGGGCCTTCTGACTGCGTTCGGGCGCGAGTGGCCACATATCGCACGTTCTCGGCTCCGAACCGTGCGGTAAGTGGCCACTCGTGGCCAGTCAAGCTCAGGCGACCAGCGCGTGACCGTGCGCGGCAGGCGCCCCGAGAACCGTCGTGCCCCGCACCTCTGCCTCACACCGGGCCGCCAGATCGCGACGATCGGCGCCAGGTAGCTGGAGTGACTGCACCTGCACGTGGCATACGGTCAGGCGGGCCGTGATGACCCGTCGCACCGATTCGAGCAGCGAGTCGTCGCCGATGAAGGCGGGGACCGTCGACGGCTGCCCGTCGCGATGGTGGTAGGTCAGACGCAGCGGCTGCACGGGCCGACCTGCGTCGATGGCACCCTGGAACATCGCGGGCCGGAAGCGGCCGTAACCGAGACCGCACCAGGTGGTCCCCTCGGGGAACGCGACGACCGTCTGCCCTGCGGCGAGGCGGTCGGCGACCGCGGCGACGACGTCGGGCAGCCTGCGCAGGTTGGACCGCTCGATGGGGATGACCTTGAGCAGCTTCGCGACGAACCCGAGCGCGGGCCATTCGATGAGGTCGGCTCGCGCCACGAACGAGCCGGGTAACACCGACCCGATGATGAAGATGTCGACCCACGACACGTGTCCGCTGACCACCAGCACGCCAATCAGGTTGCGGATCGGGCCGCCGGACGTCGTGATCCGCACGCCGAGGCACCGGAGCATCAGCCGGCAGTAGACGCGCTGTACCCGGGATCGGCCGGGCAGCGGGACCGCCAGCAGCGGCAGCGCGGGCAGCAGCACCAGGGCGCACGCGATCCGCGCGGCGGTGCGCAACGCTACGACCGCCGACGCCTGGGTGGCACCGGCCCGGACGCACGACGCGTCGCACGACGCGCGCGGCAGCCAGGGGCTATCCGCCGGCGCCGTGTGGCTGCTCACCGGGCCATCCCCTCGGACATGTCCGACGCCTGGGACACCGACCGCAGTCTCTGCAGGTACCGGACGTCGGCCTTGCGTTTGTCGAGCAGCGCAGGGAAGTCGCCGACGCCGAAGTCGGGGTCGTGCGCCGGGTCGCCACACACCTCGGCACCCAGCCTCAGGTAGCCGCGCATGAGCGGCGGAACGGTGACTCGAGCCGGCGGCGCGATGTCGTCGAGCCCCGTGCCGTCGACCAGCACCGGCCGGTAGGGCCGCACGGTGTACTCGGAGGCGTGGCGCTTCCGCACGAAGTCGCGCACTGCGCGGATCTGGGAGCCGGGTGCCTCGTCGGGCGCACCCCGAACCGGCACGGACACGCAACCGGTCACGTAGTCGTAGCCGCAGCGGTCCAGGTAGGCCAGGATGCCCGCCCACATCAGCAGCACCACGCCCCCGTTGCGGTGGTCCTCACGCACGACTGCGCGGCCCATCTCGACCAGGGAGGGCCGCAGCGCGTCGAGCTCGGTGACGTCGAACTCCGTTGCGCTGTAGAGACCGCCGGCGGCGATGGCACCGGGCGGCGGCAGCATGCGGTAGCAGCCGACGAGTTCGCCGGACCGGTCCTCCCGGACGAGCAGGTGGTCGCAGAACTCGTCGAACCGGTCGGCATCCCGCTCGTCGGCGACGTCGGCGAGCTCGAATCCGGGCTCCGAGGTGAAGACCTCGTAGCGCAGACGCTGCGCGTCCTCGATGAGCCCGGGGTCGGTGGACAGCAGCAGGGTGTAGCGCGGCGTGTCCGCCGACGCGGTCGGTTGATCAGCGGCGATGAGTACGGAAATAGTGCTCATGGCCAGCACGGTGCTTCAGCAGGACAGCGCGGCGGCAATCGCAGCGTGACGTGTCCGTGCACGCCAGGTGACGAGTTGGGTCAGGCCCCTGCGATTTGGGCGCGTTCAGCCGCGGTGGGCGCGGCTCAGCGCGCCGAAGTCGCTAGGGAGTGGTGGCTGGCTCGTAGCTGCAGATCGCCTCGACCTTGTCGGCCGAGCGGCCGTTGGGGTCGAATTCGTAGCTCAACCACTCGCGGGCCAGCCGGCGCGCCAGCTCCAGCCCGATCACCCGTTGCCCGAAACACAGTACCTGCGCGTTGTTGGACAGCACCGATCGCTCCACCGAGTAGCCGTCGTGCGCGGTGACGGCGCGGATTCCCGGCACCTTGTTGGCGCTGATAGCCACGCCGAGCCCCGTGCCACAGACCAACAGGGCGCGGTCCGCCTTGCCTTCGGCCACCAGCCGGGCCGCGGCAACGGCGATGTGCGGGTAGGCGGTGTCCTCGTCGGAGCCGACGCCGACATCGGTGACCTCAGCGACCCGGTCGTCGGCGAGCAGGTCGCCCTTGAGGGCTTCCTTGTACTCGTAGCCGGCGTCATCGGACCCGACGACGATGCGGAGTGGGGTCATCAGGCATCTCCCTTGGCAGTCAGAGCAAAAGTGTCGGCGACGGCGTGTGCGCACATCGCCAGCGACGTCGCGCCCGCGTCGGACGTGCCCACGCTGCGCTCGGCGAGCGGGCGGGCGCGGCCGACCTTGGGCCGCAGGTCCGCGGTAGCGATGGCGGCTGCGGTGGCCACGTCCGCGGCCGCCCGCCAGCCATCCTGCCAGGACTCACCGTCGGCGACCCGGCGCTCCAGCTCCTCGACGAACGGCAGCATGGCGTCCAGCATCGTCTTGTCTCCTGGCGACGCGCCACCGAGCTGGATCAGCGCGTCGTACCCGTCGCGCATCGCGGCGGCGACGGTGGCCGATTCGGGCTTGCCGGTGTCACCGAGCCGGGCGCCCACCGCATTGAGCAGCGCGCCCCACAGCACCCCGGAAGTGCCGCCCGCCTTGGCCGCCCACTCCTTGCCTGCGGCGGCGAGAACCGAACCCTGGCCCGCACCGTCCTCGGACGCCCTGGCCGCCGCCGTCCTGGCCGCGGACGACCCCTTGACCATGCCGCGACCGTGATCCCCGTCGCCGGCGACGGCGTCGATGCGGCCCAGTTCGTCCTCGGCGTCGGCCAGCGTGGCCGCCACCGCGTCGAGCGCCCTGGCGACGAAGCGTCCTCCGGAGCGGCCATCGTCGTCGGCGAGCTCGGCCAGATCCGGGGTGGAGGCGGACGCGTCGGCGGCGGCGTCGGTGCGGCGCTCGCTCGAATCCTTCTCGGCCGCAACGCCTTTGCGATAGGCAGGCGTGTCGGCAGGTGCCGTCCAGTACTTCTCGAGCTCGTCGTCGAGCCACATCACGGTCAGCGAGCAGCCGGCCATGTCGAGACTGGTCACCAGCTCGCCGACCTCGGGCTCGACGATCTCGTAGCCGCGTTCCCGCAGGAGCCGAGAGGCGGTGCCCCAGACCACGAACAGCTCTTCGTACTTCGTGCGGCCAAGGCCGTTGAGGATCACCGCGATGCGCTGCGACTCCCCTGCGGGCTTGTCGCCCAGCACACCGTCGACCAACGTCACCGCCAGGTCGGCGGCGGACGGCATCGGCTCGTCGCGCACCCCCGGCTCCCCGTGGATGCCGAGGCCGACGCCCATCTGCTTGTCGGGGACCGTGAACAACGGCTGCTCTGCGCCGGGCAGGGTGCAGCCGTCGAAGGCGACGCCGAGGGTCCTGGTCGCGGCGTTGGAGGCTTCCGCGACGCGGATGACGCCCTGGATGTCCAGGCCGTCCTCGGCGGCGGCCGAAGCGCACTTGAAGACGGTGAAATCACCTGCGATGCCCCGCCTCTTGGCCTCTTCGCCCGTCGGCGCGCTGGCGATGTCGTCGGTGACCGCGAAGTAGTGCGCGTCGATGCCCTCGCTGCGCAACTGGGTGACGGCCAGGCCGAAGTTCATCACGTCGCCCGCGTAGTTGCCGGTGGTGAGCAGCACGCCTGCGTCACCGTGTGCGGCCCGTGCCACCGACGCGGCCTCCTCGGCCGACGGTGAGGTGAAGATGTTGCCGACCACCGCACCGTCGGCGAAGCCGCGGCCCACGGTGCCGCAGAAGGCCGGGTAGTGCCCCGACCCGCCCCCGATGACGACGGCGACCTTGCCCGACCGGGTCTCGTGTGCGCGAACCACGCCGCCCGGCACGCCAGCGACGTACTTCGCTGCTGCGTCGAGAAATCCGACGAGCATGTCCTCGGTGAACCGCGCGGGATCGTTGAACAGTTTGGTCATCTCAGTCGCTCTCCCGTCTCGGTGTCGAAAAGGTACACCCGCTCCGGCGGTGCGCTGATGACGACCTTCTGCTCCGGCTGGTAGACGTCCTGGGCAGGCGTTTGCACGACGATGCCCTCCTCCACGCCGGCCACCGTACTGGTGGCCAGGCCGAACTCGAGGAGGTGCTCGAAGTAGGCGACGGTGGTCGACAGCCCGGGTCCGTCGCCGGTGGACATCGCGCAGTCCTGCGGGCGGATGCCGACGGTGACTTTGGTGCCGTCGGCGATACCGGTCACGACGGTGTCCAAAGCACCTGCCCCCGAACCGATCTCGACTCGAGCCTTCCCGTCGGCGTTCTTGACCACTCCGCGGAGCGCGTTGATCTGCGGTTCGCCGACGAACTGTGCGACGAACAGGTTGGCCGGATCGTCGAAGACCTCGTCGGGGGTGCCGAACTGCTGTACCACCCCGGCGTCCATCACCGCGAGCCGGTCGGCCAGCGACAGTGCCTCGACCTGGTCGTGGGTCACGACGATGGTGGTGTAGCCGAATTCGCGCTGCAGCACCTTCAGTTCGCGACGCACGCGCTGGCGTGCCGACGCATCGAGGTGGCTCAACGGCTCGTCGAGCAGCAGCACCGGGGGGTTGCGCACCAGCGCGCGGGCCAGCGCGACGCGCTGCTTCTGGCCGCTGGACAGGCCCGCGGGCCGCAGGCTCATCATGTCGTCCATCTCGAGGCGGCTGCTGATCGACGTCACCATCTGCTCGGCGCCCTTGACCTTTCGGGCCTTCAGCCCGTAGAGCAGGTTCTCGCGCACGGACATCGGAGGGTACAGCGCGTAGCTCTCGAAGCCGACCCCGATGCCGCGCTTCGATGCGGGCAGCTGCGAGATCTCCCGTTCGCCGATGCGAATGGACCCGCTGGTCACCGTCTCCAGGCCGGCGATCATCCGCAGCGTCGTGGTCTTGCCGCAGCCCGACGGGCCGAGCAGGGCGACGAGCTCGCCGGCTTCGATCGCCAGGTCGATGCCCTTGACCGCGGTGACGCTCTCCCTGCCTCGGGACGCGTAGGTCTTGACGAGGTCCGTCAGGGTGAGGCTCTGCGCGGTCTCCGAGGCGCCCGGCCCGCCCTTGGCGGGGCGGTCGGCCCGCGATGTCATGACGCTCATTGCGCTGCCTCCAGGGTCTTGTCGTCCGCACCGAGACGTGGGGTGTCGCCGTCACCCGCGGCGAAGACGTGAACGTCGTCGTCGGCGACGGTCATCGATACCCGGGCGCCCTCGGCGACGCCTTCGCGGCCCGAGGCCAGCACGATCAACTGCTCGCCTCCGACGTCGACCGTCAGCTCGACGTTGCGGCCCAGTCGCTCGGCGAGGGTCACCGTGCCCGAGAGCCTCGCCGCCCCGGCAGACCCGTCACCGACGACGTGAACGTCGCACGGCCGCAGGCCGACCCGGACGCGGTCGCCACCTCTGAGGTTCAAACCTGCGGGCACCGGCACGCCGAACGAACCGTCACCCAGTCGGATCCGGCCGTCCTCGACCTCGCCGTCGAAGAGGTTGATCTCCGGCTGCCCGAGGGCTCTTGCCACGAACGTGTCCGCGGGCCGACGCCAAATCTCCTCGGGCGTGCCGATCTGGACCAGCGAACCCTCCCGCATCACGGCGATGCGATCGCCGAGAGCCAGTGCCTCCTGGTAGTCGTGGGTGACATAGACGGTGGTGGTCTTCGACATCGCGCCCAGCTGCTTGAGTTCGGCGCGCATCGCCGCCCGCAGTTTGGCGTCGAGATGGCTCAGCGGCTCGTCGAGCAAGTAGATGTCGGCAGGCCGCACCAACACCCGGCCCAGCGCCACCCGCTGGCGCTGCCCGTTGGACAGCTCACGTGGAAAGCGCTTGAGCAGGTGGTTGATTCCGAGTGTGGTCGTCACCTGGTCGATCCGCTCCTTCCGTTGCGAATCGCTGTAGCGGCCCGTCCTCCCCGATTTCAATGGCGACGCCAGGTTCTCGCTGACGGTCTTCTGTGGGTACAGCGCGTAGCTCTCGAACGCCATCGCGACGTTGCGGTGATAGGGCTCGACGAGAGTGACGTCGTTGCTTCCGATCGTCACGGACCCGCTGTCGATGTCGACGAGGCCGGCAACGGATTTCAGCGTCGTCGTCTTGCCAGCGCCACTGGGCCCGAGGATGACGAAGAACTCGCCGTCGGCGATGTCGACCGTCAGGCCACTCACCGCCCTGGTCTTTCCGTAGGACTTGGACAGGCCCTTGAGCGATACGGTGGCCATCAGCCTTTCACCGCCCCAAAGGATAGACCCCGCACCAGGTATCTCTGGATGGTGAGTGCCAATATGAGTGGCGGCAGCGCCGCGATGATCGCCGCCGCCGCGGTCAGGTTGTAGTACGCCTGCCCGCCGCCGCCGAGGAACTTGGTGATGGCGACCGTGACGGTGCCCGCGTTGCTGTCAGCCAGGATCAGCGGGAAGACGTAGTTGTTCCAGGCGAAGATGAACGCCAGCAGAGCCGCGGCGGCGATGCCGGGGCGGACGATCGGCAGCGCCACCATGACGAACGCCCGCGTGCGCGTGTATCCGTCGAGAAGGGCGGCCTGCTCCAGGTCATCGGGCAGGTCCTCGAAGTACGAGCGAAGGATCCATACCACCAGCGGCATGGTGACCAGCTGCAGCACCCAGATCATGCCGACCTTGGTGTCGAACAAGCCGATCTGGTTGTAGATGACGAACAGGGGCACGATCACCATCAACTCCGGGGCGAACCGGAATGACAGCATCTGGAACATCAGGTCGTTGGACCCCTTGTACTTCCAG
The DNA here is from genome assembly GCF_032162605.1 of Mycobacterium sp. Taxonomy (GTDB): domain Bacteria; phylum Actinomycetota; class Actinomycetes; order Mycobacteriales; family Mycobacteriaceae; genus Mycobacterium. The sequence continues at coordinate 5,533 of NZ_JAVROT010000595.1, read as the reverse complement.
CGACCCGCGGCGTACGCGGCGGGAATGCCGATCACCAGTGACACGATCACGGCACCACCGCAGTTGAGCAGGCTGGTCAGCAGCGATGCCTTGAAGTCGACGCTCGTCATCTGAGTGCCCTTGTCGGACAGCACCGTTGCGAAGTTCGACCACGTCGGGCTGAACTGGAAGTAGGTGGTCGTCTGCTCCTCGGCGTTCTTCAGCGCCAGGATCACCATCCACGCGATGGGGAACAGCGAGAAGACGAACCAGCCGATCAGGCCGATGTCGGCGACCACCGATCCGACGCCGAGCCGCTTCTGGCCAGGAAGGAGTTCACTGCGCGTCGGCCTGAACTTGGTGAGTGCCATGAGTTAGGACTCCGCTCCCGCAGCACGACGCTGCGCCTTTCCGAGCACGCTGACCAGATAGCGCGCGGTGATGAACACGATGATCCAGAGCAGCAGCATGTAGGTGCTGCCGCGGGAGTAGTTGAGGTTGATGATCGAGTCCTCGAACGCGCCGATCTGCAGCGTTCGGGTGGCCACACCCGGCCCGCCTGCGGTGAGCACGTAGATGTGATCGAAGACCTTCAGGTTGTCCATGAACCGGAAGATGACGGCCACCAGGATGTAGGGCCACAGCATCGGCAGCATCAACTTGCGGAACATGTAGAACCAGTTCGCCCCGTCGACCTCGGACGCCTCGAACGGCTCTTTGGGCAGTGATCGCATGCCCGCCAGCACCAGGATCGCGACGAACGGCGTGAAGATCCACAGGTCGACGAGCACCACCGAGAACAGCGCGTTGGTGCTGGACAACCAGTCGAAGGTATTGCCAAGCCCCAGAACGTGATTCAGAATACCGAACTGCGGGTTGAACATCAGCTTCCACATCACGCCCGCGATCACTGGCGCGATCATCAGGGGCAGGATCAGCACCTTCTCGAAGATCTTTCCGATGATGCTGGAGCGGTTGAGCAACAGGGCAAGCCCCACGCCGAGCACCGTCTCGATGGCGGTCGCCGCCACCGCGAAGATCGCGGTGACCTTGACGCTCTGCCAGAAGACCTGGTCGCCGAGAACCGACTTGAAGTTGTCGAACCACACGAAGTGCGGGTCGGGGTTGACCGCCGCGTAGTTGAGGAAGGCGTAGTACGCGCCGACCACGAAGGGGTAGAGGATCCCGATGACGATCACCAGGGCGGGAATCGACAGCAAGTACGGCCGGAGCTTGCGGCGCCACGTGGGCACCTCGGGGAATGCGCGTCCCGCCGCCTTGGCCGGATGCTGCGGCGAAGTGGGTGGTGCCTTGGGGGTTTGTGTCGTCATCGTTGCCGCAACTCCCTAGAGGTTGACCTTGGAGGTATTGGTCTTCGCCAGACTGCGCAGGCGGGATGCCGCATCGTCGCCGCCGTAGATGTCCTGTAGCGCGACTGCCCAGTTCTGAGTGGTGTCGAAGAAGGCCTTCTGCGGGGTGAACTGGATCTTCGACTCGCCGATGACGGTCTCGAATGTCTCGAGGTAGCCGTACTGGTCCGCGGCGATCCGCTTGAACGTGGTGTCGAACACCGACTTTCGCACCGGATCGGCGTAGGTGCCGCCCTCGACGGCCTTGTTCATCGATTCCTTGCCGGTGGCCCACTGGATGAACAGCCACGCCGGGAGTTTGTTGCGCGAATTGGCACTCATCGCCCAGCTCCAGGTCCACAGGTTGGTCTTGTAGTTGCCATCGGGCCCGGCAGGTCCGGGATACCACGCGAGGTTTCCCGCTTCCTTGCTGGCGCCGGGCTTGTTCTTGGGATAAGTCGCGCTGTCGGCGTCGAACACCATCATCGCCTTGCCGTCGCCGAGATCGCCGGTGGCGTTGGGATAGTCGTACGTGGTCCAGGACGTCGGCCCGGCCCGGTGCTGCATGTCGATCCACTTCTTGGTGAAGGTGATCGCCTTGTCGCTGTCCATCTCGGCGATCAGCTCGGAGCCGTTGAACGTATAGTCGACCGCGCCTTCGCGGGTGTACTGCGTCATGAAACCGGGATGGATGGTCGCCCAGGACTTCGAGCCGCGGGTGGAGATGCCGTAGCGATTCTGCGAGCGGTCGGTCAGGTCGACGGCCAGCTGGATGAAGTCGTCGAGGCGGTCGGGCAATTTCGTGATGCCCTTCTCGTCGAAGATCCTCTTGTTGTAGGCGACAACGTTGTTCTCGAAGCCCCACGGGATCGCCCACTGGCCGCCGGTGCCCAGCGGCTGGCCGAGCGTGAAGTCCCAGCGCGTCGAGGTGCGCAGACCATCGAAGATGTCCTCGAAGTCGTACTCGGCGTTGGTCGCCGACGTGTTCTGCAACCACGGGTTGAGGTCCTCGATCCACCCGGGCGGCCCGTACTGCCAGATGAAGTATGCGCCGAGCATGAATGCGTCGTGCTTTCCCGAGCCGCCGGCAAGTTCGGTGTTGAGCTTGGTGAAGTAGTCGGCCTCGGGCACCAGGTCGACGTTGACCGTGATCCCGGTCAGTTCCGAGAACTCCTGCAGCAGCGGCTGATAGGACAGCTGATATGGGTGCGGCGTCTGCAGGATGTTGATGGTCGAGCCGGACGCCTTCTTCCAGTCGAACCCGCCGCTCACCTCTCCCGCGCCGTTTGGGGCGCCTGCCTTGCCGCCGACACCGCACGCACTCAGCACCGGCAGGCTCGCGGCCGCCACCCCGGCCATTCCCAACGCCGCCAACATGTTCCGCCGCGACAGCTGCGGACCCTGACGGGAAAGTCGATCGCTCATCTCGAGACGTCCTTAGATCGGTTGGGGTCAGGCCGGAATCAGGGAGACCTTGACCGACTCCTTGCCGCTGCCGACTAGGTCGAGTCCCTTCTGGAACTCGCTCAGCGGAAGTTGGTGTGTGCAGATCTCGTCCAACGGCAGAACGCCGGACTCGATCATCTTGATGGCGGCAGGCCAGCAGTACGGGCCGAGATGGGCACCGAGGACGTCGAGTTCCTTGTCGTCGCTGATGATGCTCCAGTCCACCGTCACGTCACTGCCGAAGACGCCGTACTCGACGTAGCGGCCCAGCTTGCGCAATGAGTTCAGACCTTGCGGCACTGCCGACGGGTGTCCCGTGCCCTCCAGGTAGACGTCGGCGCCGTACCCGTCGGTGAGGTCCTTGACGATCTTCTCGACGTCTTTCTCGGCGATGTTGATGGTGATGTCGGCGCCACACTTCTTGGCGATCTCGAGCTTCTCCGGCTCCATGTCCAGCGCAATGACGTGCATCGGATTCTTCGCGCGGGCCCCGGCGATCATGCCGAGGCCGATGGGTCCGCAGCCTGCCACCACAACGGTGTCCTCGAACGTGATCTGGGCCCGCTCGACGGCGTGCAGCGAGCAGGACAGCGGTTCGACGAACGCCGCGTGCGCGGGGGGAATGTCTCCGGAAATCTTGTGCACCAAGGCTTCCACCGGATAGGTCATGAAGCTGGCCATGGCGCCGGGGGTCCGGCGCTTGAAGCCGTAGAGATCGTGCGGCTGGCACATGTGGTACTGACCGCGCTTGCAGTAGCGGCACTCCCAGCAGGGCACGATCTGCTCGGACGTGACCCTGTCACCGACGGCGATGTCCCATCGGCTGGCCGCCGCGTCGTCGAGTTCGACTACGCGGCCGACGAATTCATGGCCGGGGATGACCATGGTCTCGGTCCACGCCGGGCGGTTCTCGTCACCCCAGAACTTGGCGGCCCCGTGGTAGCACTTCAGGTCGCTGGCGCAGATGCCGACCGCCTCCACCCGGATCAGCGCCTCGCCGGGCTTGCGCTGGGGAACGGCCACCTCTTCTAGGCGGTAGTCATTGGGTCCGTGACAGACCACTGCCTGCATCTTCTCCGGAATCTGCTCACTCATCACGTTGCTCCTTCACCTGTGGCTCCGGTCACCGTAGCGAAGGCGTTGCACATTTGTCCAGAACGAATGTTCAGTGAAACTCTCTCCAGAACACATGTGCAGGATTATTTTCAATGACATACTCGCCCCTATGCCCCGGTCGGCCCCGCACACGCCGCCGAATCAGCTCGGCGACGGCGCCCCTCAAGACGGCGCCCCTCTAGACGGCGCCCCTCTAGACGGCGCCCCTCAAGACGGCGCCCCTCAAGAGGTTGAGGGCAGCCACTTTCCGGCGTCGTTGCTCTATACCGCGGCAAGGCTGTACTACGAGGACGAGGCCACTCAGGCCGAGGTCGCCGAACGACTCGGCACCAGCCGCGCCACCGTCAGCAGACTGCTGGCCGAGGCGAAACGGCAGGGAATCGTCCGCATCGAAGTGGTGCCCCCCGCCGAGGCGCTACCCGGCGACCTCGCCGACCGGCTGGCCCGAGCCCTGAGCCTGACGTCGGTGTACCTCAGCCCGCAGCTACCTGCACCCAGCCCCGGCCGCACCTTCGTCGACGTGATGGGCCGCGCGTTGGCCCCCGCCGTCGGTCGCGCCCTCAGCGAGGCCGGTCTTCTGCCCGGGGACGTCCTCCTGGTGTCCTCTGGGCGCACGGTGTACGAGGTCGCGCAGTTCGAGCTGACGCAGCTGCCAGGGGTGATCGTCGCCCCCACGGTCGGCGGCAACGATCAGCCGGAGGAGTGGTATCAGACCAACGAGATCACCAGGCTGGTCGCCAACCGCGTCGGTGGACGGGCGAACTATCTGTTCGCGCCTGCGCTGCCCGGCGTCGAGCTGTACCAGTCCCTACTGAAGGACCCGAGCATCCAACGCGTGCTGCATCTCTGGCCGCACGCGAGATGCGCACTGATGGGTGTCGGAGCGCCCCCGCTCACCCGCTTGGACATCCCGCGGTTCGTCCCGACCGGTTCGACGTCCCTGCGTGCCGCGGTCGGTGACGTGTGCTCGAGGTTCTTCGACCGTACGGGGATGCCGGTCGACTTCGAGGACGGCGAACGGCTGATCGCCATCGAACTCGATGCGCTGCGCCACATTCCGGTGACGATCGCGGTCGCCGTCGGCAAGGAGAAGGTCGACTCGGTCATCGCGGGCGCCCGCGGCGGATACTTCAACCACCTCGTCACGGACCCCGCCACCGCCACCGAGATCCTGGGCAGCCCGGCGCTGAACGAGGAGTGACGCGCGGTCAGCCGGTGGGCGGAGCGTCCCGTTCGCCAATCTCACCAAGCTCGTGCACCAGGTCCCTGGTCGCCGGATACAGCTCGCGCCATACGCCGTACAGCTCGTCGTAGAGCGCGCGGTTCGCAGGGTCAGGCGTGATCTCGTGGGCGATTCTTGCCCAATCCGTCTCCGGTGCAACTAATTTCACACCGATGGCTGCCATCAGGGCGTCACCGTAGCTGGCGCCGATCGCCTGCTCGGGAACCAGTTGCGTGCGTCCGGTGATGTCGCTGACCGCCTGCGCCCAGACCGGGCTGCGCAGGCCGCCGCCGACCGCGACGGTGCGGTTGCCGGTGTGCGCGTCGTCGAACTTCTCCAGGATCTGCCTGATGCCGAAGCCGATTCCCTCGTACGCCGCGCGGAACAGGTGTCCGCGCCCATGCCGGAGCGTGAGCCCGGC